>DUNV01000015.1 GCA_012839215.1 Bacillota bacterium
CCGCATCCACCCCGTCCGCCGCATCCACCCCGTCCACCGCACCGTCCGCCGGGGAGGGAGTATACTGTTCAGAAAGGTGATACGCTCTTTCTCATAGCCAAACGCTTTGGTGTTGCGCTCGATACACTGATTGCCGCTAATCCCCAGATCAAGAATCCCAACCTAATTTTTCCCGGCGATGTAGTTTTTATACCTTAATACCCTGCTCCCTGGGCAGCAAACTGTCACAGGGAAACGGGTCACGGAAAAAGGAAGAGGGAGCCAATTGTTTTGGCTTCCTCTTTTTATATATCAGGGGTGGTTTACCATAATATGTTATCATCAAAAATTGATGCCCATATTAATCGAAAGAAATGGAGGGGTTTTTTATTCCCCATCTGTTCCCGCTAAAGGCAGATCAAGGTAAATCAGGGGCGTGCAGGCAGTTTGAGCAAATACTGTAAGCCGGCTATAATTATACAAGGTATTACAAATTCTGTAAGAAAGGAGAACCAAAAGAAATGCTTGGCAAGAAAAGATTGCTACCGATTCTATTTATCATGTTTCTTTTGCTTTTTTCCCTGGCCTCACCCGTGGCAGCATGCACAGACCATGGGCAGGGGCACGCCGGCTACCAAAAACTGCCGTCAAAAATCTGTCTTCAGAAGGATAATTGTAAAGGGGAGGGCAAGACACAAGTTTACCAGTTTAGGGTTCCCCTGAAAAGAACTGAAATGGGCAGGCATGGCAGTTTTACACGTTTTTATATTAATAGGTACCATTTTATTCCCGGCTGGTCGGTAAAACCCGGGCCCGCACCGGTTCCCCGCCCAGAACCCAGGCCACTGCCCCGCCCGGAGCCTGTGCCCGATCCCCAGCCTAATCCAGTGCCGGATCCCGATCCCACCCCTGGATCAGACCCAGTGCCGGATCCCCATCCTGGACCCGGATCAGACCCCGCGCAGGAACCTGATCCTGCACCGGGGCCCGAGCCGGGGTTGGAACCGGGTTCAGGGGAGGAGCCTTGGCCGGATCCCGGACAGGGGCAAGAAACGGGAGCTTTTCTCTCAAAGGATGAGGCGGAAATGTGGCGATCCGTTAATGAGGAACGCCGCCGGGAGGGGCTCCAGCCGCTGGCGATTCATGAAGGGCTTGTGGATCTCGCCCGCTTGAAAAGCGCGGATATGATAAAATTGGGTTATTTTTCCCACCAGTCACCGACTTACGGATCACCCTTTGAAATGATTAGTGGAGCGGGGATTACCTACCATCTGGCAGGGGAAAATATTGCAGGGGCGCCTACCGTTGCCCGCGCGCATCAATCCTTAATGAACAGTTCCGGGCATCGGGCTAACATTTTGCAAAAAAATTTTACCCATGTAGGGATTGGCATCGTCGATGGTGGGCCATATGGCAAAATGTTTACACAGATATTTATCGGCCTAAGGTAACAAAGGCCCAATAAAAAAAGTGGGGGGCTGCTTTCGCTACAGGGGCAAGGCCCCTCCGCTTTTCTCCTTCTGTACAATATTTTCCCTGGCCGGCCCGGAAAATTGCCAATCATAATGGTTGCTGCCTAGAGGATACCAACTGCAAGGGTTTCTGGCCCGGGCCGGTATTTATCATTTTTCCCGGGGCATACAGATAATTTCTTTGATGGTTGTGTCGAAAAACTGATGAGAATGGGCGGGAACGATAACGCAGGCTGTATCTGCCCCATGTACACTTCCGGCGACAGATATAACTTCTTCCCCATAGGGAATCAGCCCCGCGTCCAAAGCCATGCAGGCAATTTCTACGCATACCTTGATCCCCTGCCCCAGAATCCGCAAGGATGAGGCAATTATTTCTGCCGGGTAAACGCCGCCAAATTTTAAGCGTGCAGCCCGGTCTACGCCGGCTAGCAGGTGCGTGGTGGTAAGAATCTGAACCCCCTTTGCCGACAGCTGTTCCCTCATCTCCCTTTTCATTTCATTTTCCCCAGGGGTTTTGAAACCGCTATGGTGCGTGACGCAGGTGATAAAAAACCCCTTGTCTACAAAGTATTGGGCGGTTTTTCCGGTGTTGGAGGCTACAATAATATTTTTTATATCCAGATCGGTCGCCTTTTTCAAGGCTGCCCTGGCAGTCACGCCGGTGTTTTCAGGCCCCTTTTTCTTCCATAGCATTTTATTCGGCTCCTTTCAAGTTGATCGGGGTTCTGTTACCCAAAAAATCGTTAATTAACGTTACAGGTATCCAGACTGTTGAATCATTTTAACATATTTGGATAAAACGACAAAGATGGATGCATTTTTTTCTTTTCGGGGGGCCCGCAAAAGTTGACACAGTGGGGGTTTTTTTGCTATGATTAATAAAATTTTGGGAAGAAAAATGCGGGGGATAGACAATGGATGAACGCTTTAGTAAAGAGGGAATTACCTTTGACGATGTCTTACTGTTGCCTTCACGTTCCAAAATTTTGCCGCGGGATGCTAATATCCAAACTAACCTGACGGCTAAAATTAAATTGAATATTCCCATAATGAGTGCCGGGATGGACACAGTTACGGAGTTTCGCACGGCTATTGCTGTGGCCAGAGAGGGAGGCATAGGGGTTATCCACCGCAACATGCCCCTGGAAAGGCAGGCTGATGAGGTGGACCGGGTAAAACGCTCGGAACACGGTGTCATCACTAATCCCTTTTTTCTTTCTCCCATGCATACGATCAATGATGCCGCTGCATTGATGGAAAGATACCGCATCTCCGGGGTTCCTATCACGGTGCAAGGGAAGCTGGTCGGGATTATTACCAATCGTGATCTGCGTTTTGAAACAGATTTTACACAATTAATAAAAGACGTGATGACCAAGGATAATCTTGTCGTTGCGCCGGAGGGAACCACCCTCGATGAGGCTCAGGGGATTTTGGCCAAGCATAAAATAGAGAAACTGCCCATTGTCGATGATAATTTTATGTTGAAAGGGCTAATCACGATTAAAGATATAGAGAAGACCATAGCCTATCCCAAATCTGCCAAGGATAAAAATGGTCGCCTGCTGGTCGGGGCCGCCGTGGGGATTAGCAGGGATACCATGGCACGGGTTGCTGCCCTATTGGAGGCAGGTGCAGATGTTCTTGTGGTCGATACAGCACATGGTCACCAAGAACTGGTTATTCGCATGGTCAGTAAAATAAAGGAGGCCCATCCCCAGGCAAATGTCATCGCCGGCAATATTGCCACGGCCGAGGCGGCCAGGGATCTTATTCGTGCCGGGGCTGATGCCCTCAAGGTGGGGGTAGGGCCAGGTTCTATCTGTACGACGAGGGTTATAGCGGGTATCGGTGTCCCGCAAATTACTGCTGTTTTTGATGTGTCCCAGGTTGCACACGGGTTTGGCGTCCCTGTTATTGCCGACGGCGGGATCAAATATTCGGGGGATATTACCAAGGCACTGGCTGCCGGGGCCGATGTAGTGATGATCGGCAGCCTTTTTGCCGGGACTGAGGAAAGCCCCGGGGATTTGGAAATTTACCAGGGTCGCAGCTATAAGGTTTATCGGGGCATGGGTTCCGTTGGTGCCATGAAGGAAGGCGGACGTGATCGCTATTTTCAGGAAGATGAACTAAAAACTGTTGCCGAGGGGATCGAAGGCCGTGTCCCCTATCGGGGGACTGTTTCCGATATCGTCTTCCAGATGACTGGTGGACTCCGTGCCGGAATGGGCTACTGTGGCGTGCAAAATATCAAAGAGTTGCAAACAAAAACGAAATTTGTGCGCATTACGAACGCCGGGCTTTTGGAGAGCCATCCCCATGATGTGCAGATAACGAAGGAGGCACCCAATTATACCCTACGCTAGGCCATGCCAGGGCCCTGCCAGAGGCCATGGACATTTTCCCCATTCATTTCATATGATGTCTAGGTGACAGAGTTATCACAATTAGACTGTTTTGGGATGGTGTAAAGGTTGAAAGATTCCAGGGGAAAAAGATGCTTTTTCTGTTACTCTACGGCGGACTGCGGTATTAACCTTTTTGATACTTTTATTTGTGCGGAATGTGAGAAAAAAATAGTCAGCTCTTCTTCAACAGAGGATGATTATGACAATTATGTGGAAAAAATTAGGCAAATATTAGATAAGGCCTTATCCTACCCGCTAGCCAGTATTTGAAAAGAGCAGGTGATTGTATTAGCCGAACTGTTTCCCAGCTAGATGCACCATTGTATCGGGCAGCGCGCCGCTTTGTCCGCAGCGGGACAAAATCCCTGCATGTACCACTGCATGGCCGTGGCCCCGGAGCCCCCTGGCTCCGGCAGGTAGGATTTAACTCCCTGATGAAATGGGATTTAACAGAGTTGGATCCACTCGATGATCTCCATCTGCCCCGGGGAGCCATAAAAGAAGCCCAGGGACTCGCAGCCCAACTTTTTAGGGCCAGTAAGACTTTTTTCATGATCAATGGTGTGACCGGGGGGCTTTTAGCTCTATTCATGGCCTTTGCTCCACCTGGGAGAAAGGTTCTTCTGACAAGGCTTGCCCATAAGGCTGTCCTGCATGGTATAGCTCTTTCTGGTGCCAGGCCCGTCTATCTGCCCATAGAAAAAGAACCTTCTACTAACTTTCCTCTCAACGTTTCTCCCCAATCTGTGGAAAAAGGGTTGTTAAAAAACCCGGAGACCGCGCTAGTGTTGGTAACCTCCCCTTCCTATTGGGGTGTAGCCGCGGACCTTCCAGCCCTCAGGAAAGTTACAGAAAAATTTGGTGCAATATTAGCGATCGATGAGGCCCATGGGGGCCATTTCCCTTTTTATGGGGATAGGCTTCCCCATGGCGCTATGGCCGGAGTGGATCTTTGGCTGCATAGTGCCCACAAATCTCTCGGTTCCCTCACGCCGGGAGCACTCTTGCATCTGGGAAAAAAGATAAGCAGCAGTAAGATCGGATTTTGGCTTCAGGTTATGCAGACAAGCAGCCCATCGTACCCGGTGATGATTTCCCTGGATCTTATGCGGCGGCAAATGGCCCTGCGGGGTGAGGAAATGTTTTCCCGTCTATGGGATTGGGGGCAGACGATACGGCGGGGCCTTTCTGCGAGGGGATTTGCTTTTCTGCAGGTGGAAAAGGTTGAAGAAATGGGTTTCTACCTCGATCCCTGCCGGATCACCCTTTTGTTTCCCCGGGGCGGAGGACATGAGTTTGCCCGCCTGCTGGCAAAAAGGGGTTATCAGGTGGAGCTGGAGGCAGGTGGTTATCTGTTGGCTATCGGGGGCCCGGCCCAGCTGGGTAGGTCCTACAGCCCTTTTCTTAGGGCCCTGGTCCGGGTCCGTTCCCTTCTGGATAACAAAAACAGGGCTATTGCAGCACAATTGCCGCCACAGGAGTTCCCCCCGACATTTTTTGCCGGTGCCATCAATAACGGTGAAGGTAACGCAGCGGAAAACTTTTCCCCCTTTCCTCTTTCTCCCCGCCAAGCACTGCAGGCACCCCCAGTTTCCGTTTTACTTGAAAAGGCGGTGGGGGAGATTTGCGCGGAGATGGTGATTGTTTCCCCTCCAGGGATACCCATTATTGCTCCGGGGGAGATCATAGGGAAGAATGTAGTACATTTTCTTCGGGAGAAAAGAGCTGAAGGGGTTTTCTTTCAGGGCGTGAAAGATCCAACGCTTAAATGGATAACTGTTGTGAAAAAATGTTGATTAATGCCGGAACACACGCCTCCATAATTTTTGCAGTGGTATCAATTCTGATTTATGGTAAAATGACTAGGGAGGCAGGGGATTAAATTGGTGCTTACATCTGCCGGGGGGTTGTTTATTAGTATTGAAGGCCCGGATGGTTCAGGGAAAACAACCCAGGCACGCATGTTGCAGGAAAAATTAGAGAAGCGGGGGCGGCGGGTCTTACTGACCAGGGAGCCTGGTGGCACGTCTATTGGCGAAGAGGTACGTGGGATACTGTTAAACCCCCTTTTTTGTGAAATGACTGTTCCCTGTGAAATCTTCCTTTATGGGGCGGCCCGTGCCCAGCTTGTCAGTCAGGTTATCCGGCCTTCACTGGAAAAAGGAACAATAGTGATCAGCGATCGCTTTATTGATTCCAGCATTGCGTATCAGGGCTATGCCGGGGGCGAGGATCCGGAGATGATCCATACGCTTAATCTTTGGGCAACTGCCGGGCTCCTGCCGGGTAAAACCTTCCTTCTCGATCTACCGGTGGAAAAGGGTCTGGAACGCCTGCAGAGCAAGCCGGGGGAATATGCCGGCGGTGATCGTATCGAACGGAAAAATGAGCATTTTCACCGCAGGGTCAGGGCAGGTTTTTTGCAGTTGGCCAAACAGGATCCGCAAAGGATTTTTTTAGTTAATGCTGAAAAGCCGCCGGAAAAAGTGCACGAGCAGATTTGGGGGCAGGTAAGGGATCTCCTTTAACACTTTTTATGGCAGTATCATTCATGTTAGGATCATAAATAGGCATCTGAAATTGTCGGGAAAGAGGAAAATAATGTGGGATTTGAACATATCATCGGGCAGGATTTGCTGATCAGGGCATTAAAAAGATCGCTGGCCCGCAAGGAAATAAATCATGCCAATCTTTTTTCTGGTCCTCCTGGTAGTGGCAAAAGGACTCTGGCTCTTCTTTTTGCCCAGGCGCTTAACTGTGCCCACCCAAATCCCCCTTGTGGTCTATGCCTTTCCTGTCGTAAAACGATCAGCGGGAATCACCCGAACCTGTTTCAGATCGAGCCACAGGGTGCTTCGATTAAAATTGAGCAGCTTAGGGAATTGAAAGAAAAACTTTCCTACCTTCCCACCGAGGGGACCAAAAAAATTTGTATCATCTATGGGGCAGATCTGCTGACACTTCCTGCCGGAAACAGCATTCTGAAGATTCTCGAGGAACCGCCTGAGGATGTTGTTTTCCTGCTGCTTAGTGCACGCCCCTGGGTACTTTTGCAGACAATTCTTTCGCGTTGTACACATTTCCTTTTGAAACCGCTCTCAGATGAGGATATGTTAGCACTTCTGCAAACTAAGGCAAACCTGTCGCCTGCCAAGCAGGAACTTCTGATATCGTTGGCGGGGGGCAATCCGGGCAAGGCCCTAGCGATGCTTTCCCAGGAAGGTTGGCAAGAAAAATTAGCGGAAGCCCATGAATTGCTCGGGCGTGCTGAAAATTCGGCAATAGGGGAGCTGTTTCCTTTGGCTGAAGAGCTTTCACAGCGGGATGATCTGCAGGAAATAGTTGCGACCTTCTTGTTGGTTTACCGGCAAAAACTTCACCATCTGCTATCCAAGGGTGGAAACGGTTCATTTGGTCTGGAGAGAGCTTGTAGAGCTTTGTTTAAGTTACAGGAGGAGTTATTTGGTACTGTAAACCGTCGTCTGGCGTTGGAAGTTTTTTTCTTAAAGATGAGAGGAGTTGTCTAGTTTGCCCAAAGTTGTTGGAGTGCGCTTTCGTCGCGCCGGCAAAATTTATTACTTCGATCCCGGCAATCTGGAATTGAATGTTGGACAGGGTGCTATCGTGGAAACAAGCCGGGGATTGGAATTTGGAGAAATTGTTCAGGAAAGCAGGGAAGTGGGCGAAGATGAAATTGTGCCCCCCTTGAGAATAATCCGTAGAATTGCTACAGAATCTGATTACAAACAGATCGAGGAAAACAAACAAAGGGAAACGGAGGCACTAAAAATTTGCCTGGAAAAGGTGGAAAAGCACAGGCTGGAAATGAAACTAGTCGATGTAGAATATACATTCGATCACAATAAAATTATTTTTTACTTTACCTCTGAAGGCCGGGTAGATTTTCGTGAACTTGTCAGGGATCTGGCCTCGGTTTTTCGCACGCGCATTGAACTAAGACAGATAGGCGTACGCGATGAGGCCAAAATTATTGGGGGTATGGGCCCCTGTGGGCGTGGTCTGTGTTGCGCAACCTTCCTCGGTGAATTTGGCCCCATTTCTATTCGCATGGCCAAGGAACAAAATCTTTCTCTTAACCCTACCAAAATATCCGGTATCTGTGGGCGTTTAATGTGTTGCCTGCGCTATGAGGCTGAACAATATGGGTGTATCCGCGGCGATTTTCCCTCACCGGGGGAGATAGTCGTGACGCCTCATGGTGATGGTAAGGTAGTCAGCGCAAACCTATTAAGGAAAACCCTCCGCGTCGAATTATTGGAAAACTCGCGGCAGGAGGACTTCCCTTTGGAGGAGGTCGACAAAAAAACACAGTAGGAGGAATGGCATAGGCAGAACCAAAAATATGGATCGTGAGTGAATTTCTAATAATGGAAAAGATGAAAGTGACAGAAGGATTTGACAGGGGGACGTTGTTCCTTTGTGCCACACCGATAGGCAACTTGCGCGATATCACGCTGCGGGTTCTTGACTGTCTTAAATGTGCTGATCTTGTCGCCGCGGAAAACCCGCGCCATACGCAGAAATTATTAAACCACTTTGGCATTAAGGCATCACTGACTCCCTACCGTGAGGCGAACAGGGAAAGAAAAAGCCGGGAGATCATCAGTAGACTGCAGGAAGGGGCCAGGGTTGTTTTGCTGAGCGATGCCGGTATGCCGGGACTATCCGATCCCGGCCTTTATCTTGTCCGCAGGCTGGTGGAAGAGGAACTGCCCTATACTGTCTTACCGGGAGCCTCGGCGGTGCTGACAGCATTGATTAATGCCGCCTATCCCGGGACTAAATTTGTCTTCTGGGGCTTTCTTAGCCATAAAAAAAACCGCCGCAGGGCGGAACTTGAAGGGATTTCAAAGGAAGAAAAAACCGTTGTCCTTTATGAATCGCCACATCGTCTTTTGGATACACTGGGGCAAATGGCGAAAATCATGGGGGAAAGGGAACTGACAGTCTGCAGGGAGCTGACCAAAAGGTTTGAAGAGGTAATCAGGGGGAAACCAGGATATCTCCTGGGGCATTTCACCAAAGGAATGTTGCGGGGAGAGGTTACCCTCGTTATATCCCCCCTTGAAAGGTCAAAGGAGGCCGACCGGCAGGAAAATCCCCTCCCGGGAGAACCGGTTGCGGTGAAGGCAGCGGCCCGGAAAAAAATAATGCAGTATCTAAAAAATGGTTGCACTCCTTCCGCAGCGGCAAAAAAGGCCGCTGCCATGCTGCCTATTACCCGAAGAAAGGCTTACCAGCTGGTTCTGGAACTAAAAAGACAAAATGATACAGAATAAAACTGGGGCCTCCTGATGGGGATGGAAGGCCCCTAAAGATTTAAAAATTCCTTTATAAAATGAGGTATTAGTCCGACATCTTCCGAACGCAATCCTGGCATACTATTCTTCCGCTAAATTGTATAATTCCATCAGCATTCCCACAGAAAATGCATGCCGGCTCGTATTTCTTCAAAATGATTTTCTCCCCATCCACATAAATTTCCAGGGCATCCTTAATGCTGATACCCAAGGTACGCCGTAGCTCAATAGGGATAACTACTCTCCCAAGTTCATCGACCTTTCTCACAATTCCTGTTGATTTCAACCCCTCACACCCCTTTTACAGTTTTCGACATATACTTCCATGAAATATTATACAGGTAAGTGCGAGGGGAGGTCAATACCTTTTTTACATAAATAAGTAAAACCATCATATTATTGGCAAATTAGGCTTTTTTTGCACCCTTCATCGTGCCGATCATGAATCCTGTTCCCAAAAAATAGCTATCTTGTCCCCGCTATGCAGTTTTCCCGTCAGGGTGGCAGGTTTCCCATTGTGGATCATGATCAGTCTACCTCGTGGTTTGCTGCGATCAAAGTCGATATAATCAAAAATGTTTATAAAGGAGGGGGCCGGTTCTGCCGGAATTTGAATCGGTTCGTCGTTGACATTGATGGTCAGCGTAGTGGTTTTTCCCTGGACCATGGTTTCTGGGGCCTTGTCTTCTTTTGTTTCTTCCTCGGGGAATCTGGCCGATATTTTATCATCTGGTTTGAGTATCTGTTCCAAATCGGCTTCAATGCCATTTATTTCCCAGCCGACAGGGCTGGCTTGCAATTTCATCGTCTTTAGAAATGTGCCCAGATTTCCAAATTGCCACTTCAGCCTATCCCCATTTTGGAGAAGTGTCCCCTCGTCTTCAATCCTTTTTCCATTGAGATAGATGGCCAAGGGCAGGGAGCAGGGCTGCCCGTTTAAATAGACTTGCCTCCTGCCCTGCAGGGGGAGGACCTCGGAAACCTTCAGCTGGCGGGCCGGGCCGTCCCTGGCCTCTTCTACTGTGATATTATCGTTGTTCTTCACAACTGTTTCCAAAGAGGCAATCTCCCCATTGAGGCGAATAATTGCGCTTTCCCCGGCGTTGCCTGTAAAGAACCTTTCTTCCCCATTAACAGAGATTTTAATTCCCGGGCCACGTCTGCCGATCATTTTTTGCGAACTGAACCCGGCAGCAATGAGGACATTCCCCACCCTAAGATTTTCTGTATCCAGCAGCCGGACTACTTTTTCATTGACTGTCAGGTAGGAAAAGCCAAAATAACTTTTTTGCTGTGCGGCCACGGCGATACCAAAAGGCGTGATCGATTCCGGCCCTTTTAGTTTCCTGCCGGTATAGGTGATTTGCTGGATAATTTCCCTGCCGCGTATGACGACCATTTTGGTGGGGAGTTTTAGCCTTTCGGCAATCTTTTCCTTGAGAAAGGGTGTCTGGCTGCCCCCTCCAATTAAAAATACGGCCCGGGGGGGGCCATCATTGTACTCCTCTACCGTCGAGGCGATGGCATCGGCCAACTTTTCCACTGCTGGTTCGATAACGGCCAGAATTTCTTCCCCGGGAAGGTTATAGCTGTTTCCCAGGATATCCTGAAAGGAGATTTTGGCCTTTTTTTGTGCCAGTTTCAGCTTAACCGTTTCCGCTGCCTGGAAATCGAGCAAATACGTTTCGGCAAGGTGTTCGCTGATTTCATCCCCGGCCAGGGGTACCATGGCATAGCCACTCACTGCGCCCCGATACGTAAGGGCGATATCTGTCGTGCCGGCACCGACATCGACGAGGGCGAGGTTTAAGGCACGATACTCATGGGGGATGGTTACATTCAGGGCGGCAATGGGTTCCAGGGTAAGATTATGAACAGCCAGCCCCAGTTTTTCCACAACGGTGAGCAGGCTGTCGATGACCACCTGGGGAAGGAATGTAGCCAGGACCTCGATACCGATTTTGTTGCCGCTTTGCCCGATGAGGTTGGTGATGGGGTACCCATCCAAAAGGTAGGCTACCGTTGTATAGCCGACACAATAGTAGCGGTCGGCACCGGCAGCAGCAGTTTCCTCATCAAAAAGGGTTTGCCTGGCCCTTTCCACGGCTTCCAACTGCCAGGGGGCAATCTCTTCCCGGCGTATTTTTTGCTTTTGAGGAAATTCTTTGACCAGCTGGTAACGGCAGGTCTTTAAGGCTCTCCCGGCGGCGGCAATGGCAACCCTTTCCAGGGGGATTCCCAGCCGTTTTTCCAATTTTTCTTTGACCTCCCGGGATGTTTTTACGACGCCCTCAATGTTCTGTATCTGCCCGTCAAACATATCCCTTTCCTGGTGGAAGGCAACCTCAGAGGTAAGGACGCGGAGCTTATCGTTTTCCGGGTAACAGACAATGCCGACGACGCTGCGGGTTCCTATATCCATGGCGAAAATAAGCTTGTTGGGATCAGTGATGATTTGATGTCTTGACAAGTGAAGCACCTCACATTGCTGATTCTGATCATAGTATTTTCCTCTTTTGGGTCATTTTCCTGCTTTACGCGCAGATATTGCTAAATTTGCCCACCTATTTATTTTATGGTATAATTACTCATTGTTGTAGAAGGACATAAGGAGGCAGGTTTTTGCATGGAACGAGGGGAAAAGACATTTTTCATCACAACTCCCATTTATTATCCCAGTGATAAGTTGCATGTTGGGCATTCCTATACAACAGTTGCCGCCGATGCCCTGGCCCGCTTTAAGCGGTTGATCGGTTTTGATGTCTGGTTTTTAACGGGGACGGATGAGCATGGTCAGAAAATACAGCGCAGTGCAGAAGCGGCGGGGAAAGATCCCCAAGCTTTTGTGGACGGGATCGTCGCCTGGATAAAGGAGCTTTGGTCCATGCTCGATATTTCCTACGATGATTTTATCAGGACTACTGAACCACGCCATAAGGAAGCCGTTCAGCATATTTTTAACAAACTGTATCAGCAGGGTGATATTTATAAGGGGCGCTATGAAGGCTGGTACTGTACACCCTGCGAGGCCTTTTGGACAGCACGGCAGGCAGAGGATGGTAATTGTCCGGATTGTGGCCGGCCTGTGGAGCTGGTTGCCGAGGAAGGCTATTTTTTTCGCATGTCCAAATACGCTGATAAACTTTTACAATATATCGAGGCAAATCCGGATTTTATTCAACCCACATCCCGCAAAAATGAAATGATTAACAATTTCCTTCGTCCGGGCCTGGAAGATCTTTATGTTTCCAGGTCCACCTTTGATTGGGGTATCCCCATTCCTTTTGCCCCCAAGAACGTCATCTACGTCTGGCTGGATGCCCTCAGCAACTATATTACCGCGCTCGGTTATTCATCCGATGATGAGACGTTGTTTCACAGGTATTGGCCGGCCGATGTGCATCTCATGGCTAAGGAAATTATCCGCTTTCATACCATTTACTGGCCCATTTTTCTCATGGCTTTGGGGATCCCTTTGCCTAGGCAGGTATTTGGGCATGGCTGGCTGATCATGAAGGAAGGGAAAATGTCCAAGTCCCGGGGGAATGTTGTCGATCCCACCTTGTTGATTCAGCGCTACGGTTCAGACAGTCTGCGCTATTTCCTACTGAGGGAAATCCCCTTTGGGACGGATGGTGTTTTCAGTAACGAATCTATGTTGCTGCGGATCAACAGCGATCTGGCCAACGATCTTGGCAACCTTCTCAGCCGTACGATTACTATGGTGGAACGCTATTTTGGAGGCGTTATCCCTACCCCGGAGCCGGAGGAAACGACGGTGGATGGCCAGCTCAAAAATACGGCCCTTTCCACACCCGCACGCCTGGAAGGGTTGATGAATAAGCTGCAGTTGAGCAGCGCGCTGGAGGCCCTCTGGGCCCTGGTGCGGCGTTCAAATAAATATATCGATGAGAATACCCCCTGGTCGCTGGCCAAGAGTGAGGATAAAAAGGGTCGCCTGGGCACTGTTCTCTATAATCTTTGTGAGTCCCTCCGTTTTATCGGCGTTCTCCTGCTCCCCTTTATGCCCCGTACGCCCGGCCGGATCTGGTCACAGCTGGGCATGAATGATCTTCCCGCCTTGCAGGATTGGCAAAGCCTGTCCCGCTGGGGGCTTTTGCCGCCGGGTATCAAGGCTGAGCGCCAGGCGGATCTTTTCCCCCGTCTGGATGTGGAAGGGGAACTGAAGGCACTTCTGGGGGAAACGCGGCCCCCCGAAGGGAAGAGGGATGCCAAGGAAAAAATCCCCGAAATAATTTCTACCAAGGAAGGAGTGGAAAAAATGATCTCAATTGATGATTTTGGCAAAGTTGACATTCGCGTTGGTGAGATTGTTTCTGCTGAACCTGTGCCGAAAACCAACAAGCTGTTGGTGATGAAGGTAGATGTGGGGGAAGAAGAACCCCGGCAGATCGTTGCCGGTATTGCGGAATATTATTCTGCTGAGGAGCTGCAGGGTAAGAAAGCACTCTTTGTGGTAAATTTAAAACCTGTCAAACTGAGGGGCCTGCTCTCCGAGGGGATGATCCTGGCCGCCACAGCTGAGGAGGGCAAGTTGGCCCTGACGACGATAGACAGCCAGCTTCCTGCCGGGAGCAAGATTTCATGAACGGGGGTAAGGCCGCTGCCCTTGCCGATAGCCATGCCCACCTTGATTTTAAGGATTTTGATGAGGATAGGGAAAATGTTCTGGAGAGGGCGGAGAAGGCCGGCGTTCAATTAATCATTAATGTAGGTTTCGATATGGCTTCCTCCCTAAGGGCTGTCGAACTGGCGGGCAAATATTCACCAATTTATGCTGCTGTGGGAATCCACCCCCACGAGGCGGCACGGGTGCCGGAGGGGTATTTACAAAAATTGGAGGATATGGCCAAACACCCCAAGGTAGTGGCCATTGGGGAAATAGGGCTGGATTTTTTCCGGAACCGGTCTCCCCGGCCGGAGCAGAGGGAAGTTTTTCAGGCACAGCTCGCTCTGGCCAGGAGAATAAACCTACCGGTGATCATTCATGACCGGGAAGCCCATGATGAAATAGTGGAGACTTTTGAAAAAGAGGGATTACCAGAGGCCAGGGGTGTCATACACTGTTTTTCCGGTGATGTGGCCCTGGCAAAAACGCTACTTGACATGGGGTTTTATATCTCTATTGCCGGACCTGTTACATATAAAAAGAATATCGTTTTGGGCCAAGTGGCATCCATGGTGCCCCCGGGGAGGTTGCTCGTGGAAACCGATGCCCCATTTCTGCCACCCCATCCCTTGCGTGGTAAACGTAATGAGCCGGCCTATGTCAAGTATACTGCCGAGAAAGTAGCTGCCTTGCGGGGAAGGACACTGGGTTATCTGGGTCAACAATGCCTGGAGAATACCCGTAACCTTTTTCGCATATGATCATGTAATGCCGAGCGGGATTATTAACTCCCGTGGATTGGTAGCTTGGAAAAGTGTGGTGTTTTATTGATGGTTACGGGAAAAGTCGGCACGGAGATAAGACCCTGCTTTTATCTTCCGGCCTGTATTTTGCTTTTGGGTGGTGCACTCCTTGGTTTCCGCCTGCTTTCTACAGTGGAAGTGGTGATCGACGATGCAGGAAGCCAGTATGAGGTAGAATCTAGGGCAACAAGTGTGGGGGATTTGCTGGAGGAACAAGAAATCGAGGTAAGATTTCATGATAAAATTTACCCCGGGGTTTATGCGCCGCTAAAAAATGGTATGAAAATTACTATTGAGAGAACATTCCCCATAGTATTAAGCGTGAGGGGAGCGGCTGCTACATATTATACGTCGGCCCCTACGGTTAAAAAATTTTTAGAGGAAATGAACATTCCGGATGGTGGTTTTTTTGTGGTACCGCCGCCGGAAAATTTATTGCTGCCGGGGGCGGAGATTACCCTTATTCCCCGCAGGGTGGTTTCCGAGTTCGAACAGAAAAAGATTCCCTATAACACCTTCAAGGAAGAGGATAGGGAACTTCCCAAGGGGAAGTACACGGTCGTGCAGCAGGGCCATGAGGGAATCCTTGAGTTGGAATATAAGGTGGTTTATGCCGGGGATAAGGAGTTTTCCCGGGAACTTATTCAGGAAAAAATATTGAAGGATCCCCAGGATGCGAAAGTCAGAATTGGGACGGCGCCCCGGGTTGCCCCCAAAAGCCCGGCCGCAGTTGCCTCCCGGGGTGAAAGGATTTATGATTATAGCAGGGAGGGTCTGGCCTCCTGGTATGGAACAAAGTTTCATGGTCGACGGACCAGCAGCGGGGAGATTTTTGATCAGAATGGCCTGACGGGGGCCCATCGCCAGTTGCCCTTTGGAACAC
Source organism: Bacillota bacterium (assembly GCA_012839215.1). GTDB lineage: Bacteria > Bacillota > Dethiobacteria > DTU022 > UBA8154 > DUNV01. The sequence goes on from DUNV01000015.1 coordinate 15,503, forward strand.
AGGTTAAAGTGACATTTTTACGGACAGGAAAAAGTGTCTATGTCACTATTAATGATCGGGGGCCCCAAAGCAGCGAAAGGATAATCGATCTCTCCATGGCGGCGGCTGATAGAATCGGCTTGAAACCTTATGGGGTAGGGCGAGTAAGGATTGAAGCGATCGAACCGGGTAAAAAATGATTAGAAAAGAGACCGCACTGCTAAAAAAACGTGCTTTATCCTAACGTTATTGTATCTTTAATATGAACGGACCGGGGAGCATCTGCCCTGAAGAAAGGGTAGCTGCTCCCTTCTGATTATCTTTGGCATGAAGTTTATGCAGTTGGGCCATATTTTAAGTTAAACGTATAATTACTTATTTTGTTGACTAGAATACAGCTCTGAAACGTAGTCATTTTTTTGGGGGAGATATTGATGGAAGAAAATGAAATAGAACCTCTTCTGCACGGTTCAGGTGCTAAAAAAAGGAAAAGAAGAAGGAATTTCGAAATAGGAGTTTTTTTATTACTGGCGCTGGCCCTGTTTGCGTTTTTCTATTGCCACCAACATAAAGAAATACTAGTAATTGATGGGACGGAAAAGAAGCAATATTCTACATTTAGCGGGACCGTGGAGGAGTTTCTGCTGGAAAAAGGCCTGGGCTTGCAGGAATATGATAAAGTAGTGCCCGCCAGAAGCGAGCAGCTTGCGGATGGGGATATCATTGTCATAAAACGTGCCACCCCGGTTTTTTTAACTGTAGCCGGCCGTGGCAGAAAAGTTTGGACCCATGCCCAGGAGGCGGCAGGCCTCCTAAGGGAACAAAATGTTGAGTTAAAGGAAGATGATCAAATATTTCCGGCGCTGAACCATCCTTTAAAAGCCGGGGATACAGTTGCTGTTGTCAGAATAGTAAAGGAATATAAGGTTTCCCGGGTAAAACTTCCCTATAGAACAATTCGTATTCCCAACCCTGATTTGGAAAGTGGTGCGGTCCATGTCCGGCAAGAGGGCCGGGAGGGCCTGCGTGAAGAAATCTGGGAACTGACGAAAGAGGATGGTAGGGAAATATCCAGGGTTTTAGTTTCCAGCACAGTGGATGAACCCCAGGACCTTATCCTGGAGCAGGGGGAGAAAAACGTTCTTTCCCGGGCTGGCCGCAACATACACTATGAAAGGGTTATCATCGCCGAGGCCACGGCCTATTGCCCCGGTACCCCGGGATCGGGTTGTCCTATTGATGAAAGGGGTGCTGCAGTGTGCACCGGGTTTTATAACGATGGCTATACTTTTACCGGCGTTAGGGCCAGGGCCGGCGATGGGACAAGGGAAACGCCCCATATTATTGCCGTGGATCCCCAGGTTATCCCCCTTAAATCATTGGTTTATCTGGAAGGCTATGGTTATGCCCGGGCCGAGGATACGGGAGGTGCTATCAAAGGTGCCAAAATAGATTTACTGTTCGATAAACACAGGGAGGCATTAGCCTTTGGCAGGAAGAAATTAAGGGTTTATATCTTAAAGTAATCGTGTATCCACTCTCTATTTCTCCATCCTAAAAAATTTGACAAAGAAAAAATGGTATGTTAAGTTTATTATGTGTGTGTCCCAACCCCACAGATTTTTATTTAGGAGGTATCTTGTCAATATGTTGGGAAAGGTTAAATGGTTTAGCAAGGAGAAGGGCTATGGATTTATTGAGCGGGAGGACGGCGAGGATGTTTTCGTCCATTACTCTGCTATCCAGCAGGAAGGATTCAAAACGCTTGCTGAAGGGGAAGAAGTCGAGTTTGAGATTGTGGAAGGAAGCAGGGGCCCGCAGGCGGCTAATGTAACCAAGATTTAATCTGTGAGGGCAGGGACGCCTAAAAGTACTGTCTCTGTATATCATCAAGAATTATCTATGGCGATACAAAGGAGAGGCTTTTGTCCTCTCTTTTTTTTATATGCCCGGGCGAGGTTGCCACAGTACTATTGCACTGGCAATTTTTTCTGGAGGTGAAGGATTTTTTGCCCGGATAGGGAATGATAAATTTAGATGGGGTTGTGGTAGAAAGGAGTTGTCCATTCAATGAAAATCAATATTCGGGGACGCAATATGAATGTTACGCCTGCGCTGCAGGAATATGTGGAAAAAAGGCTAAATAGGCTTGATAAGTTTTTTAATACCCCGCTGGAGGCCCAAGTTACCTTGAATGTAATTAGGGAGGATCATATTGTCGAGGTGACGATCTCTATCGATGGACTGCTTCTCAGGGGCGAGGAGGCCACCGGGGATATGTATGCTTCTATCGATTTGGTTAGCGATAAACTGGAACGCCAGATACACAAATATAAAACACGAATCAATCGCAAGCTAAGGCAAAAAGGAATCAAGGGACTCAATGAAAAACATTTCTCCACCCATGTGGAGGCTGAGGAAACAGAACCAGTCGTGGTTAAAAATAAACGCTTTGTCATGAAACCCATGCCCATTGAGGAGGCCATTTTGCAAATGAACCTTTTGGGCCATGATTTTTTTGTTTTTAATAATGCGGAAACAGAGGATATGAATGTTTTATACAAGCGCAAGGATGGAAACTATGGCCTCATCGAGCCAGCTAATTAAGAAAGTAAATTTGGGCCCGGGCCCGGTAGCAAGAGACTAATGGGGCAGAAAGTGAGCATTGTTATCATGGAGGGGGGGAACCCTACCGGTGATATGCAGAAAATGCTGGTTTCTGCCCGGCGGGCTGCAATATTTGATAATATTGCGAAGTTAAAAGAAGTGGAGTCTATCGGGACAATCAATCTTTTAACGAATTATCCCCTACTTGCAGAAAAAGCTGCTGCCTATGGGGTAAAAGTGCATAAAAGCAGCACCCCGCAGGATGGATTTCATTTTGGACGGGCACTGCGGGGGCTGATCAACCATGAGGGGTTAAGGCATGTGATTTACATGGGCGGCGCCGGAGTTCCCCTAATTAAGGCGGAGGAGCTGCGGGATGCCTGCGAATTTCTTCTTATTCATCGCCCCGTTATTTATTCCAATAATACCATGTCAGCTGATATTGTTGCTTTCTCCCCCGGGGAACTTATCAATAGTATTGTACCTCCGGAAATGGATAATATTCTGGCCGTGGCGCTAAGTGGCGGAACCGGTGTGGAGCATAGGCTTTTTCCCATGAGTACCGGTTTTCTTTTTGATCTGGATACACCGGCGGATTTGCTTATCCTTGCGGGAAGCGCCTTGGCCGGGGCTCACCTGCGGGCTTTTTTAAAGGGGCTTGATCTGGATCTTGCCCCCTTGCAGAGGGTGAAAAAAGTCCTGCGGGGTGAGTACAAGGATGTTGCCCTTCTAGGTAGGGTAGGTGCTCCCGCCATAGCGAAAATTAACCGGAGTCTGAAGGTTCGCCTGAGAGTTTTTTCGGAGGAAAGGGGCATGCGGGCACTGGGAAGACAAGAAAGGGGCGAAGTTGTTTCGTTGCTGGCCTTTTTCTTACAGGAAACCGGCCCGCAACGTTTTTTCCGCTATCTGGAGAGGATCTGCAGTGCTGCCCTGCTGGATACCCGTGTCCTGATGGCACACCTGGGACCCGGCTTGACGGCGGAAGATCGCTACCTTTCCGATCTGGGCCGCTGGCGGGAAATGGGCGATCCCTTTTTCAGGGAGTTCACCCGCTGCGCGGTGGAATCCACAATTCCCATTCTTTTGGGTGGCCACAATCTGGTCCTCGGTGGCCTGTGGGTGTTGGCGGAGGAGATTGCCTCCGAGGCCGGCCGGGGGGGAGAATGACTTTTTGTGCCGGGGAAACTGGTTTTTCCTGTCGCAGGGTTGCAGGTATGGAATGGGAAAATATACTACCTATTTTTACCAAAGGGGGTAGTCTTTGTTGAATATTTATCGTCTGGCAGAACTTGGAAAAGAATCATACGATAGGTTGTTGCGGCGCTCCGAGATCGATATCGAGAAGTACACACCCCTGGCCCGTGAGGTAATTGCCAGGGTTCGCCGGGAAGGGGATCGTGCACTCCTTTATTATACAAACAAGTTCGATGGCGTTAGCCTGGAGAAAGAGCAACTGCCGGTTGCCACAGGGGAAATCGAGGAGGCCTACAGAACCCTTGATGGCAAAACACGGGATACGCTGGAATATGCTGCGGTTAACATTAGAAAGTTTCACACTGAGCAGCTTCCCGGGGAAATGTGGATGAAAGAACTTGGCAAGGGCATTATGGCCGGGGAAAAGGTTGCGCCGCTTCCCGATGTTTGCCTTTATGTCCCCCGGGGGAAGGGCAGTTTTCCATCGGTTATGCTCATGCTGGGGATCCCTGCCGTTGTGGCCGGTGTTCCCAGAATAATTGTTTGTACACCTCCGGGAAAGGGAGGAAAAATAGACGCAGCCACCCTGGCTGCGGCGCATATTGCCGGGGTCAAGGAAATTTACCGGGTTGGCGGCATGCAGGCCATTGCTGCGGTGGCCTATGGGACAGAGACGGTTCCCCGCTGTTGTAAGGTCCTCGGTCCCGGGAATGCCTATGTCAGCGCGGCAAAAAGGGCCCTTTACGGGGTGTTCGATGTGGGGCTTCCGGCCGGGCCCAGCGAGGCCATTATTCTAGCCGATGAATTTGCCGATCCCCAGGTCGTATCGTTGGATATGCTTATCGAGGCGGAACATGGTCCTGATTCTGCCTCTCTCCTAGTAACCCATGGGGAAGAGCTGGCCATAAAGGTTCGCTTGCAGGTGGAGCGGCTCATGGAAGAACTACCGGCAAGGAGGCGTTCTTTTGTAGAAAGGGTTTTCAATAATTACGGTGGAATTGTCCTGACGGAAAACCTGGATGCCTCGGTGGAATTTATTAATGATTATGCACCCGAGCACCTGGAGGTCCTTACAGTGGAGCCATTTGCCCTTTTGCCACGCCTTAAAAATGCCGGGGAAATCCTGCTGGGACCCTGCACACCGATTACGCTTTGTAATTTTGTGCTGGGGCCCAATGCCATTTTGCCGACGGGATCTTTTGCCCGTTCTTATTCCGGGGTTTCTGTTCATGATTTTTTGAAAAGGTCCTCCTTTGGTTATGTAACTCCGGATGGGTTTGCTGGCCTGAAGGATGCCGCGGCCCATTTTGCCGAAATCGAAGGCTTTGCCGCTCATGCCCTAGCGATCAAAAAGAGGTTTGTAAAGGAGGTGCAGCCGGCGGGAAAATAGTTCCCTATTTCCCGGGCCGGCAAAACAATGCGACAAAAAATTGTACGAAAAACATCTGAATCGGAAATAGCGGTTATTGTCGATCTTGGACCCCGTCATGATGAACCCAAAAAAGGTCTCAAAACCCCCCTCCCTTTTTTGAACCATATGCTGGAACATATTATCTGGCGGGGCGAAATCAATCTAGAAGTAGAGATAAAAGTCAGGGATTTTTATCTGACCCATGTAGTATGCGAGGATCTTGGCCAGACATTTGGTCGGGCCATCAAGGAATGCGTTGGGCAACGCTTGGATGAAGGGGTGAAGGGATTTGGTTTTGCCTTGGCAACGATCGATGAGGCGCTCTCAAGGGCTGTCATCAGTTTTGAAAATAGGGCCTCTTTGCACCTGCACCACCCCGGGGTGGTTATGCCCCGGGAAGTGGAAGAAATCCTTTCGGAGGATCTTATAACCTTTTTTGAGGGTTTTATCCAGGGCGCTGACTGCACGCTGCATCTCGATCTGATCAGGGGTGAAAACGGTCACCATATCTGGGAGGCAACCTTCCGTGCCTTTGGCGAGGCACTGCGCAGCGCTCTTCAGGTGCGCCCGTGGCGAAAAGGAATGACGGCGGGCGTGGCTGGCCCGATCCGGCTGGAAATGGGGGCCGGGGAGTGAACCTTGCGGCAAAGCGAAAAATAATCTTTGATATGGATGGGGTTATCACCAGCGAAGAACGCTATTGGGATGCCGCTGCGCTGACCGTCTGGGAATTATTATTTGGCGCGAAACACCTTGGCGTGCAGCCCTTTGGTGGGATACCGGACTTTAAAACGGATCCCTCCCCCGGGGAAATTGCTACTGTGCGGCGGATTATTTTCTGTGAGGACAGGGTTATTGCCTTTTTCAAACAGCAGGCCATCAATTCCAACTGGGATATAGCATATCTTACCTTTATTTTTCATTTTATTGCTATGCTTCGCCACCTGGCCACCCGGGGGGCCATGGGGAGCGCTCTTTCCCCTGGGGGCAAGGAGGGAGGGGGCGGGAAAGGGGCGGATCTGCTTGCCGGGGGGCTTTCTTCTTTTCAAACAAGGGAAAAGGCCACGATCGGGGATACTTGGAAACCAACCTTCGCTGCCGTGCTGGACGGTTGGTCCCAGGGGGCACGGGGTAGTGAACTTATAAAAAAGCTTTTTGCGCTTTCCCCGGCCCCTTTTGCTCAAATATTTGGCAGCAGTATGGGGACTTCTCCCCTATGGCCCGGTATCCGGAATATCTTCCAGCAGTGGTACCTGGGAGAGGGCAGGGATGAGGGGCTGCCTGGCGGGGCGAAAAAGGTTGCCGCCGGGAAAAGGGGGTTGCTTTCTAGGGAGGAGCCTATTTTGGAAATATCCAGGATTAAGCATGCCCTCGATGAGCTACTCCGCCTGGGCTGGAAACTGGGGATTGCTACAGGTCGGCCCCTGAATGAATTGCTTTACCCGCTAGAACAGATGGGTATCAGTGATTACTTTGAAGGTGACTCGGTAATAACTCATGATCATGTCCTAGAGGCCCAGGAGGCGTTGGGCGGCGAACTTCCCCGCATTTCCCTGGGGAAACCCCACCCTTTTCCTTTCCTGAAGGCTTACTGGGGCAAGGAAAAAGATGACAGGCAGTTGGCTATCTCACCGCCCCTTCCACCCAAAGGGGCCTGCTGGGTTGTGGGCGATACCATGGCCGATCTTCTGGCGGCACGGGAGGCCGGGGCGGGGTTTGCCGCTGTTTTAACGGGCCCCGGCGGAGAGGCGAACAGGGAACTGTTCGCACGGGAGGGCGCCGCAGCTGTACTGCCGGATATGACCCGCCTGCCTGATTTTCTGAGGGATGTGAATGACACTAAATGAATGAGGAGGATTTCTTTGGAACAACCTGCCCGGGCACGGGGCGGGTTGTTTGGCAAAGGGTCCCCTTGGCGTGCTAAAAGGTGAAAGGATGGGCAAATTATGTTATAATGGGCAAAGCAATTATTTTACATTAATTGATAATTTATATCTGCTGCGATGAGGTAAATTTTCCCTCGAGGAGGGTTAAAGATGGGGCTTTTGGAGAAAATTTTTGGGGATCCTCATGTCAAAGAAGTGAAAAGACTCTGGCGCTATGTTGAAGAAGTGAACTCCTATGAGGATCGCATCAAACAGCTAACGGATGAACAGTTGCGTGAGTCTACCCATCGTTTTAAAGAAAGAATTGCCAACGGGGAAACGTTGGACGATCTTTTGCCGGAGGCTTTTGCTGTGGCCAGGGAGGCCTCCTGGCGTACGCTGGGGATGCGGCCCTTCGATGTCCAGGTTCTAGGAGGGGTGGTTTTGCACCAGGGGCGCATCTCAGAGATGAAGACAGGGGAAGGAAAAACGCTGGCGGCAACTATGCCGGCGTATTTAAATGCCCTTACCGGTAGGGGGGTGCATATTGTCACCGTCAACGATTATCTAGCCACCAGGGACCAGAAATGGATGGGTTCCATTTATCGCTTTTTAGGCCTTAGTGTGGGGCTCATCGTGCATGGTCTCAGCCCGGAACAGCGGCGTATTTCCTATAACGCCGATATAGTTTATGGGACAAACAATGAATTTGGGTTTGATTACCTGCGGGATAATATGGTCCTCTATAAGGAACATTTGGTGCAGCGGCCCCTTTATTATGCCATTGTGGACGAAGTGGATAGTATTCTTGTCGATGAGGCCAGGACGCCTCTGATTATTTCCGGGGCAGCTGAGAAAGCCACAGAACTTTATGGGAAATTTGCAGCCCTCGTTCCCCGCCTCAAAAATGAAAAACATTATACCGTCGATGAAAAGGCTCATACTGTCGTTTTAACAGAAGAGGGAACGGAGCAGGCAGAAAAATATCTCAAAATTGACAATCTGGCCGATGAGCAGAATATGGAACTATCACACCACCTCAACCAGGCCCTCAAGGCACATGTTTTAATGAAAAGGGATCGGGATTATGTCGTCAAGGATGGCGAGGTGGTCATCGTGGATGAATTCACCGGAAGGTTAATGTTTGGCCGTCGCTACAGCGAGGGGCTTCATCAGGCCATTGAAGCCAAGGAAAAGGTCAAGGTAGCCCGGGAGAGCCGTACTTTGGCCTCCATTACTTTCCAAAATTACTTCCGCATGTATGAAAAACTAGCGGGCATGACCGGAACAGCCGTGACAGAGGAAGAAGAGTTTCGCAAAATTTATGGTATGGACGTTGTCATTGTTCCCACCAATGAGGAGATGATCCGCCAGGATTTCCCCGATGCCGTCTACCGGAATGAAAAAGGAAAGTTTCAATCTGTTGTGGAAGAGATCGAGCGGGTGCATAAGAAGGGGCAGCCAATCCTTGTCGGCACTATCTCCATTGAAAAATCCGAGGAACTAAGTCATCTTTTATCGAAAAGGGGTGTCCCGCACCACGTTCTTAACGCCAAGCATCATGAAAAAGAGGCGGAAATCATCTCCCAGGCAGGAAAGCTCGGGGCAGTAACGATTGCCACGAATATGGCCGGCCGGGGAACCGATATTATCCTGGGCGGAAACCCGGATCGGGAACTGGATCGCCTTAAGGAGAGGACTGATCTTTCCGAGGAGGAAAAAGAGGAAAAAAAACGCCTCATTCACGAGGAGTGGCAAAAGGAGCATGACAGGGTTGTGGAGCTAGGCGGGCTGTATATTATCGGCACTGAGCGGCACGAATCCCGGCGCATCGACAACCAGCTCCGGGGGCGTTCCGGACGACAGGGAGATCCTGGCTTTTCGCAGTTTTTTGTCTCCATGGAGGACGATCTGATGCGGTTGTTCGGTTCGGACAATGTCATCAATATTATGGAAAAACTGGGTATGGAGGAGGATGTGCCCATTGAGCATCCCATGATCAGCCGGGCCATTGAAAATGCGCAAAAGAAAGTTGAAGGGCGTAACTTTGAAATCCGCAAGCATATCCTGGAATATGATGATGTGCTCAATCAGCAAAGAGAAGTGATCTACAGGCAGCGTCGCCAGGTACTGGAGGGCGGCAACCTCAGAGATAACATTTTAGAAATGGTCCCAGAGGTAATCCGGGGTGCCTTGGAGATCTATGCCGATGAAAAAATTTATCCGGAGGATTGGGATCTTTCCGGGCTACTGGGTTTCGGGGAAAGGGTTTTCCTCCAGGCCGGTGTGTTAAAGGTGGAGGAGTTACAGGGGCTTTCCCGGGAGGAGCTTGAGGAAAAATTAATTGAAGAAACCCTGAGTTTTTATCATCGCCGGGAAGAGGAAATTGGCAGCGAGGTAATGCGTGAACTGGAACGCGTCATACTCCTGCGTGTGGTAGACAGCAAATGGATGGATCATATCGATGACATGCATGAACTACGCCAGGGTGTTGGGCTGAGGGCTTTTGGCCAGCAGGATCCCCTCGTGGAGTATAAATATGAAGCCTATGAAATGTTTCAGGCCATGGTCCGATCCATCCAGGAGGATGTTATCCGCCTCATCCTTCATGTGCAAATGAGCCAAACACTGGAACGGAGAAGGGTGGCCGCACCAGTGCTGACAGTAAAAAGCCAGGATGGTGGTGCCATGGGCGAGGCCTGCCGGGTTTCCCCGGGAACGGCAGGGGAGCGGGTCAAACAGAAGCCGATCACTGTCAAAAAAATAGGGCGAAATGATCCCTGCCCCTGCGGCAGTGGAAAAAAATACAAGAAGTGCTGCGGTGCTAATGTGTAAACAGAAACCAGACAACGCATGCCCTGCAAATATTGCCGGGCTGTTACCAATAAATGATTTCACTTTTTTAAAGTGTATTTTATTGTCCAAGAGGAAATTGCGGTAGAATTATAGGTAGTCAATGCCAAGGAAACGGGGGAGTTTTTGTGTATAATGAACAGGTAGAAAAACTGGCACTGCAAAGGGAACGTTTTAAAAAATGGTTATACTCCCTTTGACCGGGAGGAAAAGGTAAAAAAGATTCAGGCCATTGAAAAGGAGGCGGGCAAACCTCTTTTCTGGGACAATGCGGAGCAGGCCCAGGAAAAAATGCGGGAATTGGGAAAACTAAAGGAACAAGTGGCTCTTGCGGAAAAGTTAAAGGGCTTGCTAGAAGAGTGGGAAGTTTTTTTGCAGCTTTATAAAGAGGCAGGCGGTGGTAGCGGGAAAGGGGAAGATGCCATCGGGCTGATCGAGGAAGTGGAAGAGATAGACATTCAGGTATCCACTTTGTTGGATAATGAGGAGCTGCGTCTACTTTTTAAGGGTTGCTATGATGAAAATAATGCTATTTTGGCGCTTCACCCGGGTACCGGGGGGCTCGAGGCACAGGACTGGGCAGGAATGCTCTTGCGCATGTATACCCGCTGGGCGGAAAAAAACGGTTATGGGGTCGAATTGCTCGATCTCCTGCCCGGTGAAGAGGCAGGAATAAAGAGCGTCACTATTCAGGTTCAGGGAGAAAAGGCCTATGGTTACCTGCAGGCTGAACGGGGGGTACACCGTCTCGTGCGTATCTCCCCTTTTGATGCCGGTGGAAGGAGGCATACTTCTTTTGCCTCGGTGGATGTTCTTCCCGAGGTGAAGGAAGGTGTGGATATAGAGCTTGGTTCCGAGGAAATACGCATTGATACCTTTCGTTCCCGGGGGGCTGGCGGGCAGCATGTCAATACGACCGATTCCGCGGTGCGAATTACGCATCTGCCCACGGGAATTGTCGTTCAATGCCAGAATGAAAGGTCACAGCACAGTAACAGGGAAAAGGCCATGCGCATTTTGCTGGCCAGGCTGGCAGATTTAGCGCAGCAACAGCATCAAAATGAGCTTTCCTCCATCAGGGGGGAACAAAAAGAGATTACCTGGGGAAGCCAGATCCGCTCCTATATTTTTCATCCCTATACCCTGGTGAAGGATCACCGCACAGGGGTAGGGATGGGGGATATCCAGGCGGTTATGGATGGGGAAATCGGGGTCTTTTTGGAGGCCTCCCTACGCTATAATGCCAGCCAAGGGGAAAAGGCAAAAACCAAAAATTAGGGTCGAAGGCGGCAGGGGATAATTATGAAAGGGTGGAGAAAATACGCCTGGGAAATGCTGGGCATACTTATTGGGTCGGCCTTTACGGCGGCATCCTTTAACATGTTTATTATCCCCAACAAGATAGCTGCCGGAGGTATTTCCGGCCTGGGCGTGATTCTCTTCCACCTTTTTGAAATACCGGTGGGGGCTACGGTTTTTCTGGCTAATATTCCACTCTTTCTCTTGGCATGGATTTTTATGGGTTGGAAGTTTGTGGGCCACAGCCTCGCCGGATCACTGTTTTTCCCCCTAATGCTTGAAATAACGGGATTTTTGCCCCTGGTGACCGGCAATCTGTTCCTAGCCTCTATTTTTGGTGGTATTGGCAGTGGCATTGGCCTGGGGATCGTTTTTCGTTCCCAGGGTTCCACAGGGGGAACGGCTATTGCCGCGCAGTTGATCAATCATTTTTGGGGATTGGGTAGCGGGCTGGGATTGATCATAGCCGATTTTCTTATCGTTATCCTGGCAGGTATTATTTTTGGCCCGGAACTGGCCATGTTTGCATTAATTTCCCTTTTTATTTCTAGCAAGTTTACCGATCTGGTGCAGGAGGGATTTGCTGTTTCCAGGGCGGCACTCATTATCAGCTCCCAAAGGGAGCTCATTGCCGCAAAAATTATGGAAAAGCTGGAAAGGGGGGCTACTTTTTTAGATGGGCGCGGTGCTTATACCGGGGAGGAAAAGGGAATTATTTTATGCATTATACCCCAATCCCAGGTCAGCCGCCTCAAAAAAATAGTAAAGGAGATCGATCCGGGAGCATTTGTAATCGTCAGTTCGGTCAGCGAGGTGCTCGGGGAGGGCTTTCAGCAGGTCTAGTACATCTCCTAGATCTACCATTTTTTTGCCAACAAGGGGGAATTAAATTGCCGGTGCTTACAGATACTAATTTGGAGGAGCTGAAACAAAAAGCATTAAAGTTGCGCAGAGATATCGTTAGCATGATTTATGAAGCCGGTTCAGGCCATCCGGGGGGTTCTCTCTCAGTCCTCGATATTTTGGTTCTTCTCTATTATAAAGTGATGAAGGTAGATGCAGATTCATATCTGGATCACGATCGTGATAGGCTGGTCCTCAGCAAGGGACATGCCTGTCCCGCCTTGTATGCCGTGCTGGCGGATAAGGGATTTTTCCCCGCCGGGGAACTCGGGCGCCTGCGCAAGATCAATTCGATGCTGCAGGGGCATCCGGATATGTGCAAAACACCGGGTGTGGAGATGTCCAGCGGCTCCCTGGGACAGGGCCTTTCCGTGGCCAATGGCATGGCCCTTGCTGCCCGCCTGGAAAATTCCTTGCGGCGCATTTTTGTTATCCTTGGGGATGGGGAGATACAGGAGGGGCAGGTCTGGGAGGCGGCGATGACCTCGGTCCATTATCGCCTTGATAACCTCGTTGCTTTTCTGGATTTTAACGGTTTGCAAATTGATGGCTGGATCAGGGATGTTATGTCTCCGGAACCGCTCCTGGAAAAATGGAGATCTTTTGGCTGGCATACTTTGGAAGTAGACGGCCATGATTACCGTTCCCTTGCGGAGGGGGTTAACAGGGCTTTTGCACATAAGGGCGCCCCGACGATGATTCTGGCCCGCACAGTCAAAGGCAAGGGGGTTTCCTTTATGGAAAACAAGGCGGGCTGGCACGGGAAGGCACCCGGCAAGGATGAATATGAACAGGCTCTCAGCGAACTGGCAAGTGCAAAAGGAGGTGGAGTTTCCCATGGAAAAGATAGCTACTAGGGAGGCTTACGGGAAGGCCCTGGTCGAACTGGGGCAAAAAATGGAAAAAATCGTGGTTCTCGATGCCGATCTTTCACAATCAACCAAAACGGTCCTGTTTGCCGAAAAATTTCCCATGCGTTTTTTTAATATGGGGGTTTCTGAAGCAGATATGATGGGTACAGCAGCCGGGCTGGCCGCTTCCGGTTTTATTCCTTTTGCCAGCACTTTTGGTGTTTTTGCTACCGGGAGGGTCTACGATCAAATCCGCAATTCCATCGCTTACACCCGCCTCAATGTGAAAATAGCCGCCAGCCATACCGGAATTACTGTGGGGGAGGACGGTGCTTCCCACCAGGCCCTGGAGGACATTGCCTTGATGCGCGTCCTGCCTAATATGACTATCATCGTGCCTGCCGATGGAGGCCAGACATTTCAGGCTGTGGAGGCTGCAGTAGCCCATGATGGGCCAGTTTATTTGCGCCTGGGGAGGTTGGCTGTACCCCGGGTCATACCCGAGGGAACCCCTTTTGAACTGGGCAAGGCCCAGCTTTTGCGCCAGGGCAGCGATCTGCTCATCGTTGCTGCCGGGTTGATGACGGGCCAGGCCCTGGAGGCAGCCGAGATGCTGGAAAAGGAAGGTATTCAGGCCTCTGTGGCCAACTTACATACGATAAAACCCCTTGACGGGGAATTCCTCATCCGCATGGCCAAGGATACCGGTGCCGTTGTCACGGCAGAGGAACATAGCATTTTGGGGGGCTTGGGCGGTGCAGTAGCCGAATTTTTAGCCGAAAACTTTCCGTTGCCTGTTGTCAGGGTGGGTATCCAGGATACTTTTGGTGAATCGGGTACCCCCAGGGCATTGCTGCAAAAATATGGACTAACCCCTGAAAGCCTGGTTTTGGCGGGGAAGAAGGCCTTGAAGCTGAAAAATTCCCCTAAATAATCATTATTGTCCTCTTTCTGGCAGGGAATAACCATTTTTTGTCGAAGAGGAAAACCCAACAAAGACTAAATAATGCAGGAGGTGTATTAATCCGGTACTTTTCTTATTTGGCTCTACTGCTAATTTTCTTCAGTGTGAGACGAAATTTACCTAAGTGATAGCTATTTTAAGCGAACACTTCGCAAACTGTGTTTATGCAGTGGAATCATTTGTGTTTTGCAGGAATAGGCCGGATGAAAGAATGGCGACAATTTATTATGACAAGGATGCTGACCTATCACAATTAAAGGATGAAAAAATTGCCATTGTTGGTTATGGCAGTCAGGGGCATGCACATGCCCAAAACCTGAAGGAGAGTGGCCTTAGTGTTGTAGTGGCTGACCTTCCGGGCAGCCCGAACTGGCAGCAGGCGGAAAAGGATGGCCTAGTAGTCAAGACTGTCGCCGATGCGGCAGCGGAGGCAGAGGTAATTATGTTGCTGATCGGCGATAATGATCAGCCCCCTGTTTTTCAACGTGATATCCTGCCTCACCTGACTGATGGCAAGGCTTTGGCTGTTGCCCATGGTTTTAATATTGTTTTTAACCAAGTCGTTGCCCCTCCCAATGTGGATGTCTTTATGGTGGCGCCCAAGAGCCCCGGGCATCTGGTCAGGCGTATGTACCAGGAAGGTAAAGGGGTCCCGGCTTTGGTAGCCATTCATCAGGATGCGTCGGGACGCTGTCTCAAACGCGCCCTAGCCTATGCCAGCGGTCTTGGTTGTACCAGGGCCGGGGTTATCGCTACTACGTTCCGGGAGGAAACTGAAACGGATCTTTTTGGTGAGCAGGCCATTCTTTGCGGCGGGGTAACGGCGCTTATCAAGGCCTCCTTCGATACGCTGGTGGAAGCCGGCTACCAGCCGGAAATTGCCTATTTCGAATGCATGCACGAACTAAAACTCATCGTCGACCTGCTCTATGAGGGCGGATTTTCCTGGATGCGCTACTCCGTTAGCGATGTGGCCGAATATGGCGATTTGACCAGGGGGCCCCGGGTTATTAGCGATCAGGTCCGCAGTGAACTGAAAAAAATATTAGGGGAAGTTCAGGATGGCAGTTTTGCCCTGGAGTGCATCAATGAGTTTCGCCTCAACCGTCCCCGCATGACAGCCTTAAAAAGAAAAGAGGAGGAACACCTACTGGAAGAAGTTGGCGAAAAACTTCGCTCCATGATGCCCTGGCTAGAGAGAAAGTAGCCATGGCATTGCCATAAAAAGTTTATCGCCGTGCATGGGATGAACTTTATGCAGTGAAATCAGACATAAGCTAGGGAAAAAGCAGAATAATTTCCACATTCTGGCCATTCTTTTAAGAGGATTTTTAGATTACCTGTCGAATATGTAAGCAATAAGTAGCGGGTAATCTAAGAATTACAAGAGGATGGCCTTTTTATGATTGAAATAAGTCACCTGTATAAACAATTTGGCAACGATATTGTTGCCTTAAAAGATCTTAATCTGATGATCGATCGTGGTGAATTTCTTTTTATTGTTGGATCCAGCGGTGCGGGTAAATCCACGCTGCTGAAACTATTATTGCGGGAGATCCTGCCGACGCGTGGAAGTATTAAGATTTTTGGCAGGGATCTGGCGCGGCTAAAAGGGCGCCAAATACCCTTTTTTAGACGAAATATCGGCATGGTTTTCCAGGATTTCCGCCTGCTCAGTGATCGCAATGTTTTTGAAAATGTTGCTTTTACCCTGAGGGTTACGGGGGTACCTACCAGGGAAATTGCCAAAAGGGTTCCCCTTTCCCTGGAGTTGGTGGGTCTAAAGGGCAAGGCACAAAAGAAACCGGGGGAACTTTCCGGTGGGGAACAGCAGCGGGTTTGTGTGGCCAGGGCCATTGTTAACCGTCCGGCTATCGTTATTGCGGACGAGCCTACGGGAAACCTAGATCCTGATACCTCTATGGATATAATGAATCTGCTGCAGGAGATCAATGTTAGGGGCACTACGGTAATTGTTGCCACCCATGCCAAGGAACTGGTGGATTACTTCCAAAAACGGGTGGTTGTTCTGGATGGTGGCAGCCTGGTAAGTGACCAGGAAAGAGGGGTATATATTCATGCACATTAGGAGCCTCTTTTATTTTCTGGGGGAGGCGCTAAAAAGTGTGGTACGCCACGGTTGGATGAGCATAGCCTCCATCGCCGTTGTAGCCATGACCTTGTTTATTTTGGGTTGTTTTATTGTTTTGAATTTCAATGTGGCCAGCTTGGCCGAGGATATCAAGGAACAGGTGCAGATTGTCGTCCGCGTTGAGGATGGTATTGATGAGCAGACCCGTGAGGAGCTGCAAAGGAGGCTTGTTCTGCACCCTGAACTGGAAGAAGTACGCTTCGTCTCCAAGGATGAGGCTATGGAACGCCTCAAAATAAAGATGGGCGATCGTGCCTATCTCTTGGAAGGCTATACTGAAGAGGATGTAAATCCCCTTCGGGATTCATATGAACTGCAGATGAAGGTTCCCGAAAACATTTCAGTAGTGGCCGGGGAAATTGAAGGTTATCCCGGCGTGGACTATGTGGATTTTGGCGAGGGAATTGTCGAGCCGCTTTTTCAGTTTACCGGGATAGTCCGCTGGATCGGCCTGGCTTTTATGATCGGGCTGGCCCTGACGGCAGTTTTTCTTATAGCCCATACTATTCGTCTCACTGTTTTTATCCGTCGTAGGGAAATTCAAATCATGAAATATGTCGGGGCTACCAACTGGTTTATTCGCTGGCCTTTCATTTTCGAGGGGCTGATTTTGGGACTGGTGGGCGCGGCTTTGCCTGTCTTTATTATACAGGTTAGTTACCAGGCCGCGGTGGAATGGATCGGGGAGAATATCTACTTTGTTTCCCTGCTCCCGGCTGAACAAATGGGCTCAGAAGTGGCCCATATACTTATTCCTCTCGGCGTTATCCTTGGAACACTGGGCAGTACCATGTCAGTGCGCCGCTTTTTGAACGTATAGATGATTCTGCCATTTTTGCAGCCGAAGTATATCTGGATCAAAGGAGGTTTCCGCTTTGTATTCCCCCAAATTCCGTCTTTATCTAGCTGCTTTGCTTATTTTTGGTCTGTTTGCCACGCTGATACTGCCTGCCTATGCCGGCCAGACCGGTGCCATCGAGGAACGCATCAAGCAAACACAGAGGGAACAAAACCAGATCCAAAGGGATCTGGATGCCAGAAAAGGGCAATTGGAAGAATATCAGAGCGAGGAAAAAAGGCTTCTTGCCGAACTAAATTCCTTGGAGAATAGCCTGGAGCAATTTCGCCGCGAACTCGATAAACTGGAAAGAGATATCCAGGATATGGAGACCTCCATTGAAATAACCGAGGCGGAACTAGCCGAGGCTGAAAGGCTGATCGAGCAGCGGGATGAATTTTTAAAAATGCGCCTGCGGGCAATCTATGAAAAAGGGGATGCCGGCTACCTGGAAGTTCTCTTTCAGACATCGAGCTTTGCAGAATTTACCAGTCGTTTAAATGATCTAAAACTTATCGCCGAGAACGATTTTATCATCTTGGAATTGGCCTATGCCGAGAGGCAGGCTATCCAGGAAAAAAAGGAAGCTCTGGAAAAAGAAAAGGAGCATCTGCTGGGCCTGAAAATGGAAAGACAGAAAAGCAGGGATGAACTCAGCAGGCAAATGGCCGAAAGGGAAAAGTTGATGGAGGATGTGCTGCAGTCCATCGAAGCGCAAGAGCGGGCTATCAGGGAGTTGGAACAGGAGGCCGGCAAGGTGGCCGATCTGATTAAACAACTCCAGGAAGAAATGCGCAGCCTGACAGGTAATCTTACCCCATCTGGAAAGTTGCTCTGGCCCCTGGCGGAATATGGTAAATCGTGGATAACCTCACCTTATGGCTACCGCACCCATCCAATTACAAAAAAGCCGGAGACGTTTCATGGGGGAGTTGATATCGGTATTCCCCGCGCACGCTGGCCTGGTTCTGCCAACTATAACGGCAGCCCGGTTTATATCCGGGCCGCAGATAATGGAGTTGTTCTTTTTGCAGACATCAGCGGAAGCCTGAGTTCTGGTTACGGGCGGGCGGTTATTATTTCCCATGGCGGGGATCTAACGACGGTTTATGGCCATTGCCATACCTTGCTGGTTACCCCGGGGCAGTCTGTTTCCCAGGGCCAGCCAATTGCCATCGTCGGCTCAACCGGTTCCAGCACCGGGCCGCATGTGCACTTCGAGGTCCGGGTTGGCGGCGACAGGAAAAACCCCATGAATTATTTTTAAGGGCGGGGAGTGGTATTTTACCTATTCTAAAGATATAATAAAAGTGAAACGGTGATGATGTATGAAAAAACGGGGTTTTTTTGCCGTGTTGCTGACCCTGCTCCTGTTGAGCAACATGGCAACATATTTTTATACCCGTTTTTTGTTTTATTCCCCGGCTGCTGGAGTAGCCGGATTGGAACAAACAAACGGGGTACGGTTTTTAGGGGAAGTCCACAGTATTTTAGACAGGGGCTATTATCAGGTACTCGATGAGGAAAGGTTATTCCATGGTGCTGTCAAGGGGATGTTAAGTTCGCTGGGTGATCCCTACACTGCCTACTTGCCTCCGGAATTGCTTGAGGATATGCTGGCTGAAACAACCGGCTTGTTCAGTGGGATCGGCGTGGAAATTGCCGAGGATGAGGGTGAAATATTGATCCTCAGGGTGCTTGATTCTACCCCGGCCTACTTTGCCGGTTTATTACAGGGTGATCGCATTTTGGAGGTAGAGGGGGTAAGCATGGCAGATGTGCCTTTGGAGGGGGCGGCCAGGATGTTACGGGGTCCCGAGGGAACTACGGTCAGCATTACACTTCGTCGGCCCGGTGAAGACGAACTGTTTTCTGTAGCTCTGATGAGGGAGCAGATAGAACGGGATACTGTTTTTAGTAAAAGAGTGGGCGAAAATTTTGCCTATGTGGAGATAACCAGCTTTGATCGGGATACCGGCACAGATTTTCGTAATACGGTTACCTCCTTGGAAAGGGAGGGTTTGGAGGGCCTGATCGTCGATTTGCGTAATAATCCCGGCGGACTCCTGGACGAGGCTATTGAAGTGGGGCGATTTATCGTGCCCCGGGGCGAAATTACCAGGGTGGTCGATAGGGATGGCAACGTGCTTGATCGATATTATTCGGAGGCAAAACCGCTAGATTATCCGCTGGTGGTGCTCGTAAATGAGTACACAGCCAGCGCGGCGGAGATTATCGGTGGGGCACTGCAGGATAGCAAAAGGGCCTTGCTCGTGGGCAAGCCGACCTTTGGCAAGGCATCAGTTCAATCCCTGCAAAACCTCAGTGATGGGGGGGCCCTGCGTTATACTATTGCCAGGTATTTAACACCGGCGGGAAGGGATTTGCACAAAGAGGGCCTCAAACCCGATTATGAGGTAGGCCTTCCTGATGAATACTACCTAAAAAACCAGCCCGTTCCAAGGGATCTGGAACCCGGTGATATGGGTGAAAAGGTGATGCTGCTTCAGGGCATGTTGCAGTGTTTGGGGTATCAAATAAAGCTGACAGGTGTTTTTGATGAGCCGCTACTGGGCGCCTTAAAGGATTTTCAAGATAAGAACAACTTGCCTATCGGGGTGTTAGATGATCTGACAAGGGAGACAATTCGCCATTGCCTGAGGGAAAAGGCAGATATGCTCGATGAACAGCTCTGCTTTGCCCTTGATTTACTAAAAGAACAGGCTGGCCTGGTTTAAGGGGCCGGCGATGGAGAGGAGAAAGGCATTTGAACTTTTTGATGGATATCCTTTCCCTAATGTTAAAGACAATGCTATATTCCCTGATTAACCCCTATTTTTGGCTGGTTATTTTGATCGTGATCATGCAGTATCGCCGGACTGTAAACCTTGAAAAAAAATTATTTGGCGATGCTGTTAACAATATCTGGCAGGTTACTTCCTCCTCGTTATTGTTTGGTATCCTCGGCGGATTTTTCGGCAGCATTCTCCTTTTGTTGCTGGGGATTTCCCTCGATAGCGTGGGGATCGTCTATCTCTGGCCTGTGGCCATTTTCCTTTTTTTGTTTAATCCGCGTTTTCTCTGTTTCGCTTATGCTGGGGGGATTGTCGCTGTTTTTTCCCTTTTCCTACGTGCCCTTTTGCCGATTTTCCCCATGCTGGCTGAAAACAAGATCCTGGCTGGGGTGATGGAAATTCACCTTCCCAGCTTGCTGGCGCTGATTGGCATCTTGCACCTGACAGAATCACTCCTAATTTATCTAAGTGGGCATGGCGGAGCCAGTCCCATCTATTTGAAAACCCCCGATGGGGATGTCATCGGCGGTTACAGCCTGCAGCGTTTTTGGCCACTTCCCCTGATTGGACTGTGGGCAATGGCAGTCGCGGAGAATTCCCAAATGTTTGTCGGTGGTATTTCCATGCCGGATTGGTGGCCCTTACTGGGAACAGTCATGAACCTGGGCGCAAGCGAAAAGGTTATCTATTTGATGTTCCCCATCGTGGCAGGGCTGGGCTATGGCGACCTGGCACTTTCCAGTGACCCTGCCTCCAGAAGAATAAAAACAGCTAAAAATCTTGCTGTTTACAGTATTTTACTTTCTGTAGCGGCTGTTGTATCGGCGCATATATCCATGGTAACACTCTTTGCGGCATTTCTAGCACCATTGGGGCATGAATATTTAATTCACAAAGGGAACAGGGAGGAGCGTTCCCGGCCTCCCATTTTTAGCCAGGGGGCCACGTCCGGGTTGCGGGTGCTTGCTGTTTTGCCCAATACCCCGGCCGAAAAGGCCGGGATAAAAAGCGGTGATAACCTGATGGAAGTTAATGGCCTTGAAATTAACTCCGAGCAGGATTTTTGGCATGCCATCAATCTTGGCAGTCCACCGTTAATAAAGATAAAGCAGGAAAATCGAATCAAGAGACTTTCCCTGCGGGCCAATTCCTGGGCTAGGCAGCGTTTCGGGGCCATCTTCGTTCCCGGGAAAGACGCCCGAATATATGTGGAGATCAACAAAAGCTCGTTTTGGGAAAGATTTAGGAAAAAGCGTAAATAGCCTGGGCCAGGGCCAGATGGTATATGGCGGCGTAAATTGGTTAAAATAGCTGCAGAAAAAGATCAGATCGAGAGAGAGGCAGGTAATAATGCAACAGGAAGAATTTGAAAGGAAAATATCCCGGGTATTGAACAGCATACGCCAAAATAGATATAAACTTGAGCAATATCTGATCACCATACAGGCCCAACAGCAGGTTATCGTGGATGATTTACAAAGGCTTATGGACGAACAGTTGACATTGCAGGGAAATATCACGGGTAGTCTTGCGCAATTTGAGGAAAAGGCGGGGACCAGCCAGGGGCTGCAGGGGATGTTCTATGGAAATCCCCTCTTAAAAAGCGAGATTATGCAAAAAAGGGTAGTTTTAGAACAGAGCCTGCAGAAATTGCGGGGAATGGGCTCCCAGGTGCAACAAAAAATATTGCAGGCTGGTAAAAGCATCCAGGATATTGGGCGCTATATTTCCCCGGAGATGATACAGGAGGAAAGGGATGTGGAAGATCTCCTGGAGTTTCTTCCTTTAGCGCGGGAAAACGCTATCCTCGTAGAAAGGTAGAGGCAGGGAATGCACCCAATATTTAATTTATAACCCTACTTGTTAACTTATAACTCTATTAGACTAACCTGGGTCAATAATTTAAGGGGCGGTCGAAGGTGGCCGCCCCTTTGCTTTTCCTTTTTCACTGGTAGTTAAACCATTATCTTGCAAATGCTGTTTGTAAAGTCTAGCGGATCATCCACTGGCAATCCCTCGATCAGTAGCGCCTGGTTATAGAGCAGGTTGGTATATAACGCCAGCTTTTCCTTGTCTTCATCGTAGGCCTTTTTAAGTGGGGTCATTACCTCGTGGCTGACATTTATTTCGAGTATTTTTTCCGCCTTGACATCCTGGTTATGGGGCATGGGCATCGATCTGAGCACCTTTTCCATCTCGATGGTCAGTTCCCCTTCGCTGGAAATACAAACCGGATGATTTTTTAGCCTTTTGGAGGCCCGCACATTGCTGACCTTTTCTCCCAAAATATTTTTCATTTCGGCAAAGAGTTCCTGATAGCCTTCCTGCCCGGCGTCTTCCTTCTTCCCATCCCCTTCTGGTTCAATGCCCAGATCCCCGCTGGAAACGGATTTAAATTCTTTATCCTTATATTCCCGGAGCATTTTAATGGCAAATTCATCAATATCATCAGTAAAGTAGAGAACCTCATAACCCTTGTCCGCGACGAGCTCTGTTTGCGGTAGTTTGTCTATTTTTTCCACTGATTCCCCGGCGGCATAATATATATATTTTTGTTCTTCGGGCATCCTGGATAAATACTCCTCAAGAGTGACCATTTTTTGCTGAGTTGATGAATAAAAGAGCAGCAAATCCTGCAGATCATCCTTGTTCATGCCGAAATCACTGTATATACCATATTTAAGCTGCCGCCCAAATGATTTAAAAAAGATCTCGTATTTATCCCTGTCGTTTTTTAGGAGGGTATCCAGTTCGCTTTTAATTTTTGTTTTAATATTCCTGGCGATGAGCTTTAGCTGCCGATCGTGCTGCAACATTTCTCTCGAAATATTGAGTGACAGATCTTCTGAATCAACCATCCCTTTGACAAAGCTGAAATAATCCGGCAGCAAATCCGCACACTTGCTCATGATCATGACGCTGTTAGCATATAGTTCCAAGCCTTTTTCATAATCTTTTGTGTAAAAATCGAAGGGGGGACTTTCCGGAATGAATAAAATGGCATTATAACTTACGGCGCCATCGACGCTGACATGAATATGCCTGATCGGTTTGTCAAAACCATAATGTTTTTCAGTATAGAAATTATGATAATCCTCTTCGGTCAGCTCATTTTTATTTTTCTTCCAGAGGGGAACCATGCTGTTGACAATTTGTTCCTCGGTGTAATCTTCGTATTCGCTTTCACTGCCCTCTTTCAGTTTTCTCTTAGTGATATCCATTTTGATGGGATAACGAATAAAATCGGAGTATTTTTTGATGATTGATCTTAATCTATATTCGTCGAGATAATCATCAAAATTTTCCTCTTCGGTATTGTCTTTGATGCGCAGGATGACATCCGTGCCGGTTAACTCTTTTTCACCAGATTTGATCGTATAACCTTCCGATCCAGAGGACTCCCACACATGGGTTTCCTCGCTGCCGAAAGCTTTGCTGACGACGGTGACGGTATCGGCGACCATGAATGCCGAGTAGAACCCCACGCCAAACTGTCCAATAATATCGTAATCGCTATCCCCCTCATTCTCCCGTTTAAAGAGCATCGATCCACTCTTGGCGATGATGCCCAGGTTATCATCAAGTTCCTCCCGGGTCATGCCTATACCCGTATCGGAAATTTTTAGAAGCCTTTTTTCCTTGTCGATAAATATCTTAATATAGTAGTTTTCCCGCTCGAAGACGAGCGAATCATCAGTTAATGTTTTATAATAAATTTTATCAATAGCATCGCTGGCATTGGAGATTAATTCCCTTAAAAAAATCTCCCTGTGGGTATAAACTGAATTGATCATTAAATCTAGTAACCTTTTCGATTCAGCCTGAAACTGTTTTTTTGCCATTGTTATCCTCCCTTGCCTGGCTCCATGTCTGGATGATGGTTGATCTGATCGTGCCGCGCCCTTTTGGGCTTGTTATCAACGCCTATACTAGATAGGCAAGTTTTAGCGCTCGTACAGCACAAAACAATGAGCGCTGCCCCTTATCATTATAATAATTTTTTAGGAAAAAACAAACCCGGCAAGACCGGGCTTGTTAAAATGGCAGTAAAAAAGATTTATTCGATGTTAATTTTTACCGCATGGTTATCCTCTACATTTTTGGGAATATGGATAGATAGCACCCCGTCCTGCATTTTTGCACCAATTCCTTCAACCCTGGCATCGGCCAGATAGATGGAACGTTTCATGGAACTGAAGAACCTCTCGCGATGTAGGTAGTTTTCCTTTTCCTCCTGAATGTTTTGCTCCCTGTTAACGGAAATTGTCAACCTTCCTTCGTCTAGCTCGATATCAACCTCTTCTTTATTAACGCCGGGTAGTTCCGCTTCGATAAGGTAATCTTTTTCGTTATCCCGAACATCTACCCTAAAGGTGCCCTTGGCCTGACTTCTTTTCGTCCATGTATCGCTAAAAAAGTCGTCAAGCATGTTGTAAAGGTTCCCAAATCCGGGCATTCCAATTCCCAAATTACTGTTAAAAGGTATTAAAGCCGCCATGTTTAACAACTCCTTTATGTTAAATTGTTAGCACTCCTGTCTGTTGAGTGCTAACAGAAATATACCATACTTTTACACATGTGTCAACAGTGAGTTTTGCCTGCTGTAGTTATTTTATGATTGCCTTTTTGATGGGTTTTTGTAGACTTTTTAAGGGCTTATAAAAAGCAATTGATACGTTAATTTGCGCGGCCCAGGCTTTTGACCGGAAGTATGATTATGTGATATAATTTATTGCTAACCAAGGAAAGTAGAAAGGTTTGCTAATGGGTAAAATGGCAGGATATACCGAACATCAACCGGCAGGGGAAGGGAAACAATTTCAGCTCGTTTCGGAGTTTTCTCCACAAGGGGATCAACCCCAAGCGGTGGAAAAACTTCTACGTGGCCTGCAGCAGGGGGCCAAGGATCAGGTTCTGCTGGGCGTAACCGGATCGGGGAAAACATTCACCATGGCCAAGGTTATTGAGAAATACCAGAAACCAACCCTGGTCATTGCTCCCAATAAGACCCTGGCGGCACAGCTCTGCAGCGAGTTTAAAGAATTTTTTCCACATAATGCAGTGGAGTTTTTTATTAGTTACTATGATTATTATCAGCCGGAGGCCTACATTCCCCAATCTGATACCTATATAGAAAAGGATTTTTCCATCAATGAGGAGATCGACAAACTTCGCCACTCGGCTACCAGTGCCCTTTTTGAGCGCCGGGATGTCATCATCGTGGCCAGCGTTTCATGTATTTATGGTTTGGGTTCGCCTGTGGAATACGAGGAACATGTTTTGTCCCTCAGAGTGGGGAACCTGATGAAAAGGGATGATATCCTACGCAGGCTGGTGGCTATACAATATGAGCGTAACGATATGGACTTTCATCGGGGAACGTTTCGCGTCAGGGGGGATGTCGTCGAAATTTTTCCGGCATCTTTTACCGGCGCGGCTATCCGTGTGGAACTTTTTGGGGATGAAATCGAAAGGTTGCGGGAGATCGATGTTTTGACCGGCAGGATCCTGGGTGAACGCTCCCATGTGGCCATCTTTCCCGCCTCCCACTATGTTACCGGCAAGGAGCGCTTGGGGGAGGCCATGCGGGATATTGAACTGGAGCTGGCGGCCAGACTCAGCGAGTTGCGTAGCCAGGATAAACTCCTGGAGGCCCAGCGGCTGGAACAGCGCACCCGCTATGATTTAGAAATGATGATGGAGATGGGGTTCTGCAGCGGGATCGAAAATTATTCCCGCCACCTGGACAGGCGTCCGGCCGGGAGCAGGCCCTATACTCTCCTGGATTATTTTCCCCGTGATTTCCTCATCTTCATCGATGAATCCCATGTCAGCATCCCCCAGATCCACGGCATGTATGGCGGTGATTTCTCACGAAAAAGTACCCTCGTGGAGCATGGTTTCCGTCTCCCCTCGGCTTTGGATAACAGGCCGCTGCGTTTCGATGAATTCAGGGGCTTGGTGGACCAGCTTATTTATGTTTCAGCTACTCCCGGGAACTATGAACTGGAAAAGGCACAGCAGATTGCCGAACAGATTATCCGGCCCACGGGACTAATCGATCCACTGGTTACCGTCCGCCCTGTTGAGGGGCAGGTAGATGATCTCTACGGGGAGATCAATAAAAGGGTTTCCGCGGGCGAGCGCGTTCTCGTGACGACGCTGACCAAGCGTATGGCTGAGGACTTGACGGATTATTACCGGGAGATGGGAGTTAGGGTGCGCTATATGCATTCGGATATTGATTCCCTGGAGAGACTGGAAATTATCCATGGTCTCAGGGCGGGGGATTTTGATGTTTTGGTAGGTATTAACCTCTTGCGCGAAGGGCTTGATCTACCGGAGGTTTCCCTGGTGGCCATTCTCGATGCCGATAAGGAAGGTTTCCTGCGCTCGGAGCGTTCCCTCATCCAGACGATTGGCAGGGCCTCCCGTAATGTTAACGGCGAGGTGATCATGTATGCCCGCGACATTACCCCCTCCATGGGGGCTGCCCTGCGTGAAACGGAGCGCCGTCGCCACAAACAGATTGCCTATAACCGGGAAAACAAGATCACACCACGCACGGTACAAAAGGGAATCCGGGCACCTCTGCAGGCGACGCTCGTAGTGGAGGAAACGGCCTCTTATCTGACGGTCACCTCTGAAAAAGCCAGGGCCATGGGTAAAAAAGAAAGAAATCGCTTTATAAGGGACTTGGAGAAGAAGATGAGGGCGGCGGCCAAAGAATTGGATTTTGAAAAGGCCGCCGAGATCAGGGATGTCCTTTTTGAACTTCGCTCTTGGGGAAAAAAGTGGGTTTCATCCCATCTAGGAGAGGATCAGCAGATCTAGGATGGATAAATATGGATAAAATTGTCATCAAAGGTGCCCGTGAGCATAACCTTAAAAATATCGATCTGGAAATACCCCGCGATAAACTTATCGTTTTTACCGGCCTGAGTGGATCGGGAAAGTCGTCTTTGGCCTTTGATACTATCTATGCTGAAGGGCAACGCCGCTATGTGGAATCCCTTTCAGCTTATGCACGCCAATTTTTGGGACTGATGAACAAACCGGATGTGGATTTTATCGAGGGGCTCTCCCCGGCAGTTTCCATCGATCAGAAAAGCACCTCGCGCAATCCCCGTTCGACAGTCGGTACTGTCACGGAAATATCCGATTACCTGCGCCTCCTGTTTGCGCGGATTGGCAAGCCCCATTGCCCCCGCTGCCAGGTGCCCATCTCCGGGCAGACAGTCCAGCAGATGGTCGACACTATCCTGGAACGCCCCCTTGGGGCGCGGCTGCAAGTTTTGGCCCCGCTGGTCAGGGGACGCAAGGGGGAATATGGGGCCCTTTTTGATGAACTGCGCAAAAAGGGTTACGTGCGCGTGCGCGTCGATGGCCAGATTAAAGAGCTTGAAGAAGCCATTGTGCTCGAGAAAAACAAGAAACACAATATCGAGGTCATTATCGATCGCCTTATCGTCCGGGAAAACATTGAATCCCGCCTGGCCGATTCACTGGAAACGGCTCTCGATCTTGGTGATGGACTGGTTATTATCCAGGAACTGGGGGGAGGGGAGGAACTTTTTAGCAGCTCCTTTTCCTGCTTGCGCTGCGGTTTCAGTTTTGAAGAAATCTCACCCCGCCTCTTTTCCTTTAATAGCCCCTATGGGGCCTGCCCACATTGCGGGGGGTTGGGTCTGACTCTGGAATTTGATCCGGAGTTGGTCGTGCCCAGCCCGGAGCTATCTATTGCCGAGGGGGCCATTCATCCCTGGGGGGCCAACCCCAATGGATATTACCGGCAATTTTTGGAATCATTTGCTACCGCTTTTAACCTTGATTTGAACAAACCCTTCCAATCATACAGTTTAAAGGAAAGAGAACTGCTCTTCAACGGTTCTCCTGAGAAGATCGATTTCCGTTATAGGAGTCCTTACCGGGGCAGGATCAGGAACTACAGGCGGCCTTTTCCGGGTATTTTAAATATTTTGGCGCAAAGGTACAAGGAGTCCGATAGCGATGATATCAAGGCACAGATGGGCAAATACATGCTTAGCAAACCCTGCCCGGCTTGTGGGGGGGCCAGGCTGAAGGAGGCCAGTCTGGCGGTGACCGTCGGCGGGAGGAATATCGCCGAACTGGCGGCTTTTACTGTCAAGGAAGCCAGGGAATTTTTGGCGGGTCTTTCCCTATCGGAAAAGGACACCTTGATCGGGCAGCAGGTCCTCAAAGAAATTTCAGCGCGTTTGGGGTTTCTTCTCGATGTGGGCCTCGGTTACCTGACCCTGGATCGTAGTGCCACGACCCTGTCGGGGGGGGAGGCCCAGCGCATCCGGCTGGCTACCCAGATTGGTTCCGGGCTGACGGGGGTAATCTATATCCTGGATGAACCCAGCATCGGCCTGCACCAGAGGGACAATGCCCGCCTGTTGCAAACGCTGATGAAAATGAGGGATTTGGGTAATACAGTTATCGTGGTGGAGCATGATGAGGAGACGATGCGCCAGGCAGACTATATTGTGGATATAGGCCCGGGGGCCGGGGAAATGGGCGGGCATATCGTTGCTGCCGGATCGCTGGAAACGATTGCTGCCAATTGTTTCTCCATTACCGGGGATTATCTGGCCGGCAGGCGCAGCATCCCCCTTCCCGATCGGCGCAGGCCCCTTCCCGAAAAAAAATGGCTGGAGGTCCGCGGGGCAACGGCCAACAATCTAAAAAATATAGATGTGGCCTTTCCTTTGGGAGTTTTTATTTGTGTGACAGGGGTTTCCGGCTCGGGGAAAAGTACCCTGGTCAATGAAATACTAGCCCGTGCCCTGGCTCATAAATTGCACCGGGCCAGGGGAGGCGCGGGGCAGCATAGGGAGATCCGCGGCATAGAGTATCTTGATAAGGTCATCGAGATCGATCAATCTCCCATCGGGCGGACACCCAGATCAAACCCGGCAACCTATACCGGCGTTTTTGATCTTATTCGGGGGCTCTTTGCCCAAACGACCGAATCCAAGATGAGGGGTTACAAGGCCGGCCGTTTCAGCTTTAACATCAAGGGCGGGCGCTGTGAGGCCTGCCGGGGCGACGGCATCATACGTATTGAGATGCACTTTCTGCCCGATGTCTATGTGCCCTGCGAGGTCTGTAAAGGGCAACGCTATAACAGGGAAACCCTGGAGGTAACCTTTAAAGGGAAAAATATTAGCCAGGTGCTCAATATGAGCGTGCAGGAGGCCTCCGAACTGTTCTCGGCAATTCCCAGGATTCAGAAAAAACTGCAGACCCTGGTAGATGTCGGACTTGGCTATATCCGCCTCGGGCAGCCTGCCACAACCCTGTCGGGCGGGGAGGCCCAGCGGGTCAAACTTGCCACGGAGCTATCACGGCGCAGCAATGGGAAAACATTGTATATTTTGGATGAACCGACGACGGGGTTGCATATTGATGATATCAAAAAACTGCTTTTTATCCTTGAACGTCTGGTGGACAATGGCGATACTGTCATTGTTATTGAGCATAACCTCGATGTTATCAAAAGGGCCGATTATATTATCGATTTGGGTCCGGAGGGCGGGGCGGCGGGCGGCGAAGTGATAGCCGAAGGAACGCCGGAGGAGATCGCCGCCGTGGAGACTTCCTCCACCGGCAAATTTCTCCGGGGCAAACTGGGATAGCGCATCACGGGACTGCATCACGGGGACGGTTCTCCTGTTGCACTGCACCACGGGGACGGTTCTCCTGTTGAGGAAATGCAACAGGAGAACCGTCCCCATGATGCACCTTTCACCCAAGGGGGGGGACGGCATGACCGAAGAAATCCGGAAAAAACTAAAGGAAGAAAAAGTTGATCGATTGCCCCGCAGTCCCGGTGTTTACCTGTTTCACAACAGGGAGGGCAAGGTAATATATGTGGGCAAGGCCATCGATCTGCGTCAGCGCGTGCGCTTCTATTTTCAAAACCTGGCCTCACTTTCCCCCCGTGTCAGGATCATGGCGGAGAAGATTGCCGATCTATCCTATATTATTACCGATTCCGAAGTGGAGGCTTTTATCCTTGAATCCAACCTTATCAAGGAATATACCCCCCACTATAATGTGCAGTTTAAGGACGATAAACGCTACCCTTACCTTTGCTTGACCACGAATGAGCCCTTTCCCCGGCTGGTGGTGGCCCGACAGCCGGAAAAGAAAAAGGCGAAATATTTTGGCCCCTACAGCAATGTTGGTGCCGTGCGGGATACAATGCGCCTTATCAAAAAGCTTTTCCCACTGCGCAGTTGTAAACAGCCCTTGCAGGAAGGAACGGCGAGGGGGCGCCCCTGCCTCAACTGGCAGATTAAACGCTGCCTGGCCCCCTGCAGGGGGAGCGTCTCCGGCAAGGAGTACCTGGCAGTCGTGGAACAGGTCATCCTCTTTCTCGAAGGCCGGCAGCAGGTCCTGCTAAAAAAAATCGAACATGAAATGGGTGCCGCAGCGGAGGCCCTCGATTATGAAAAGGCTGCTCGCTTGCGCGATCAGCTTTTTTCCCTGCAAAAATTGATGGAGCGGCAAAAGGTTGTAACTAGTGATATGCGTGATCGGGATATTATAGCCCTGGTTTCCCGGCCATGGGGTTTTTCTGCCGGACTTTTTAAAGTGCGCGGCGGCAAGCTGCTCGGTGCGGAAAATTTTTCCTCCCGTCGGACACAAGATATGGAGCCGGAGGTGGTGACGAAGGAGTTTATCCGCCATTTTTATTCCGGTGCCTCCTTTATTCCCGGGGAGCTTCTACTTTCCCACCTACCGGAGGAACACAAGTTTCTGGAAAAGTGGCTGGAAAAGGAAAAAGGCGGCGGCCGGGTGACCATCAGGGTCCCCCAAAGGGGGGAGAAAAAGGCCCTTTTGGAATTGTTGAAAAGAAACACCTTGCAGCACAGCAAGTTGGAGGAAAAGGGGGTTAGGGAGGATGAAAGGGTGTTGGAGGAATTGGCCAAGGTTTTAGGGCTCCCCACGCCTCCGGAAAGGATTGAAGGCTATGATATTTCCCACTTTGGTGGAAAAGAAACAGTAGGTTCAATGGTCGTTTTTCAAAAAGGCAGGCCCTGGAAGGAAGGATACAGGCGTTTTAAGATTAGGAAAGGGAAGGCTGCCGACGATTATGGCGCACTTGCCGAAATGCTGGAACGTCGCCTTCACAACAGCAAACTGCCGCCGCCCTCACTGGTGCTTATTGATGGCGGCCGCGGTCAGCTGTCTATAGGGCAACAGATTTTCAGGGCCGGGGGTTTGGGGAGCATCCCCATGGTGGCGCTAGCTGAAGAAGAAGAACTGCTTTTTGTTCCCAACAGGAAAAACCCCCTGCGCCTTTCGGCCTCCCACCCCGCCCTCAAGCTTTTACAGCGGGTGCGCGACGAGGCACACCGCTTTGCCCTTTCCTTGAGCCAGGACCTCAATGTTAAAAGCAGTATTGGTTCGTTCCTGGAAAGCGTTCCGGGGATAGGACCGATTCGCAGAAAGGCCTTGCTGGAACACTTTAAAGGGTTGGAAGCAATCCGGGAGGCCACACTTGAGGAAATTAGATCTGTTAAGGGCATCAGTGCCAGGGTGGCAGGGGAACTATACCGGAAGCTTCATGGAATTACGTGAAACATGGGACTGCATCACGGGGACGGTTCTCCTGTTGCATTTCCTTTTGAACAGGCAAGCAGTAGTGCAACAGGAGAACCGTCCCCGTGATGCAGTCCCCCAACAGGAGAACCGCCCCCGTGATGCACCCGTTCATTGACAGCAGCCCTTTTTCACTGTAATCTAATAGTAGTTACCTTATATATAATAACTGTGAGGATAGGAAATGGATTATAAGTTGTTGGCCCTTGATCTCGATGATACCCTTCTCAACGAGA
>DUNV01000016.1 GCA_012839215.1 Bacillota bacterium
ATATCCTTGAATAGGCCGGGGAAAATACGGGAAAAAGTTTGGATGAGGGGGTCGCCCGGATCGATGAGATAAAAATCCACACTTCCATGGTAGGCATCAATGATCACCTTGGCGGAATTACGGATATAGTTAATCCCTTCGTATGGCTGGGCATAGGGGAAGGTATCGGAAATTGTATAGGCATCGAGGACCCAATAAAGGCGCCCTTCGGAAAGAACAAGGTATGGATCACCATCATAGCGCAAAAAGGGGGCCAGTGCTTGGGCACGGGGTAGAATGCGCCGGTTGAACATAATGCGGCTTCCAGGCGTAACCTCTTTAGAAAGGATCAGGTTATAATCTGAAAACTTGAGTGCATAGAGGAACCGCCTAGCGAAATTGTTCAAGGGCACACCCCCGCTGCCTTCATAATGGGTAAAAGCATTGTTGTCCCCTACAGGGTAGCTAAATTCAGGCATTTTTGTATTGACAATAGCATAATTGTTGCTGATCTCCCCGTAATAGATTTCCGGCTGTGCTAGTTCCAACCCGCCAAAGAGTACCGGCGGAATATCCTGCACTGTAAAAACTGGCAGTCCTTGGGAGGTGACCCTGGCTACCGGGCTCATGGTCATGCCATAGCCATGGGTATACTGCAAACGCAAATTTACCCAGGTTTGAGCCTGGGAGGCCAGTTTATCCTGGTTCAGCTCCCGGGCAGAAAGCATGACCTGCCTGTATTCCCCGCCAATATTGTAACGATCCGTATCCACGTCCACAAATTCATAATAGGGTTTAATACCCTGTAACTGATTGTAGGTTTGGCGCAAGGGACGGTAATCCCAAAGCCGCACATTATCCAGCGTCCCCTTGTTCCTTTCCAGGCCATCCCAGCCCAGTTCTGCCTGTGCCGGGTAGATTTCCCTGACGATATCATCCAATCCGAAGGCCCGCCGTGTCAGGGCAATATTATGCTCCAGGTAGGGGCGCTCCAAAGCAAGCTCATTGGGGCTAACACGAAACTGCTGCACCAATCCCGGGTAAACACTCCCCACCAGCAGGGAGGCCCCAACCAAAAGCCCAATACTAATATAAATTAGCCGGGATTGCCGGCGAAAAATATTGAAAACAAGCAATCCAGCAATCAACACCGCCAAAAGGAAAAGTATCCACAGGGCAGGCAGGTTGGCGTTAATATCTGTATAGCCAGGTCCAAAAGTTACACCCCCCGGGGAAAGCATGAGTTCATACATTTTTAGCCGGTAATCCCCGGCCTTCAAAAGGAAAGAAAAGGCTAATAAAAGTGAAAGATGCCCCTGCCCGATCTGGGGGACAAAGGATATCCTCCTGCCCACCTGCACGGTAGGGCTGGATATAAAATATATAATACCGGCAACAACAAGGGTAAGAATAACCATCGTCTGAAGATAAGTGTAAAGCAGGCGCAAAAAAGGAAGCTGGAAGATATAAAAGGAAACATCCCTTTGGAAAATCGGCTCCCGAATCCCGAATGCCACCCCATTAATAAACTGCTGGGTGGGCATCCACATACTGCCAGCTGATGCTGAATAAAAAAAGGAAATGATCAGGCTGGCTCCGAGAAAAATCATTGTTATTCTTTTGGGGGCAAAGAATCTGCCCAGGTTACCGCTCTCAATTTGTTCTTTGAACCTGGGGTTTGGAAAGGTGGAAAGTGATTTCCTGGTAAAAAACAGATTTATATAAAAGAAAAGAAAAAACAGCAGCCATGCTGCCAGGCGAACACCCCAGCTAGCAAGAAAAGTTTTCATAAAAACCGCCTCATAGCCCAGATTGCAGAACCATAACCAATCAGCATATAAGTTAATAACCCAGATACCTATGGCCAGGAGAAAGAATAATGAAAGATAGCCCCATACTTTATTTATCCGCATAGAATTCTTGCTACCTCCATTCTATTTAGTAGCCCATAAGATATATACTTCACCTTCGGAATAAAATCCTTCCTAAAAGCAAAAAAGCGAAAACGCTCGCTTTATTGCAAAATAACGGATGGATTGGGCAGCTTAGCCATAATGATAAACAGAATCAATAGATAGTAATGAATTCTTTAATATTTTCCAGGGTCTTTTCCCCGATTCCAT
The DNA here is from genome assembly GCA_012839215.1 of Bacillota bacterium. GTDB lineage: Bacteria > Bacillota > Dethiobacteria > DTU022 > UBA8154 > DUNV01. The sequence continues at coordinate 2,103 of DUNV01000016.1, forward strand.
TTACTTTGGTTAAATCCTCAATACTGGAAAAATACCCATTTTCTTGCCTATACCTAATAATGCTTTGTGCCTTGACCGCGCCAATACCCGGAAGTGATTCAAACTGGGATTGGATTGCCAAGTTAATATTTATTTTCCCTTCATTATGAGGTGGGGTTCCTATTTCCCCTGAAGGAATACCCCCCTGCAACTGCCGGGGAACGATGACCTGCTGCCCATCATAAAGAGGCTGGGCAAGATTAATCCGTTCAAGATCTGCGTCCTCGAGGGCTCCACCTGCCTTTTCAATAGCCTGGTGGACGCGCGCCCCTTCTTCCAGGACATAAACATCTGATCTGGTTACTGCTCCCGCCACATGGACCATGATTGTATTCTTCATTTCAGAAAGGCTGTCCTGTCCCATCTCCTCACCGGGAACTCCTTGCACCCTGCCGTGAAGGGGGGCCCCTTCGCCGCCGGCCCCGGCCCCCTTGCTGATATGCAGGGTTTCCGGTTCAGGCAAAACAAATTTTAGCACAATGCCGAGGGCCAAAAGAAAACCAAGCAAAATAACAAGTTTTTGTTCCTTTGGCGTAAGCTTAAACAACACCCTGCACCCTTCAATAGAATTTTTTTCGGAATGCCGGACAAATTAATAATGGTTGTTACATGCCTTCTGGCATCCCACTATCATCTCAACGCCCGTAATGGGCAACTTATTTTTATTCTTTTTCGGCAATCTTCTGCCCTTTTCCTGCCAAAAGAGGAAATGTTACCAAAAAAATCATTAGCTTTTCTATAAACTATCGGTTACAGACTAACAATTAAAAAGTTTTGGTAAAGGTTTCACTCGAAGCATGAAGCATAATTAAATGTGTATAGAATATCCTGACATAGGTGCAGGTAGTTTTAAACCTTGGGTGAATAAAATAAAAACATTGGTCCAATAAAAAAATCCCGGGTTTTAAAGAAAGTAAAGATCCCAAGGTTCAAGGGGGGGAAGGGGTTGGCACCTGGAAAAAAATATCCCATCAGATCCATTGTCTTTTTCTTGCTGTGGATGCTGCTGGTCCTTTATCCCTGCCCAGCTGATCTGGCAACAAGCATATACAGGCTTTTTGCGATCCCCACCGATCCACTCGCCGTAGAAAAAATTCTCTCCCTTCTTCCCAATAGGGAGGATCCCGCCCTTGTGGAGAGATTTATTTTACAATCGTTTCCCTATCGCTTTGACTGGCTCAATTATAACCGCCCCTGGTATTTCCCCACAGCGGAAGAGGCTATGGAAAAAGGGGCCGGCGATTGTAAAACCCGTTTTATCATCCTGGCCTCCACCCTGGAGGCTCTGGATATCCCCTACGAATTTTTCTTTTCCCCATCCCATATCTGGGTTTATTATGAGGGAAAAAAAGAAAGTTCCATGGAAAACAGAAAGGCCGCCCTAGTGCATAAGGGCGGCGACAAACTTTACTTCAGGCTGCCGAAGATAAACTGGCAGGAAAATATGGCACTAATTTGTGAAGCTTACTGGTTTCCCATGCCCCCTAGAAAAAAAATTGCTCTTCTTTGTGGCTTTATTTTCTCCCTTTATCTCTACCAGGCCCCAGGTATCTCCCCTAAACCATCACTGCCATAGTTCCACGCACAGGCTCTATTACCGCACAACGATGTTTACGAGTTTTCCAGGAACGGTAATCGTTTTTATGATCGTTTTTCCTTCCAAATAGGCACGGACCTTTTCATGCCCCTTGGCAATTTCCAGTAGCTCTTCTTCGCTAGAATCTGTTGGAACCTGCAGGCGCCCTCTGACCTTGCCGTTGACTTGAAAAACAATTTCCACCTCATCTACCTTTAAAACCTCGGTGTTAAAGGCCGGCCAGGGCTGGGCATGGATGCTAGTATCCCTGTGCCCGCTAAGGTGCCAAAGTTCTTCTGTGATATGCGGGGCAAAGGGGGCCAGAACCATGAGCAATTTTTCAAGGGCATCAGTAAGGAAAGGCGCAGTATCGCTACTATCCTTTTCCTTAACCTCATTAAAGTAGGCAAAAAAGGCATTAACCAGTTCCATAATAGCGCTGATGGCTGTGTTAAAATTAAAACGCTCCTCAATATCGATGGTAACCCTTTTTATTGTTTCGTGGAGAGTGCGTTGCAACTTTTCAGCCTCAGCCCCCAGCCCGGTAAAAATGCCTTTGGCTGAATTGCCGGCTGATTTGGGGATGGAAAAAAGAGGCATACACTGCTGGAAAAGCCTCCAGACACGGCGCAGGAAGCGGTGGCAACCCTCTACACCCTGATCATTCCAATCAAGATCCTTTTCCGGGGGAGCGGCAAAAAGAATAAAAAGTCGACCTGTGTCGGCTCCGAAGCGTTCTATTATTTCATCCGGACTAACGACATTGCCCTTGGATTTGGACATTTTTGCCCCATCTTTGTAAACCATTCCCTGGGCCAGTAAACGTTGGAAAGGCTCAGCAGCATCCACCAGACCATGGTCCTTTAAAAATTTTGTAAAAAAACGGGAATAAAGCAGGTGCAGGACAGCATGCTCAATCCCACCGATATACTGATCCACCGGCAGCCAGTAATCCGCCTTTTCCCTTGAAAATGGCAACTTATCCTGGTGGGGATCGGCGTAGCGCAGGTAATACCATGAGGAACAGAAAAAAGTATCCATGGTATCTGTCTCGCGGCGTGCCTTACCCCCACAGCCGGGACAGGTAGTTTCAAAAAATTCCCTGTGTTCAACGAGAGGAGATTGCTGCGATTCTGCAAGATCGATCCCCAGTGGTAACAAGATGGGAAGATCATCTTCAGGAACAGGAAGGGCGCCGCACTTCGGGCAATAAATGATGGGGATAGGCGTTCCCCAATAACGTTGCCTGGAGATCAACCAATCACGCAGGCGGTAACGGACGCGATAGCCGCCCCTGCCCTTTTCCTCCAGCCATTTTGTAATAGCCTCCCCGGCCTTAATGTTATCCATACCATTAAATTCACCGGAATTGACCAGGCGGCCGCTCCCCTCGTAGGCTTCAGCCAGCGGGGCAGCCGTTAAATCCTGCTCCGGCGAATTGACAACAACCCGAATGGGAATATTGTAGCGCTGTGCCAGCATGAAATCCCTCTGATCGTGGGCCGGCACACCCATGACCGCCCCGGTGCCATAGCTCATCAAAACATAATTGCCCACCAGAATGGGAAATTCCTCCCCGTTAATGGGGTTGATAGCCGTCCCACCGGTAAAAAGCCCGATTTTTTCTGTTTCGGCAGAGGTTCTCGCCAGCTCACTTTCCCTTTTCATCTCCCGTATAAATTTTTTTATTTCTTCCTCCTGGGGTTTGCCGGCGATAAGTTTCTCCACCAAAGGGTGTTCCGGCGCCAGCACCATGTAAGTTACCCCAAAAAGTGTATCCGGACGTGTGGTAAAAACAGTCAGGTCTTCATCCATATCCTTGACCTTGAAGGTGATATCTGTCCCGTAGCTGCGACCGATCCAGTTTTCCTGCATGATCCTAACCCTGTGGGGCCATCCCTCCAACAGGCTGAGATCCTCCAGCAGGCGGTCTGCATAATCGGTGATCCTTAGAAACCACTGCTCCAGTTCCCGGGAGGTAACTTCGCTACCACAGCGCCAACACCCCCCATTGACTACTTGTTCATTGGCAAGGACCGTCCCGCAGGATGGGCACCAGTTGACAGGGGATTTTTTCTTGTAGGCCAGTCCATGTTTATAGAAGAGGAGAAAAAGCCATTGGTTCCAGCGATAGTAATCCGGTTGGCAGGTCGTTACCTCCCTATCCCAATCATAGCTTAACCCCAAGGCTTTCTGCTGTTCTTTCATGGCGGCAATATTGGAGGCGGTCCATGCAGAGGGATCGGCTCCACGCTGCCTGGCGGCATTTTCTGCGGGCAATCCAAAGGCATCCCAACCCATAGGGTGCAGCACGTTAAAACCCTTCATCTTTAAAAAACGGGCCAGCACGTCCCCAATAGAATAGACCCTCATATGCCCCATATGCAGTTTCCCCGAGGGATAGGGGAACATCTCCAAAACATAATATTTATCCTTTTGGGGGTCGCTCCCCGTACGATGAAACTCGTTTTTTTCCCAATAATCCTGCCATTTTGGTTCTAATTCAAGCGGGTTATATTCTTTCATTTCATGAAACCCCCAGTTTAGTTATGGTATATGGCTTAAAATGCAGATAAAATGCTTTACGGACCTATTATATCCCATTTAGTTCAAAAAGCAAGTTTAGGGTTCCACCCCGTTGCTGCAACGAAGTCACCCGCTTAATTATATCAGAAAAACCTGGAACTCCCCCAAAAAAAATTTTATAATGTATTGGAAACCATATTTAAAAAAGCTATTTTGACAAGTTTTTTTAAAAAGAGAAAGTGGGCGAAAAATGATGAAAGTAGTTAGAATAAGTCAGAAAGATGCCATTCTAGTCCTCATTGATTTCCAAAAGCGGCTCATGCCTGCCATGGAAAATAGGGAGGGGCTTGCCAAATCTGTTATAAAGCTCATTAAGGGTTGCCAGATCCTTGGTGTTTCCTGGTTGATCACCCAGCAGTATACAAAGGGCCTGGGGCCAACCATCCCGCCCATAGATGAGGCCCTGGGGAATTACAGCCCCATCGAAAAAACTAGTTTTAGCGCTATGAAGGAGCCGGCCTTCGTCAGGGCCCTAGAGGAGACAGGCAAAAGAACCACCATCATTGCTGGTATCGAATCCCATGTTTGCGTCCTGCAAACTTCCCTAGATCTGCTACAGGCAGGATATCATGTCTTTTTACCGGCCGATTGTATTTCTTCCCGCCGTAAAAGCGATAAAAAATACGCCCTGCTGCGTATGGCACAAGCTGGAATTTACCTGACTACCTATGAGGCAGTGCTTTTTGAGCTATGCGGCGGATCGCACCTGCCTGGTTTTAAAGAAATTTCCGCCCTGGTAAAAGCCTGACAATACACGGATGGTTCCGCCCCGCTTTTATTGCAGCTTGTAAACCATCACGGGACGTTCCTTTCCTTTGATAGATTTCTTGCCAAGCGGTACAGTAGGAAATTTACCCTGCACATAGCGGTAAACTTCTTCGCTGATGAGCACCTCACCCGGCCCGGCTATGGATTCCAGGCGCTGGGCCAGATTGACCGTATCGCCAATTGCTGTATAATCCATGCGATTTTCCGTACCTATATTGCCTACAACAGCTTCGCCAATGTTAATACCGATGCCGGGTTGCAATTCAATTCGCCATTTTTCCCGGGCCACTTTCCGCAGTTCAGCAATTTCCAACATAATTTGCCGGGCAGCCTGGACAGCCCGCGTTGCATGATCTTCCAACGGCAGGGGAGCATTAAAGAAAGCCATTACGGCGTCACCAATAAATTTATCGATTGTGCCCTGATTTTCGAAAATGCAGCGGGTTACAATTTCAAAAAAGTGATTTAGAAGCTCGACAATCTCTTCCGGGCCCAGCAACTCTACAATCCTGGTAAATTGTCTGATATCCACAAACAATACAGTTATTTCGCGGCGATGGCCGCCCAGTTTTAGGTTTTGCTCGCCCACACTAAGGATTTCCTCGACGACCTGCGCGGCCACGTAACGTCCAAAGAGGCGGGTAACCTGCTTCTTTTCCTCTTGCTCTCTTACAACATTATCGAAAAGGCGGATATTTTCCAGGGCGCTGGCGCCTTGAAATGCCAGTGCGGAGAGCAGTTTAAGATCCCCGGCAGTATAGCTATGGCTTTTTTCCGTTCCAACGAAAACGGCACCGGAGGTTTTTTCCTTAATTTTTAGGGGAACACAGATCACCGAGCTAATAATAATTTCCCCGGGGGTATAGCGCCGATCACCTGCTGTTTCGTTGATGATTTCTCCTTTGCCGCCCCTGGCAACGGCCTCGATGATACCCTTGCCGGGGTAGGTTATGTTACTCTCCGAACCACACATTTTTCCCCAGGTTGCCAGCGGCCTGAGATTGCCTGCCTCTTCGGCGTACACAAAAACTGCGATATGATCCGCCACAATTAAATTTTTGATTTCATCTATGATGGCACGGGCCACCTCGCTAGGGTGCATCAGGGCGGTCAATTTTTCCGTTATTTCGTAGAGCAGGTTGATTTCTTTATACTTTTCCAGCGTTTCTTTGCCCAGATATTTTTTTTCGACCTCCTGGGCAACTGCATATGAAAGGAGGGAGGCCACAAGGGAAGCCTGCTGATGTTCTCCCTTTACCAATGCAATTTCCCGGCCCTCCCAAAGCACAGGAACGGCAACCTGCATTGTAGCGATCTTTTCACCAATAAGATGCCTTCCCGAAGAATCTGTTATGGCAATATGGGCGGAAGGTTCGATAATATCCTGCAACAAGGAGACAATTTCCTTTTTTTTGAGTAGCCTTTTCAGGTTAATCTGCATCCAGCCACCTCCTAGGCAATACAGGCATCCCGTGTAGGCCTGTCTGACGAATCAAGACAACAGGCGATCAACTTTTGCTAGCAGAGCCTCAATATTAATCGGCTTGGTAAAATAACCGCTGATCCCCAAGCGCTCAGCCCGCACTTTTTCCTCAGCTATCGTTAACATGATGACATGGGTATTAGCTGTTTCCGGTACTTTTTTAAGCGTTTCCAATACAGTAAAACCATCCATTACCGGCATCATGACATCCAGAATAATTAGCTCGGGCCTAGAATCCCTGATCATTTTCCAAGCCTCCTCCCCATTACCCGCCTCCCTGACAAGGTAGCCTTTTTCCTGCAGCTCATCGCGTAGATATTTACGTATATTTACCTCGTCGTCCACCACCAGAATATATTTTTTTGCCGGATCCAAGGCAGCATCATCGGCATTAGCTACCCCTGCGGAAATACCATTTACATTTTCACCCGGGTTAAACACCGGGAGTGGGCCCAGCCCTGATAGGGCTGTGCCACCGAGGCCACCCGGCAGTAAATCCCCCTCCTGCGTGGGAGATATTTTTTTTCCCCGGCCCCCCGCAGGCAAGGTGAAAAGAAAGGTGCTACCCGATCCAGGCACGCTTTCCACCCAGATGCGGCCCCCGTGTTGTTTGATAATCTCCAGGCAGATGGGCAGGCCCAGGCCTGTCCCGATGGGTTTATCCGTTAGCGTATCCCCTACCTGCTTGAATTTATCAAAGACCTTATCCTGTTCCTCAGGTTTTATCCCCTTGCCGGTATCAGCAATGCCAACCAAAACCTCCCCGGGACTATGCATGGTTGCAGACACAGTCACCCCACCTTCATCCGTAAACTTTACCGCGTTGGATAAAATGTTAATGCAAACTTGGATAATGCGGTCGCGATCGCCGCAAAGAACAGGAAGACTCCCGGAGATCTTCGTTCTAATTGTTAGCCCTTTTTGGTGTAGAAGGGGCTGCACTACAGCCACAGCACTAGCGAGCACATCGGGCAGTTCAAAGGGCTCAACCTTCCATTCTACGCGGCCTGCCTCCATTTTGGCAATATCCAGCACCTCGTTAATAAGATTGGTCAGACGCCGACCCTCGGAGATTATAATCTCAATATTATCCCCAAGTTGCTTTGCCGCCCGGGCAACCTTTTTTTCCTGCACTCCAAAAGCGGGCAAAAGGACATCCTCAAAACGTTTTTTTATAATAGTGGCAAATCCCAGGATGGAGGTAAGGGGTGTACGCAGCTCATGGGATACCGAAGAAAGAAAATCTGTTTTGAGGCGATCAAGTTCCTCCAGCCTTTGCATGGAGGCGTGCAGTTCCTCTTCTACCCTCCTGCGTTCGATTATTTCCTCCTGCAACAACCTGGTTTCCCGCAAATCTTTGCCAATGAGGATGATGCCGGCAAAATCGCCCTGGGAACTTTCCAGGGAGGCAGCAGACAATCTTATAGGAATGGGCTCACCGCTTGCCGTCTGAAGGTTGAGCTCTTCCAAGAATCGATCCCGGCATCTTTCCCTTAGCTCTGCCAGGAGGTTAGTGAGGAGGGGCCGATCAGTTTCGTGGAAAAGTTCCGTGACAGGATATTTTTGCACCCTGGATTCCTTCAGGCCCAGAACCGTTTCCACGCTAGGGTTAATGCGGGAAATTTCCCCGGCAGGGTTTACCAGCAGTAGCATATCCTCAATACGGGCAATAATTTCATCCGTGGCAATATTAAGATTGAGATCCAGAAGCTGATAACGTCTAATCGCTGTCCACATTCCCAGTACCCAGATCAGGGCCATCGCCGGGGGAATACGGGGAACTGAGACTATGGAAAGGGCAGGAAGCAGGGTGCCTATCAGGTAGATGAGTACGACACTACCCAGTGTTGTCCAAGTGAGCAGAAAGGCCTGCTTTTTTTCACTTTCCAGCGTCGATTTCCTACCCCACTGCGCCAGTTTGATGATCCCCACAAGGACATAGCCAAGATAGTAAATAGAAAAGGAGCGGTACCAGATGGTAGCGCTGATCATCGTCCCCCCGCTATAGCCATAGGGCACTACGTAGGCCAGCTCCATCGGAAAATGACCGGCCAGGGCCCCATAAAGGTAAACAAATCCCGGTAGGTAGATCAAAAGATAAACCCATCTTTTTTTCAACCAGGGATCGCCGGCAATTACCAGAAAGAAATGCAGGCTAGGCCCTGCTGCCATAAGCCAGCCGGCAAAAGATAACCGAAACCAAAATAGGGCCCTTTCCGGCAGGGGGGCTGTAAACATAAAAGCAAAGCTGAAGGACCACCAGGCACAGCAAAGGCAGATTAAAAAAAAGGCGATATTTGCCTCATGGCGATGATCGAGCCAAAGGCTATAAAAACCGACAAACAACTGCACTAGAAAAGCTGTATAAAGGATAAGAAAGATAGTATTCATCTTCAGGCCACCTGCCTGCTACCCCTGCATATCCGGCTAGAGGCCCAGGACCTCCTGTGCTTTTTCTACGATCTCATCGGGATTAAAGGGCTTGGTCATATACATATCCGCCCCTACTTCCTGGCCTTTCAGCTTATCAAACTCCTGGCCTTTGGCGGTAAGAAGGACTATGTAAACATTTTTCAGTTTGAGCTCATTTTTTACCCTGTGACAGACCTCAAAACCGCTCATTTTTGGCATCATGACGTCTAAAAAAACCAGTTCCGGCATTTCGTCGATAATACAGTCTAGTCCTTCCGCACCATCCTCAGCTACAAGCAACTCTACATCGTCATCCTCCAGATCCTCCAGTGTCTGCTCTAGAAGCAGCCTGATATGGGGTTCATCATCGACAATTAGAATTTTTGCCATCCTTATCTCCTCCCGGGTAATACCCTATGGGTTCCACATCCTGATTTTTAGCACCTTTTCTCCAACAGTTCATCCACTACTTGGAGCAACTGGTCAATATCGGCCGGCTTTGTAAAATAGTTTTCAACACCCAGTTCCAGTCCCCTTTCCCGGTTTTCCAGCATAGAGAGGAAAACAATGGGCGTTTTTTTAACCTGTGGATCATTTTTTATGACAGCGGCCACATCAAAACCACATAACTGCGGCATCTTTACATCAAGAATAACCAGATCCGGTTGGGTTTGTTTGATTTTCTTGATCGCCTCCAGGCCATCCCCCGCCTCATCTACCCGGTAGCCCTTTTCCTGCAGCAACTGTCGCAATAATAGGCGAATTTGCTTTTCGTCGTCAACAACCAAGATAACTTTTTTTATAGAAATGGCAGGGGATAGATTTTCCCTTCCAAAAATAGCCGGTTCCCTGGGGGTTTCATTATAGTACGGCAACGTTAAATCTTTTTCCTCCGCCTTTTCCAGTCCACCGCCTTCCGGTGCATCCCCATCCTTTTCCAGCGGCTGCAACGGAAGGGTAAAAGAAAATGTGCTGCCCAGGCCCAGCTCGCTTTCCACCCAGATAGCGCCGCCGTGGTGCTCCACTATTTCCTTACAGATAGGCAATCCCAGCCCTGTGCCCTTGGGCTTATCTGTCAGGACATCACCCGCCTGCCTAAATTTTTCAAAGACCCTGGCACAATCCTCCGGGGCGATTCCCATCCCTCTGTCAACAACACTCACCCTCATAAATTCGCCATCACTCATCACCCGGCAGATAACAGGGCCTTCCTCCGTGAATTTAACAGCATTGGAAAATAGATTTAACAACACCTGAATGATACGATCGCTGTCACAAAAAACAGTTGGCAGATTATCATTCATTTCGGTAAGAAGGTCAATCCCTTTACTCTCATAGAGCGAAGAGATAGAGGCAATGCTTTGGGAAATTACATCCGGAAGATGAATCCAATCCATTTTCCATTCTGTCCGTCCAGCTTCCATCTTGGCTATATCCAGCACATCATTGATTAGCTTTGTCAGACGCTCTCCTTCAGAAACGATAATAGAGACGTTGCCCCTGACTTGCTCCATAGCCCGGTTGACCTTTTTATCATCAATCGTTATGCGGGGCAAAATAGTACCATCGATCTTTTTTTCAATCATGCGGGCAAACCCCAAAACCGATGTCAGCGGCGTTCTCAGCTCGTGAGAAACAGTGGATAAGAAGTCGGTTTTTAACTGATCCAGCTCTTTTAATTGTTTAAAAGCTTCTTCAAGCTGTTCTGATTTTTCCTGTACTTCCCCCAGTAGACCAGTGATTTCACGATTTTTTTGCTCCAGAATATCCCTTTCAGCCGAAAGTTTAATATTATAATCAAGGCAATTTTCCTTATGATTACAATTGTTATAAATTGCTGCGGCCATATGCTGACAGCTGGCGTAACCACAGGCATTACAGTTTCTATTGCGGGATTCTTCGGTAAACTTGTGCATGCTGTTAAAAATTTTCTCCAGTTCGCCGGAAGGCACCTCAAGGAAAGGAGGTGTCTCCTCGGGGGCGTACTGCCGCCTAAAATCCTTAAGGGACAGCTTATTATCAAAAAAGGCGAGGATTTCCCCGCTATCCTTGCCCTGTTGGCTTTTTTTCCTATTGACCTTCAGCATATTCATTGTTTCCTCCACATCCGTGACGTCGAGGATCTTGGTGGTTCCAGAGCCTATATTACAGCCATGGCTGCAACTAAGGATATCCACGACTAGGGGCAGGGATTTACCCTCTTTTTTGCGCCGTGAGTATTCACCTAGGTAGGGGTAAGCCATTTCGGTTCCTTCTACCTGTTTTACCCAGGCGTTTTCTGCATACAGATGGACGTTTTCCCTTAGGCCGCCGGGCAAGCTGAAAATTTCCCCAAGACTATGAGCGGCAAGATCGAATTCTTTCTCCGTATAGCCATGAAGATCGATCCCTTTCTGTTGTAAATAATCTGCTAACTTCTTAAATGTAATGCTATAAGTAACAAAACCACCCGTTTCGGGTTCGTTAATTTCCCAAATCTTAGCTATGCAGGGGGAAAGAAAACAAAGCCTTTCCTCCACCCCCAGGTATTTCTTAAGGTAGATAGCCGTGCAAAGCATAGGGCTTTGCACGGTAATAAGATCTTCAAGGATATCATGACAATATTTTTGCATGTAATTAACAACCGCCGGGCAAGGCTGGGAAATAAATGTTCTTAGATTTTCTTTCTGAAGTGTGCGTAGGTAGGCCCAGGTGGTAATATCGGCACCA
>DUNV01000017.1 GCA_012839215.1 Bacillota bacterium
TAATCATGGATAGTGGATATCGAGGCAATATATATCCTAAAGATGAATACTGTGAGGATAAAACTATTGAGGATGAATATATAAAAGACTATGGGATGGCTTATATAGAAGGAGAGCATTTAGAACGTGCAATAGTGTTTCTGCCCGGTCTAGATGTCAATTAATTGCTCGTGTTGCGTGACCGTTTTTAGGTATGTTAAAATTTTCCCTGAAGCAACTTCGGGGAGGGAAAATAAAAGGAGCTTTGAGTTTTTCTGTTAAATGTTGCAGCATTTAACGCTCAAAGCCCCCACCTAAAGTAATATGATTATAGCATATTTAGGGCGAAACGTTAAGGACTACCGGGCAAAAATTTTGCAGTATTTGGCAGGCCAGGTATTGGTTTTGAAATGTCCTGTATGTGGCGGCAGCATTAAACTTCACGACAGTTACGACCGGCACGTACATATTGGTGACATAGTGGAATGGATAATCATCTACAGGGTTAAGTGCCAAACATGCCCTAAGACCCATGCCGTAATCCCTGATTTCATAAAACCGTATAAGCATTATTCAGCCTGTGACGTTGAACTGGCGCTGCGGGACATGGAAGAAGGAATTCCTGTTGAAAAGGTTGAAACGGCATCCAGTATTTCCACTCTGAAGCGATGGATGGCGGAGTTTCGGAAAAAGGTCATCAGGCAGCAGGAGCATTAAGATCAGTGCTATACAGGCTTTTGGGGAAAACCGTAAATGAGTTGGTATTTAAGGGCCTGAGTATATTTTGTATGTTAGAAAAGGTTCTTGCAGAATTTCCGGATATTGAAAGCAGTAACCTTGCTATTAGCGCAGCCAACCTATGGCTGACAAACCACATGGCGGGGGAATTTTTATAGATATTTTCCACATAGTTTGACCTGTTGACCGTTAAGGCTCTCTGGTAATCTTTAAGAAAAAGTTACTGGAGGGATGAACATGGTGAACAAAGCAGAGATGGAAAAGGCCCTAAAGCGACATGAAATTATCGCACCGTTACTGGTTCCTGATCTGGACGAGGCGGAAAAACGCAGGATACGGCATGAAATTCTGGAACGGGAGAACATTTCCGAAAGGACGCTCAGAAGGTATCTGGCAGCTTACCGGGAGATGAGCTATGACGGTCTTTTACCAAAGACCAGGAGCGATGTTGGAAAGCTTAAAACCACATCACAGGACGTACTTAACCGTGCAGTGGAGCTTAAGCAGGAACTGCCGCAGAGGAGTGTGCGAAGGATTATCCGCATCCTTGAAGGGGAAGGGGTTGTGGAAAAAGGCAGTCTATCCCGGAGCACCCTATCCCGGCACCTGTTAAACCTGGGCTTTGGTTCTGCTGATCTGAAGATGACAGGACTTAAAGGAAGTGCCGCCCGGCGTTTTGTACGCACCGGCAGGAATACATTATGGCAAGCTGATATTAAGTATGGTCCGTACATTCCCACATCTAACGGAAGGAAAAAACGGACATACCTGGTTGCGTTTATTGACGATGCAACCAGGCTGGTCTGTCATGGAGAATTCTATGACAACCAGCGGCTGCCCATCATTGAGGACTGTTTCAGGAAGGCCATCCTTAAATATGGCAAACCGGACAGCGTTTATGTAGATAACGGTAAGGTATTTGTATCCCGCTGGTTCCGGATAGCCTGTGCAAAGCTTGGGATCCGGCGCCTGAACACAAAGGCTTATTCACCTCAAAGCAAGGGAAAAATTGAGCGTTTTAATGGCACTGTTGAGGAATTCCTACAAGAACTATCCCTGGAAAAGGCGAAGAACCTTGAAGAATTAAATCGTAAATTTCGGATATGGCTGGATGAAGGCTACAATAACCACCCGCACAGCAGCCTTAAAGATGATACCCCAATGCATACCTATTCCGCCGACCCTAAGAAGGTAAGGTTTGCTACACCGGAAGAATGTCACGACGCCTTCCTCTGGGAGGATACAAGAAAGGTAGACCGCACCGGCTGCTTTAAGCTGAATGGCATTGAGTATGAGGCCGGTCTTGAGTATATTGGCAAAAAGGTAGATTTACGGTATGACCCCTTTGATATGAGCCTGGTCGAAGTATGGTATGGCGGGGAACGCAAAAGAGCCGTACCACCGCTTAAAGTTGGGGAGTTCTGCGGCAGGGCTGAAAAGCTACCGGCAACCCCTAAAGCTACACATTCGAGGCTGTTGAAGGTGTACGAAACGGATAATGCCAAACGGCAGAAACAGAAGATGGGCGCCCTGTCTTTCCGGAGCATGAAAGGCGGTGGCGGTGATGTTTGAGCAGTACTTCAATTTCCTCCGCACACCGTTTTCCCGGGACATACCTGAAAATGAGCTTTACTGTCATCCGGGGATAGATGAACTATGCAGTCGGCTTGAATATGTTGCCAGGAACAGGCTATTTGCCGTTGTAACGGGCGATGTGGGGACAGGCAAAACTACTGGGATCCGTAAGCTGGTAACCGCCCTCGACACCAACCGGTACAAAGTCATGTATATCAGTGATTCAGCCCTGACACCACGGAACTTCTACTGGGAAGTACTGAATCAGCTTGGTTGCGAAGCAAAGTTCTACCGAGGCGACGCCAAACGGCAGCTTACCAGAGAGATAACAAACCTGATTGAAATACAGAAGCGAATTCCGGTAATCATTACCGATGAAGCTCATTTGCTAACACGGGAGATGCTTGAGGAGGTGCGCTTCCTGCTGAACTTTAGGATGGACTCCTATAACCCGATGAGTCTTATTCTGGTAGGACAAAGCGAATTGAAGGAAATTTTAAAGAAGCAAATTTACGAAGCGATACGCCAGAGGATAGACCTACGGTATCACCTCAATGCGTATGACCGGCAGCAAACCAGCGAATACATTAAAAAACATCTGGAATATGCCGGTGAAACCCGAGACATATTTACGGAGAAGGCGATAACAGAGATTTACGAGTATTCTCACGGAATCGCCAGGAAGATAAACAAACTGTGTACAGCGTGCCTGATACATGCTGCGCAGCGGCAGGTAAAGATAATTGACGATCATATGATAAGGCTGATTATTGACGAAGAATTTGATTGGTAGCTTAAAACCCTGCCCGGAAACCACCCCGGACAGGGTTAATGAGCAAAATTGACGGTCACGGAACGTGAGCAAGTTGTGGCCAAACAGGCTGAGCAGCGACAGCAATAGGTGTTTTTGTATGTGATCTAGCAAAGCTGTCCCCTCAGAAACAAATGCTTTGGAAAGGGTTTGAACTTTCCAACCAAGAATATTGCAAAATAGCTTCTGGCTTTGTTGATAATCTAATA
>DUNV01000018.1 GCA_012839215.1 Bacillota bacterium
GAAAAGCTGTCCGTGGCAATAATATTTATGTTCTGCTTTTTTAGAGCATAGGCCAGTGCCCCGGAACCTGACATTACCTCAAGGCATTTTCGCTCGCCTATCCATTTGCTTAAGGGAATCACCCAATCATTGGAAACCAGTGCATAGCCCATGTGATCAATGACAATATCCCTCAGCCCAAAATTGTCTATCCGTGGATCATATCTGCTCACGAACGACTCCGGGTAACAATCAGGAATTATTTTGTTTTTTATCATGGCAACGATTTTTTCTATTTCTTCTGGGAAATCCATGGTTTCACACCTGCAGCAATAAATATTACTTCTCGGCTGTGCACCGAATTATTATTTTGATTGCTGGTTATTATGCTATTAATTCAACGCCAGCGGCTTTTTTCCTTTCTGCCCCCTTGCCCGGTGTCATATTAAAGCATAGCATTATGCATACTGTCATCTTATATCTTTCTGGCAGAAGCCATAAGTGGGGGTGTATGTCCTGGTGTAATGATGCAGTTGAATGCTCCATTTTCTAGAACCATATTTACGTTTATGAACTGCTATTTTATGTTCTTGGTGGTAACTGCAAATATGGGAGGTGTATATTTTATCAAAAAGGAACTCACCCACGTACTGGTCTGCCACCAAATAGTGGCAGGTATCAACACATACAGTGGTATACTTGTCCACCCTTAGTTCGGTGGCCCTGTCAGTATCATATTTGGGTTAGCCAGGGAAGGAGGTGCGGCTGTTCCTCTTTGAGGATATCCAGTTAAAGCCATCAACCCTTTCCATAATTTCTGGTGTGGGTTTTGTCTTTTTACGGCTGCCGCGTTGCAATTCCTATTCCAAGGTCAGGCTTTTATGATATAATGCTAAACTGCAAGATATAATAAAAATATCACTTTTAAAAGGCCCTTTTTTTTTAGATTTCGCCGAAACCAAAGGACGATAAAAAGAAAAATATCCCTGGGAGGAAGTATAACATGGCTGCAAATATTGACTACATGATGGAAATGGTTAAGGAATATCTGTAGGGCAAAACTCCCCGATACATATTTGAGCTGGATTTTCAAACCGAAATTTTAGCGCGTTACAAAAAGATGGTGAGGGAACACAGGGAATTTGCTGAATTGTTCTATGACCTGCTTTCAGAGAGCGGCGTGGACGTGGGCGATGGGTTATCGGATGCGGAATTTAAACGGCTGATCCGTAGGCACTATAATGAGGTTAAAAGCATTGCAGGTGGTGGCTTTTGTTAATATCGGAGGCCAATAGGTACGTGTATCTTTGAGGCTTACTGATATCGTTGTTATCTGTGACGAAGAGAAAGAAGGATCAAATAATGGTCCTTTTTCCCCGGTTAAACAGGGAACCCCTTGAGGCCGATATCTTTAGGGGTTGCAGATGCTGGCGCGGGAACCCGGCAAATTTAGGTTAAGGATATGGCAGTAAATCCAGAAGATTTTGCATAAGAGGCAGGATAAATATCCCTTCTTGGCGAATAATTACTTTTGATTCAAAAACAACGGAAGGGTGTTTAAAGGACCTGGTTTTCATGGAATGGGAAATGGGTTGATATTTTTGCTGGAAAGCAAGCTTGTAGAAAATATAATGAATATCCGAATCTGGCAAAAAGGCGATATCCGGGCACCCCACAAACCACTTTTACTTTTGTACGCCCTTGGGCGTGTTAGCAGAGACGAACCAAGGCTAGTATCATACCCTGAGGCAAGGGAGGATTTACGCAAGCTGTTGGTAGAATTTGGCCCTTCCCGTAAGGTGTATAGTCCTAACTATCCTTTTATTAGGCTTTGTAATGATGGAGACTTTTGGGAAATCAAAGGAAGGCAAGCCTTGGATACAACTATGAATTGGTCGGACCGGGATCTAATAGGTAATCATACTTTCGGCGGTTTTAGCGAAGAAACTCATAGATTATTGAAAAATGACAAAGGGCTGCTCAAAGAAATTGCAAGGCTTATTCTCGATCAATACCTCGATAATACGTTGCAGGAGGATATCCTGGCCCAAGTGGGCCTGGATCTTGAAGAAACCAAACAATTGCCAAATCCCGACTTTCGTGCACGGATCCTCAGGGCTTATGAATACCGATGCGCTGTTTGCGGTTTTAATGTTAGATTAGGTGATACCCTTGTTGCCGTGGAGGCAGCCCATATTAAATGGCATTGTTACGGGGGACCCGATAACGAAGAAAATGGTATTGCCCTTTGCTCCCTGCATCATAAACTATTTGACAAGGGTGCTTTTACCCTCGATGGATCATTTACCTTACACGTGGCTGAAAATGCCCACGGCACATCCGGTTTTGATGAATGGCTCATGCGTTACCATAACCAGTCCATCAAGCGACCACAAAACCCGGACTACTATCCTAACGAGAACTACATAAACTGGCATGTCAGAGAGGTTTTTCGCGGCCCATCACGGTATACGATTGGCTAATGAACCCCCGGGGTACGGCTTGCCGCAGTAAGCTAAAATGCAGGAAGTCATTAATTTTTTTTGGGTATAGAGTTTTAAAAAGGAGCTGTTTTATGATCCAC
>DUNV01000019.1 GCA_012839215.1 Bacillota bacterium
GCACCGCTATTAAATGACATTAGTTTTTGGTGTGAGCCGGAGGTATCAAAGGGATGGAGCCTAATTATCTAGATTTTTGGTTTCCCTTTTTATTAATTTTTGCGCGCCTGGTTGCTTTTGTCGCCATGTTGCCGCTTTTTTCCTGGCGGGGCATCCCCATTGTGCTGCGTGTATTTTTCGCTTTTCTGGTTTCTGTTCTCCTGGCCTTGAACTGGGAAGGAAGTTTGGCCTTGCCAGGCAGCGATCTGCAGATGATCCTTCTTTTGGGGAAGGAGCTCATCGTTGGACTCCTGTTTGGTTACCTCGTTTATCTTTTTCTTTCTGTCTTTCTCATGTCCGGACAATTTATGGATCACAAAGCTGGCCTGATGATGGCCGGTACCTTTGATCCTCTTTTTGGCGGCCAGATCACCCTCTTGGGGCAGTTTTTCTACTTCCTGGCCGTAGTTTTTTATCTGACTATAAATGGGCACCATTTGTTGTTTTTTTCCCTCAAGGAAAGTTTTAACCTCATCCCCCTGGGGGGCCCCTTTTTACCTGCATCACTTCTCTGGGACTTTGTTAAAATATTTTTCCGTCTTTTTTTGCTCGCTTTTCAGATAGCTGCCCCTGTCATTATTGTGATTTGGGTTATGGATATTGCTCTGGGGCTTTTATCAAAGACGGTTCCCCAGATCCATGTTTTTATCGTTGGGTTACCTCTCAAGATAGCCCTTGTGCTGCTGGTCTTTTTACTCCTCCTGCCCCCGCTTGGCAAGACCATGGCGGAGGTATTTGATCAGTTGTCTCGGGACTTTGTCCTCATTATGAGGAGTTGGAGCCTGGGATAAGGGGTTCTTGTAAGGATAGGGTTTTAGAATCATATATGCGAGGGTAGGAAGATGGACTGCAGAAAACGATTATGGGGGTGCCGTTTAAGGAGGATGAGAGATAGACCTTGGGAACCGGGCATGGTAAGTGGTGCTCCGGTGCAACAATTGCGATGGCTTGATTTGCAGCTTTTTGCCGGTGATGAGGACAAAACTGAGGAACCAACTCCGCACCGTTTGCGCGAGGCCCGCAAAAAAGGCCAGGTCATGAAAAGCATGGAGGTCAATGCAGCCATTAATCTGCTGGGGATGCTATTTTTCCTGGTTATATTTTGGAGATATTTTTTAAAGCTGTTCGATACACTCCTCTACCATTACTTGCGCGAACTTCCGGGGATGGCCATTGACCATCTTTCTGCTATAACGCTTTTTCATTTTTCAGTTGAAAAGTTTGCAGGGTTTGTTGCGCCTGTCCTGGCTGTTTCACTTTTGCTCGGGGTTGCTTCCAACCTTTTGCAGGTTGGTTTTCTGGCCTCGGGCGAGGCGATTAAGCCGCAACTTAGCCGCATCAATCCCGCCGAGGGTTTTAAACGTATCTTTTCCCGCCGTTCCCTTTTTGAGTTGCTCAAATCCTTGCTGAAAATAGTTATTGTTGCTGTCGTATGCTTTCTTTACCTGCGGGGGCAATTTCCTTCGCTCCTTTTACTCTTGGGGGAGGAAACGGGTGTCGTCACCCTGGTTTTTAAAGAGGTCCTGCAAGGACTTGGCTGGCGCGTTGCCGCTGTATTCCTCTTCCTGGCCGTTTTGGACTTTATTTATCAGCGCATCGAATTTATGAAAAATTTAAAGATGAGCCATAAAGAAATCAGGGATGAATACAAGCAGCTGGAAGGGGATCCGCTTGTGCGTTCACGGCTGAGGGAAAAACAACGGGAGTTGGCTCGATCCCGTAGTCTGGCCGATGTCCCGGATTCGACGGTTGTTGTCACAAACCCCACAGAGCTTTCCGTGGCCCTCCGTTACCATCAGGACGAGGATGAGGCCCCGGTAGTGGTTGCCAAGGGGGCGGGGCGGCTGGCCAGGAGGATCCGGGAAATTGCCGATGAGCATGATATCCCTATCATCGAGAATCCCCCCGTTGCCCGACGCCTTTACAAAGATGTTTCCCTTGGGGAAACGATACCCGTGGAACTTTACCAGGCGGTAGCCGAAATTATGGCCATGGTTTTGCGCCTACAGGAAAGGGAAAAAAGAAAAAAAGCCAGGGTGTAATTTGTTGGTGTTGTCGAAATTGTTGTTGTTTTGGGGATAAGATGGTAAAATGAAGGTTAATTATGGAGAAAAAAAGATCTTTCTCCAGTTATGGGGAATCAATAAAATGCCTGTTTCGACATTTCACCGCACGGCGTTAAAAAGCCTGCTTTCCAATATGGATGTTATCGTGGCCATTGCTTTCGTCTTTATCGTGGGAATCATTATTATTCCTATCAAGCCGGCCTTTCTTGATATTATGCTTGTTATTAATATCACCCTGGCACTGATAATAATTCTCGTTACTCTTTTTATTACAGAAATATTGCAGCTTTCCACTTTTCCCTCGGTGCTGCTGGTGGTGACGCTCCTAAGGCTTTCTCTCAATATTTCCTCCACCCGCTTGATTTTGACCAAGGCGGAGGCCGGTAACGTGATCGATGCTTTCGGCCAATTTGTTGTTGGGGGAAATTATGTCGTGGGCCTGATTGTCTTTATTATTATTACCGTGGTGCAGTTTGTGGTTATTACCAACGGTGCTGGGCGGATTGCCGAGGTGTCAGCCCGCTTTACCCTCGATGCCATGCCCGGGAAGCAGATGAGTATTGATGCCGATCTTAATGCCGGTTTGATTGACGAGGAGCAGGCCCGTGATAGGAGGAAAAAACTGCAGCGGGAGGCGGATTTTTTTGGTGCTATGGATGGTGCCAGCAAGTTTGTGCGGGGTGATGCTATTGCCGGTATCGTTATCGTCTTGATCAATATCCTGGGTGGTTTGGCCATTGGTATGGTACAAATGTCCATGGATTTTGCCACTGCCGCCCAGACCTATACTATTCTTACCGTGGGGGATGGATTGGTTGCCCAGATTCCGGCACTCTTGGTTTCTACGGCTGCCGGCCTTTTGATTACCCGTTCCACGGCGGAGGAGGGTTTCGGCAGCGATATTGCTGCCCAATATTTCCATTATCCCAAGGTTTTGGCTGTCACGGCCCTTATTCTCATTGTCCTGGGGATCATGCCGGGGATGCCCCTCAAGCCGTTTTTCGTCCTTTCGGCTGCCTGCGGCTTCGGGGCCTATGTTCTGAACAGGGAAGACAGGACAGCAAGGAAGAGGGAGGAGGAGGCAGCAATTCCACCGGAGGAGGAAGTTCCCCCGCCTGGGGACGATATACGCGGCCTGATTAGTTCGGATATGGTGGAAATAGAGATTGGCTACAACCTGGTCTCTCTAACAGAAAAGGGCGAGGAGGGCGATCTTTTACGGCGCATTACCGCTGCCCGCCGGCGTCTCGCTGCTGAACTGGGAATGATTATCAGGCCAATTCGCATCCGTGACAACCTGCAGATGCCGCCAAACACCTATGTTATCAAACTAAAGGGCAGCGAACTTTCCCGGGGGGACTTGCGGCCGGGTTATCTGTTGGCTCTCAATCCGGAGGGGGTCCCTCCTGAGGAGCTGGGGGGCATTCCTACCAAGGAACCTACTTTTGACCTGCCGGCGGTCTGGATCTTTCCGGCGCAAAGGGAAGAGGCAGAAATAAGGGGGTGTACCGTCGTCGATACAGCCACTGTTTTAATTACACATCTTTCGGAAGTTATACGTACACATGCCTTCGAGCTACTGGGGCGTCAGGAAGTCAAGGAGATGGTTGATCTGGTCAAGGAGAGCCGGCCTGCTGTAGTGGACGAGCTGATTCCCGATCTAATGAGCATTGGTGAGATTCAGAAGATCCTGCAAAACCTTTTAAGGGAAAATGTTCCCCTCCAGGATCTCTTAACCATCCTGGAAACCCTGGCAGACTATGCTCCTTCCACAAAGGATGCCGACGCACTCACGGAGTACGTGCGCAGATCCCTGTCCCGTTCTATCACCTCACATTATGCGGAGGAAAACAAGCTCTCGGTTGTCACTATCGATCCCGGTCTGGAAAAACGTATTGGGGAATCCCTGCAGCAGACACTTTATGGTACCTATCCGGTTTTACCGCCGGAGGTTTCCCAGCATGTCATGCAAGGTGTCCAAAACCTGGTTGAAAAACTTCGCCGCCGGGGGCTTTCACCGGTCATTCTGGCCTCGCCGCGTATCCGCCTGCCTTTTCGCCGTATGGTGGAACGCTTTATGCCGGATCTGCCCGTTCTTTCCCTACACGAAATATTGCCCCAGATAGAAGTCGAAGCGGTGGGGGTGTTAAAAATAAATGAGAATTAAAAAGTTTTATGCGCAGGATATGCGTGAGGGGATGTACCGTATCAAGGAGGAACTGGGGCCGGAAGCAGTTATTCTGCAAAGCCGCAAGGTACGCGGGGGGCGGGGGCTCCTTGGTTATTTTCTGCCGAGCCGGCTGGAAATTACTGTAGCTGTTGATACAGTGAAAAATACCCGCAGGCCGGAGGCGTCTCCCCGCCAGGACTTTGAAATCAAGATCCAGGAAATGTTAGGGGAGTTGCGGGGCAATGTGCGCGAGTTGATGTCCAGGCCAGTAGCGCCCCCGGAGCCTCCCGAAATCCGCCCGGAGCTTCTACGTTGGCAAGAACACCTTCAAAGGCAGGATGTTTACCCGCAACTTATCGAGGAGCTGATCCAGGAAATGGAGGAAAGCTTGCCGGTGGAAACGCCTCTTTCTGATGAAATTTCCGGGCTTATTTTGCAAAAAAAACTGCGTAAAAGGTTGATGACTGCCCCCGAGAAGGGGGCGCCCATCCAGATTTTTGTCGGCCCCACAGGCGTGGGTAAGACGACGACCCTGGCCAAACTGGCGGCACGCTACGCTCTTTATCAGGGTGAGAGGGTAGGAATCATTACTATTGATCATTATCGCATTGGAGCCATAGAGCAGATGCGCACTTATTCCGATATTACCGGTCTTCCCCTGGAAGTGGTCATGACGCCCAGGGAGTTACTGGGGGCTATTGAAAGGTTTAAGGGGTGCCAGCGCATCCTGATCGATACAGCCGGAAGAAGCACTCTGAACCGGGCCCATATTCAGGAACTGGCAGGTTATCTGAAAAAGTTGCCTCCCAGCGAGATATTTTTGGTCGTCAGCGCCACGACAAAATGGCAGGATTTGCAATTGATCAGTGAAAATTTTCGTCCCATGGAATTCAACCGCCTTATTTTTACCAAGCTTGATGAGACCAACTCTTTTGGGATTTTAATCAACGGCTGTTTTATGACAAAAGTGCCTGCCATTTACCTAACCTATGGGCAAAGCGTACCCGATGATATTTGCCTGGCAGATAAGGAAAAAATGAGTTCCCTAATCCTGGGGGAGGAAGTATGATGGCTGATCAAGCTGAGCGTTTGCGACTGATGGTACAGGGGCGCCCACCCAAGGCAGACCAAAGGGGAAAGGGTTCACGGGTTATCGCTGTGGCCAGTGGCAAGGGCGGCGTGGGAAAAACAAACCTCGTTGTCAATATGGGGATCGTTATGGGCCAGTTGGGGCATAAGATCGTTATTCTTGATATGGATCTGGGCATGGCTAACACCGATATTCTTATGGATTTAAAACCCATCTATACCCTTGTGGACGTTATCCGGGGGCAGAAAGATTTGTCAGAGGTACTGATGGAGGGGCCCCATAATGTAGAGGTTTTGCCGGGGGGTTCATGTTTGCCCGAGCTTATTAGCATGGACAACCAGCAGAGGGAAAGGCTTATTTCCAGGCTTTCCTATCTGGATCAGGAAGGAAAAATACTTTTACTGGATTGTTCCGCCGGTTTTTCCAGGGATGTTCTTGATTTTGTCGCCCTGGCAAACGATCTGGTTTTGGTCACGACACCTGAACCAACGGCAATTACCGATGCCTATGGAATTATCAAGATTTTGAACAATTACCGGCTAAAGCCCAAGGTCAGTATGGTTATTAATATGGTCCAGCATGCCAGGGATGGTGAAGCCGTTTATCAACGTATCAGCAATGTCTGCAGCAAGTTTTTGGGGATGCAAATCAATTACCTGGGGAGCATCGAGTTTGATCAAAGTGTCCAAAAGGCTGTCCAGAGCTGTTATCCCTATGTTCTGCAGTTTCCACGATCGCGCGCTGCCTTGCTGACACGGGAAATTACACAGCGGCTTTTTGATGGGGAGGAACAGAACATAAAGAAAGAGGAAGGATTTTTGTATCGCCTCTTTTCTTTCTGGAAGGCTGACAGCAAGGGCAATATTTGATCGGAGTAAATGTGCGAGGAGGAACCAAGTTGGCGGAAGAACTCTGGCAGAAATATCTTCAAACCAGGGATAAAGAGGCGAGGGATGTGCTTCTTCAGGAGTACCTTCCCCTGGTTAAACAGGTGGCCGGGCGCCTTTCCGTGGGCCTGCCGCCCCAGGTCGATGAGGATGATCTTATTGCCAGTGGAGTTATCGGTTTACTGGAGGCCATGGATAGGTTCAATCCCTCCCTGGAAACAGGTTTCAGGACATTTGCCACCTGGCGTATTCGCGGTGCCATGCTCGATGAACTAAGGAAACTGAGCTGGTCGCCCCGCTCGCTCCATAAAAGGTTGCGCGACCTGCAGGAAGCCGAACAGCAACTGGGGCACCGGCTCGGCCATGAGCCATCTATTGAAGAACTGGCCAATGAATTGCAATGGTCTGTTGAGGCGGTGGAACAAGTATATGCCCAGTTTAACAGCTATTCCCTCGTTTCCCTGGAATCACTTCTTTTCCCTCCCTCAAGCCCCGGTGGTGAACAAGGAGGAGATATCTTTCTGGATGAGGGGCCGTTTGTTGGCCCCGAAGAAAGGGTGGAAAGACAGGAATGGAGGAATGCTTTGGTGCAGGCGATCGAGGAACTTCCGCAGAGGGAAAAGTTGATTCTGGCCCTTTACTATAAGGAGGAGCTCACTCTCAGGGAGATCGGCCAGATTTTAAAAGTTTCTACAGCCCGTGTTTCACAGATACATGCCCGCATTTTGCGTCTAATGAGGGGCAAGTTGCACAAGATCGGATTTTTGGAGTAACGCTATGGAAAATAATCTGCTTTGGTTCAGCATTATTTTGGGGTGTTCCGGGCTTTTTTTCCTTGTTGGGTGGCTTTGCCGCAAGGGGCCCCCGCTTGAAAGTTTTTTCCAGCGCCTGTTGCGCTGGGAAAATGGATCGATGCGTACTGATACCCGTGTTATGGTTCATGAGCTGCACCGAAAGGTGGAGGAGCTCAGCGCAAAAATGCAGCGAATGGATGCTGAAATGCAGGAATTGCTGAAAATAATCAGGGAAAGGGCGCCAGAGGAGGAATCCCCAGGGTTTGTCGATCGCCCTGCCGAAATTTTTGGCCTCGCCAAAGAGGGGTTTTCCGCAGATGCGATCGCCCGGCGTCTCAACTTGGGGCGCGGCGAGATCGAGCTGGTGCTTTCTCTGGCCAAAAGGCCATCCTGGGTTATCAGGGATAAGCCTGGGCCTGATTTCTAAACCCCGGTAAACCGTGG
The DNA here is from genome assembly GCA_012839215.1 of Bacillota bacterium. GTDB lineage: Bacteria > Bacillota > Dethiobacteria > DTU022 > UBA8154 > DUNV01. Next base: position 7,491 of record DUNV01000019.1, read on the forward strand.
GGTTAATTTCCCGCCCCGATTGCCGATACCATTATTGATGTTGGAGTTTGTGCAGTTGGAATCGCGTTTGAGAAAGGGGTAAATCTATGAGGGGGCTTTATAACGCGGCCGGCTCCATGCTGGTAAATCAGGTTAAGTTGGAAAATATCAGTAATAACCTTTCCAACCTTAATACCCCAGGCTATAAGAGAAGTGAAGTTGTGCAGAGAACCTTCCCTGAGGTCCTACTCTACAGGACAGAGAAGGCCGGGACGGGCCGTTCCCTGGCTACCCTTAGCGGGCCGATCGGTATCGCCGCAGAAAATATAGCTGTGGAGGAAACGATCGTTATCCACCAGCCCGGTTCGCTAAGGCTAACGGAAAGACCCCTGGATATTGCCCTCCAGGAGCCTGGTTTTTTTGTGGTGGATACGCCCGCGGGCCCCGCCTATACCAGGGATGGGCATCTGCAGGTGGGTGCCGATGGGACTTTGCTTAGCTCACAGGGCTTCCCTATTCAGGGGGAAGGGGGGGCCATAACGCTGGGCATGGGGGATGTGCACATTGACAGCTCCGGGCATATCTATCAGGACGGCCATCTGTTGGGCCGGATCAGGGTTGTTGCTTTCGGGGATGATGATCCCCTATGGAAGGATGGCTATAATCTTTTTAGATCAGGGCAGGACACGATCCCTCAGCCATTGGATGTGGATGCCATACATCAGGGTTTTCTGGAGGATTCCAATGCGGATTTAGGCAGGCAGATGGCTAATCTGATCAAGGTGCGGCGCTGTTATGAGGCTGCCCAGAAGATTTCCCAGGTTTATGATCGCCTGCTGTCCAGGGCCGCCAACGATTTGGGTACGCTGGGCTAGATTGTTAAAATGAGGTAGGGGAGCGGATAGGAAAAATGCTAAAGTCCATTGGGCAGTGTACTGCGGGTATCCGTGCCCAACAGCAGTTGTTGGATGTAACTGCCCATAATATTGCCAATGTCAATACTGTTTCCTTTAAAGAAAGACAAGTGTCCTTTTACGAGCTGACATACAGGGAGATTGCTGAAAGACGCCTGCCCCAGGCCGGCAGCCCCGTGACGCCCCCTTTGAGCGGCAGGGGGGTTGCTATTTCCAACACTAGCCCCTGCATGGAACAGGGCAGTCCGGCGTATACGGGGAGAAACCTTGATCTGGCTATTTTGGGGGAAGGCTTTTTTCGTGTCATCCGCCCGGATGGGAATTATGCTTATACACGGGATGGGGGTTTTTCCCTGGACAGGGAGGGCAATCTAACCCTTCCCGGGGGAATCAGGCTCGATCCCCCGCTCAACCTGCAGGAACAGGATGGAAAGATCGACCTTTCCTCCCTTTCCGTTACTCCGGAAGGAATAATCTTTGCACCTTCTCTTGTGGATAGGGCGGAGGAACCGGCCTACCTGGAAAGCGACGACGCTTTTGCAGCCGGAATGGTCAGGTTGGGTGAAATCAGGCTGTACCGTTTTATTAACCCGGAGAGCTTATCCCATATCGGCAACAATCTTTATTTTCCTTCCCAGGCCAGCGGTCCACCCGTGGAGGGACTACCCGGGAGCGGGGAGTTTGGTCATCTGGGGCAAAGTTATCTGGAAAATTCCAATGTGGATCTGGCCGGGCAGATGACGGCACTAATCAGGGGGCAAAGGGCGTTGCAGTCTTCTTCTCGTACCCTTACTACGGCGGATGAACTTTGGGCCCTTACCCTGAACATTCAGTCCTAGTCCGAGCAAAAGGGTAGCCCCGGCTTTCTGCCCGTATGCACCCGGTTGGAGCCGGGTTTTTTTATACTTTATTACCAATTGTTTCTTCATGAACTGCAATATTTATGTTAATATATAGGCAATGATGTTTGACAGTCCACCATCTGGACGGGCAGCTACATTTTGCCATAAGGGGGTAGGAGCTTTGGGCAAAGATGTCCTTTCCCAATCTGAGATAGATTCCTTGATAAGCGCACTGAGCAGTGGGAAAATTGCCGAGGTAGAAAAAGAGGATGATGAAGCTGCTGAATACCGGGACTATGATTTTCGTCGTCCCAGCAAATTTTCCAAGGAGCAGATCCGCACTCTGCAGTTCCTCCATGAAAACTATGCGCGCAGCCTGACCAACTTTTTGGCGGCATATCTGAGAGTTCCTGTGCAGATCCAGTTTGCCTCGGTAAGCCAGGTTACCTATGAGGAATTTGTTTTTTCCCTGCCTGTTCCCACTTTGGTTACTGTGTTTAAAATGAGCGAGGAAATGGGGAGTTCCATGCTGGAAACCAATCCCTCCTTTGTTTTTCCCATCATCGATATTGTTTTTGGCGGTGGGGGGCAGGTTCCCAAAAACCTTCGGGAATTTACGGATATTGAGGTTACCGTGATGAAACAGATCAATTCCCATCTGTTGGACAACCTCCGTTATACCTGGGAGGATATCGTCCCACTTAATCCCCGGGTGGAAAGTATGGACGTAAATCCGCAGTTTAGCCAGATGTTTGCCTCGACGGAAACGGTTATCCTGCTCACTTTTACTACGCAAATCAAGGAAAACGAGGGATTGATCAATTTATGTTTTCCCTATATCACCCTGGAAAAGATTATTCCCCGGCTGACTTCCCAGTACTGGTTTAAGCAAGGCTCTATGGCCGCCTCCCAGTTTAATGAAGGGATTATTCTGGGGCTGATCGGGGAGGTGGAAGCAGAGCTAAGCGCTGTTCTCGGCCAGACTACGGTTACCCTTGATGAATTCCTGCAGTTTAGGGAAGGCGACATTATTCGGCTGTCGCAAATGGAGGGGGATGATCTGGATATTCTCATCGAGAATCAGCCCTTGTTCAAGGGCCAGCCGGGTGCTGCCGGGCAACATCTGGCGATACAGATAACGAGGTGGATGGACAAGGAGGGAACAGAAACTGGCGGATGATTTTTTAACGCAGGAAGAAATTGATGCGCTTTTGGGCATAAAGGATGAGAACGAACCGGATTTTGCCGGGGGAAAGGGCGCGCCCCCGGAAGTGAAAGAAGCGGATTTTTCCACAAAATCTTCGCCAAATCTGGAAATAATTATGGATTTCTCCCTGACCCTCTCCGTCCAATTAGGAAAGAGCTCCAGAAACCTTAAAGAGGTAAGGGGGATCCGGCCTGGGGCAGTTTTGGAACTAGATCGGTTTATTAGCGAGCCTGTCGATATCCTTATCAATAACAGGCTTATTGCCCAGGGCGAAGTCGTTATCGTCGGCGAACATTTTGGTATTAAAATCAAGCATATTATTAACCCAATAGAAAGGGTACGTAAGCTTGGGTGAGTGCTAAAGAGAGTAAGGCTGTTAAAATCATGTTTTTCCTGTAATGTGAACATTAGTAGAACGTGGAGGAAGAATAAATGGAACAAGGGCCCATGGAAAGGGAAGCTCTTTCTGGGGAAGACCGGCCGGCCGGGCAGGGGGGACTCTTAAACCTGCCTGATGAACCAGTTGAACCGTCCGAAGCCCCATTGCCTCCCCTGGAAACTTTTCTAAACGATATGGAAAAAGATACACTGGCTGAAATTGGAAATATTTCCATGGGATCATCTGCGACAGCCCTTTCCCTCCTGGTCGATCAACGGGTGCAGATCACGACTCCAAAGCTAACCCTGACGACGATGCAAAAGCTGGGTGAGCAGTATCCCCTTTCTAGCGTTATTACTAGGATTAATTACCAGAAGGGACTGCAGGGAGAAAATATACTTATCCTCAAGGAGGAAGATGCCGCACTCATTGCCGGCCTAATGATGGGGATGCCGGCCGAGGACGTTTCTCCGTCGGTTGGGGAAATGGAAATGAGTGCCGTCAGCGAGGCCATGAATCAGATGATTGGTTCTTCCGCCACGGCCATGTCTGGTTTTTTAGGTAGGGAGATCGATATTTCTCCCCCCCGTCTTTATCGTATCGACATGAAAGAAGAAAAAGTGCAAATGGGGGGGCTGGCCCCGGAAGAACCTGTCCTGCAATTGTCTTTTCAGTTGGATATAGGGGATTTACTGCAAAGCCGCCTGATCCAGGTGGTTCCTTTTCCGTTTGCCAAAGAAATTACCTCTTCGCTTTTGCAAGACATGATCACTGATGAGGCGGTAGCCGGGGATCTTGCCGCAGCGGAGAAGGAGGCTGCCGCCCCGGTTGCCCCGGCCCCCACAGCCGTTCTCCCCATGGCTGATGGCGATGAGGGCATGCTGAGTGGCCTGCAAATAGACGCTCTTGCCGAGGTGGGGAACATTTCCCTGGGATCATCGGCGACGGCCCTATCCGAATTGATCAATAAAAAGGTTAATATTACTGCCCCACAGGTAACCATGACAACCATGAAGGAGGTCAGCGCAAATTACCCCATTCCCTGCCTTGTTGTGATGGTTAATTATATCAAGGGATTGGATGGCAACAATGTATTAATTATTAATAAAGAGGATGCACTGGTAATTGTTGGTCTGATGATGGGCATGGAGCCTCCGGAAAAACCATCGGAATTGGATGAGCTCGGGCTTTCAGCTATCAGCGAGGCTATGAACCAGATGATGGGTTCTGCCGCCACGGCCATGTCCGATTTTTTAGAACGGGCCATCGATATTTCCCCCCCCGAGCTTGCCTATACTGAATCGATAGGGCAAAATCATTTGGATGCCTTGCATTATGATGAAAATACCCCACTGGTACAGGTTGCCTTCCGCATGGAGGTGGAAGGCTTTATTGACAGCAGCCTTTTGCAACTGATTCCCCTGAATTTTGCTAGGAATGTTACTTCATTTCTCCTTTCCTCACTTAATAGTGAGGAGGCTCCGGCACTCCCCGATCCGATAATAGGGGATGATGGGGAGATTGAACCTGCGGGATCTGCGGAAACAGCCCCCCAGGCTGTGGATGGGCCTCAGATTCCCCCGGAAGGGGCGGGAAGGGCCGTTTCACCCGGTGTGGAAGAACAGGCCGCCGTTGCCTCATTCCCCGGGGGCGCTACCGGGGTGCTGTCAGGTGGTGAATACGATAAACTAAACCTGATTAGGGATATCCCCCTGGAGATCCAGGCGGTGTTGGGCAAGACCAAAATTCCCCTCAAAAAAGCCTTTTCCCTGGCTCCCGGCCATACAATCAGCCTTAATCGTTTCCTCGGCGAACCGGTGGAGATCTATGCCAACAGGCGATTGGTGGCTACCGGAGAGGTTGTTCTGGTCAATGGCCAGTTTGGGGTTAAGATTACTAAGATGGTGCGACCAAAATATTAACATTTTTAAGGGGTGATGATAATGATTGACAAAAGTGAGGCAGTAGCGGAAGTACAAATGGTAGTTTTTAGGCTGGAGAGCGAAGAGTTCGCAGTGGATATCAACCAGGTCAAGGAAGTATTAAAAATGAGCAGGGTCACCCCCCTTCCCCAGTCGGCCCACTATATCGAGGGGGTAATCAATTTGCGGGGTGAAGTGATACCCGTCGTCGATCTGCGTAAACGTTTTGAACTGCCTGAAGGCAAAAGGGCCGAGCAGACGCGTATTATCATTGTGGAGATCCAGGACAGCAATGTGGGGCTGATTGTCGATTCAGTTTCGGAAGTGCTGCGCCTTTCCTCAACAGCAGTACAGCCTCCCCCGGCAAGGGTTGCTGGAACGCGCACAGATCTGATCAGGGGAGTGGGCAAGGTGGCGGATCGGTTGCTTATTGTGCTTAATTTAGACAAAATTCTTACCACAGAAGAGGTTATCCTTCTCGACGAGGTTGTTCTGGATGAGCCATTGCACAAATAGGAAGGGGGAGGAACATGGAGGAGTATAAAGACCTCTTTTTAGCTGAAGCACACGAATATTTGCAAAATATGACCGAATGCCTTTTGGAACTGGAAAAGGATCCTGCGGCCCTGGAAAAATTGACAGAGATGTTCAGGGCGGCACACAGCCTCAAAGGAATGTCCGGCACGATGGGCTATGAGTTAATTATGAAACTTACCCACGAGATGGAGAGCCTCCTTGATAAATTGCGTTCCGGGAAAACAGCTGTAAATACTAATTTGGCCAATCTGCTCTTCGAGACCGTTGATCTTGTCCAGCTTATGATCGACAACCTGGATAAACTGGAAAGCTTTTCCCAGGATGTTGCTACAATGGAGGAAAAACTGCGCCGCTGGCAGGATCAGGAGGCGGCGGTCAAGGACAGCCCTCCGCCGGAACAAGCAATAGAGGCCGGGTCGGACAAAGAGATGTTTATTACCCGGGAGCTCAATGAATTTGAAAAAGAGATGCTCAAAGATGCTGCCTTTAGGGGGGAAAGATCCTATTTCGTCAATGTTTGGTTACGTGAGGGATCGTTGTTAAAGTCTGTCCGTTCATATATGGTTCACAAAGTTATGGAAAGGCATGGGGAAGTAATTAAAACGTTTCCTCCACAGCAGGATATCGAAGAGGAAAAATTTGACCTGGATTTTACAATTCTGTTATTGGGGAAACAAGGCCTGGATCCCGATGAACTGAAAAGAAATATTGAGGGCATTGCCGAAATTGAAAGAGTGATTATCACACCCTTTGATAGGGACAAGCAGCACAAGGTGGCATCAATGGCCTCGAAGGCATCCGCATCTGGAGGGGCACAGGGAGGGTCCGGCAAGGGTGGGGCCGGGGTGGCTAGGGCGCAGGCGGCAAAGAAAACGATGAATGTTACCCTTGGCCGTACTGTCGAGAAAACTGTCCGGGTAGAAACAGCTAAACTTGATGCCCTGGTCAACCTTGTTGGTGAGTTGATCATTAACCGTACCAGGGTGCTGGAACTGGGCAAACAGTTACAGAATGAGATGCTGGAAACCTCCCATGAGCAGTTGGAAAGGATTACCACGGATCTCCAGGGTGCAGTTATGACCTTGCGTATGGTGCCCATCAAGCAGGTTTTTGATCGGTTTCCCAGGATGGTGCGCGATTTAAGCCTGGATGGGGGCAAAGGGGTCAAACTGATTATTTCCGGGGAGGAGACAGAACTTGATCGCACCATCGTCAACCAGATCGGCGATCCCCTTGTCCATTTGCTGCGCAATGCCGTTGATCATGGGATCGAGCCGGAGGAGGAAAGAAAAAGAAAAGGAAAGGACCCCGTTGGGGTAATTCACCTGGAAGCGCATCATGAAGGAAGCCATGTTGTAGTGAGCGTGGAGGATGACGGCTCCGGTATTGATCCCGATAAAATAAAAGAAAAGGCCATCGAAAGGAAGCTTATTAGCCGTGAGGAAGCAGGGGCAATGGGGGATGACGAGGCGATTCGTCTAGTCCTGCAAAGTGGATTTAGCACTTCAGCGAAGGTAACGGATGTCTCAGGACGGGGCGTAGGGATGGATGTGGTGAAAAACTCTATCGAAGCGCTCAATGGAACAATAGAAATTAAAAGCAAGCTGGGCAAGGGTTCCAAATTTATTTTGAGGCTGCCGTTGACTTTGGCAATTATCAGAACCCTAATGGTCAGGGCTGGGGAGGAAATATATGCCATTCCGATCGAGGCGATCCGTGAAAATTTGTTTGTCGAACCCCAGGAAATTAAAACGATACAGCAGGGCCGGGTTATTATTTTACGGGAAGAAGTCCTGCCGCTGAACTGCCTGAGGGAAAGTTTGGGGATGGGTACCTTTAAAGAGCAGGAAGTGTATCCTGTCGTGGTTGTCCAGGCGGGCGATAGGAAAGTGGGTTTTATTGTAGATGAGCTAATGGGCCAACAGGAGGTTGTTATTAAATCCCTGAGCAGCTTTATTGATGGTATCAGGGGCGTGGCCGGTGCAACAGTCCTGGGTGACGGTACGGTGACCTTAATTCTGGATATAGCCGGACTGCTTGAAGATAGGAGGTTTAATGTTGGGAAAGAAAGTGTTAATCACTGATGATACTGCTTTTATGAGAATGACGCTGCGCAATGTTTTAGTGAAAAACGGATATGAAGTGGCCGGTGAAGCCGAGGATGGATTACAGGCTATTGAAAAGTACATGGAGACCAAGCCGGATCTTGTCACCATGGATATTACTATGCCCAACATGGATGGCCTGACGGCTATCAAAAAAATAATTGAAAAGGATCCTGATGCCAAAATCGTTGTGGTCAGCGCCATGGGCCAGAAGGCACTGGTTATCGAGGCCCTAAATTCCGGGGCCAAGGATTTTATCGTCAAACCCTTCCAACCGGATCGTATTGTGGAGGCCCTGGGAAAAGTGATCAGCTAACATAAGTAATGGAAAAGAGGTAATAGGTGTTGTATGAAAGCAAAAATAGATGATAATATGCTAGATGTTCTCAAAGAGCTAGCCAACATTGGCGTTGGAAATGCTGTTACTTCCCTTTCGCAGATGCTTGGTGAAGAAAGGATCAACATGGATGTCCCGGTCGCGACCCTAATACCTCTTCAGGATGTTCCGGACCTGTTAGGAGGAGGGGAGGTGGCTGTGGCCGGGGTCTATATTAAGTCGACAGGTGATATGGATCTGACCATCCTGTTTGTTCTATCCCTGGATAGTGCTGCAAACCTGATCAAAAGCCTCCTGCCGGGCGCCAATGGGGAAATGGATGAAATGGGCACATCCGTGCTCGTCGAGGTGGGGAATATTTTGACGGCATCATATCTAAATGCCCTTTCCATGATGGCGGATTTAAGGCTTCTACCATCACCGCCACAGCTGGCTGTGGATATGTCCGGGGCGATTATATCTACAGCGATGGCGGAAAATTACCTTATCCAGGATGAGGTGGTTCTTCTGCGGACGACCCTTAGCACCCAGGAAAGGCGCATTGATGGAAATATTTTCATTCTGCCCGATAGTGATACTCTGGGAAAAACATTTACACTTCTTTTGGGATCAGGTTAATTCTATGGATAACGACATCATAAAAGTTAAAATTGCTGATCTGGCTGTCAAAAGGGAACCGGGGATTATTGTGACGATAGGGCTTGGTTCGTGCGTGGGGATAGCCTTATATGATCCCGTCAATAGGATTGGCGGCTTGGCACATATCCTCTTGTCGGACAGTGCCCAGTTTAGGGGCAGGGGCACATCCATAAACAAGGCCAAGTTTGCCGATACAGCCATTCCTTTTATGGCCAGGGAGATGGAAAGAATTGGTGCAAGGAGACAACATTTTCTGGCAAAGATTGCCGGTGGGAGCAAACTTTTCCCTAACAATAATATTAGTGTCGGGGAAAAAAATGTTGAGGCGGTAATCAGGACACTGAAAGAGATGGGCATAGCCATCCGCGGACAGGATGTTGGGGGAAACTATGGAAGAACAATGAGACTTTTCGTTGATAGTGGGAAGGTGCTTATTTCCACTGTGGGCAAGGGCGAAAAAGAACTTTAGCACTTTTTACAAGGATAAAAGGAAAGGGAAAATGTTGCAGTTGTAAATGGGAGCTTATTATGAAAGGTAAAAAAATAAAGGTACTCGTGGTTGACGATTCGGCCTTTATGCGTAAAATTATCGGTGATATTATCCGCAGCGATAGCGAACTGGAATTTGTGGGCGTCGCCCGGAATGGGGAAGATGCCATTGCCAAGAAAGAAGCCCTTAAGCCGGATGTTATGACCCTCGACGTGGAGATGCCGGTATTAAACGGGTTGGAAACACTGAAGCGAATAATGAAAACAGGACCTTTGCCCATAATAATGGTGAGCAGCCATACGCGCGAGGGGGAGGAAACAACTTTGGAGGCCCTATCTACGGGCGCTGTGGATTTTGTGGCCAAGCCCTCCCTCTTGAAAGGGGAAGGCCTTAGCGAACTGGAAGCCATGCTTCCACAGAAGATTAAGGCCGCTGCCAGGGCACGCCTTTTTGATGGATCGATGTTAAAAAGGGGGCCAATTGGCAGGGATCCGATAATGGAAAAGGTTGCCACTGCGGGGATAGGCCGGGTTGATTCCTATTTGCGGGAAGAAGGAACAAGGCACTCCGGGCATCCTATCGTGGCCATCGGCGCATCCACCGGGGGGCCCCGTGCCCTGGAAAGCATTTTGCGGGGTTTTCCCGACGATCTGCCGGCAGCTGTCATGATTACGCAACATATGCCCGCTGGTTTTACCGAATCATTGGCCAGGAGGCTTGACAGGGTTTCACGGATTAGAGTGAAGGAGGCCACCGGCGCAGAAAATATTTTGCCGGGATGGGCTTATGTAGCCCCGGGGGGATATCACCTGCTCGTTAAGGCAGGGCAGACAATGCTGAGCAGCGCGCCGCCTGTACAACACGTGCGGCCGTCCGCTGATGTAATGATGAAATCGCTCGCGCAGTATTATGGTTCAAATGTTATCGGGGTTATTCTTACCGGCATGGGAAAAGATGGGGCCGAAGGAATGGAGCACATTAAAAAAAATGGCGGAAGAACAATTGTTCAAGATCCCTCTACGGCGGTTATTTCCAGTATGCCCCAGGCTGCTATCAATAATGGCGCCGCTGACGCGATTATCCCTTTGGACAGGATTGCCGATGGGGTGGTGCGCCTGCTTTACCGAGTATATGGGAAAGGGAGATGACTTTGCCTCCAATAAACTGGGACTATTCTTCTTTTAAGGCTGCTTTTTTTAAAAGGACCGGGCTGGAGTTGGAACGCTACAAGGATAAGCAAATGGAACGGCGTATCCGGCAATTTATGCAAAGAAAGGAAAAGCCTAATTTCAGGCTTTTTTTTGAATACCTGAGTAGTACGCCTTCTGCCCTGGAAGATTTTATGAATTATTTGACTATCAATACATCGGAATTTTTCCGTGATGAAAAAGTTTATGATCGCTTGCAGGAGGAAATATTTGTCGAGCTTTTAAAAAGGGAAAAAGGGATGCTCAGGTTCTGGAGCGCAGGTTGTTCTGTCGGGGCGGAACCTTATACCATTGCCATAGCCATGGATCTTTTGCAATCTCTGGAGAGGACGGAGGTTGTTGCCAGCGATCTGGATGATAAAGCCCTGGAGATAGCCAGGCAGGGTCTTTATTCGCGCAAGATGCTGGGGAAAACCCGGGAGGATATCATCAAAAGGTACTTTTTGGCTAAAGGGGAAAACTATGAAGTTATCCCTAAAATAAAGGAAGTCGTAACTTTTTGGCGTCATAACCTTCTGACCGATCCGCCTTATCGGAACTGCCACATGATTTTTTGCCGCAATGTCTTTATATATTTCAAACCGGAAACCCAGGAATTTTTACTGGAACGTTTTTCCAGCGTTTTGAAGCCCGGCGGATATTTGGTGATTGGTTCGGCGGAGTATATCAGCGATCCGGCAAAACTTGGCTTGACAAAACGCCACAATAGTATCTATCAGAAGAGTGCCTGATAGGGGCAGCTTATATTATTCTGCTTTACAGCACAAGATATAAAGGCCCCCGCGAAAATTGTTAAGGGAGTTGAGGGTCTAATGCCTCGTCGGAGACGCTCCGGTGTCATGTCTGAGGCTCTGAAACTGGAGTTGGCAGAAGAACTGGGTGTGGACGAAACGGTTCGCAAGGAAGGTTTCGGGGAGGTTACTTCACGGAACTGTGGTAACCTGGTCAGAAAAGCGATTGAGAGGGCAGAACGAACAGTCTCTTCTCCAAGACGTTAGCGGAGGCTGGGTATACCCCCGGGTATACCCTTTATTTATGCGCAGAGGTTAAATCGGCAGACAAAAAGGATTTTACAATATGATGCAGAATACTTCAAAAGAAGCCTTGCTCCGGCCCAGATTCGCCCAGGTTTTAAGTTTTTCGGGCCGGTGATCTTACGGTATAGGGTTCGGAGGGAATGTATATATGGAAGAGCTGAAGACTGTCAAAGATGTGAAAAATTTTCAAGTAGAAAAGGGACGAGTATTTAATAGCGCTACCCATGAAGAGATCATTGGGGGGGCAACTTCCGACCTTTATTTTGTCCGCACCCGGGAACTTTTAACGCATGCCGGTAGGGAGAGAACTTCGGTGGTGGCGGAAATTTTTACCACCAGATCCGGAATCCTTTGTGGAACGGAAGAGGCCGCTCGACTGCTGCGGGGGAAAAATATCTCCCTTTGGGCTGTGCCTGAGGGGGAAGAGGTGGAATCAAAGGATGTGGTCATGAGGCTGGATGGCCCCTATGATGAATTTGCCATGTATGAGACGGCACTTCTGGGTATACTGGCCAGTTCCAGCGGGTGGGCCACGGCCGCTTGGGAATGTAAGAAGGCTGCCGGGGGAAAACCCATCTTTTGTTTTGGCGCACGCCATCTCCACCCGGCTGTTGCCCCTGTAATGGAAAGGGCTTCAATTATCGGGGGCGCTGATGATTGCAGTTGTATTCTTGGAGCAAAACTTCTTGGTAAGGAACCGATTGGGACTGTCCCCCATGCGGCAGTCTTAATCATGGGGGATACGGTAAAGACTGCTGTGCTTTATGATCAGGTTATGCCTGAGGGTTCCCCCCGTATCATCCTAGTAGATACATTTAAGGACGAGGCCGAGGAAACCTTGCGGGTGGCAGAGGCTTTGGGGGCCAGGCTGGATGGTGTCAGGCTGGATACGCCGGGGGAAAGGGGCGGTGTTACCCCGGGACTGGTTACGGAGGTTAGGGCCCGCCTGGACCAAAAAGGTTTTTCTCATGTAAAAATTCTCGTTTCCGGGGGGATCAACCCGGAACGAATAGCTCTTTTATCAGAGGCCGGTGCTGATTCCTTCGGTGTTGGCAGTTATATCTCTGCTGCCCATCCCCTCGATATGACCATGGATTTGAAAGAAATAGAGGGACAATCGTTGGCTAAAAGGGGCCGCATACCCGGAATAACTCCTAGCACGCGACTGGTGCGCTGCAACTAGGATGGGTATTTGGATACTTTCCCCTGCTAAGATTAATCTGACGCTGGAGGTCCTTGGCCGGCGGCCTGATGGTTTTCATGAACTGGAAACGATCATGCAGGAGTTGCGGCTTGCCGATGAGTTGTACCTTGATGATTTACCGGGGGGAAAGATCGAACTGGAATGCGATCATCCCCTTCTTCCTGTTGATGGGGGAAATCTGGCCTACCGGGCTGCAGCCTGTTTCCAGGAAAAATACGCCCCCGGGAAAGGGGTAAGGATCACTCTAAAAAAAAGGATCCCGCTGGCTGCTGGATTGGGCGGCGGGAGCAGCAATGCGGCTGCTGTTTTAAAGGGCCTTCGCACTGTTTGGGGAGTGCCTCTGGAAGAAAAGCAACTCATGGAGATGGCTGCTACACTAGGTTCCGATGTTTCATTTTTTTTACGCGGTGGGACAGCCCTGGCTACGGGGCGTGGTGAAAAAATAAACCCGCTTCCACCATTTCCGCGGGTGAAGGTTTTATTGGTTTCCCCAGCGAATTTCTTTCTTTCGGCAGGCGAGGTTTATGGTGCCCTGGATCTGCATAAACTGGTAAGGAAGAACAAAACCGGGGATTTTATCCGCCTACTGGAAAGGGGCAAGCCGATCAACCTCTTTTCTGCCCTCCCGGATTTGCTTACGAACGATTTGGAACAGGCTGTTTTCCCTTTGGCCCAAAATGTTTTGCTATTAAAAAACAAATTACGGGACCTGGGGTTTACCGCTTTGTTATCAGGGAGCGGGCCGACGGTTTTTGCCTTATCGCCTGGGGTAGGGAGGTTTAGGGAGGCCGGCCGGGACTTGGCCAAGAGCGGTTTTGATGTTATCCTAACGGAAACGAAAGGGCCCTCCTGGGGCTAAAAGGCGGGGGATGTAAATGATCGATTGTGTAGTACTGGCAGGCGGGGGCACGAGTGAACTGGCCAACC
>DUNV01000020.1 GCA_012839215.1 Bacillota bacterium
ACCGCTGCCTCCGGTAACGAGAGTCCCGCTGAAGGCCATATTCGTCACATCGCCCAAGGAAGAAGGAATGTTTTTCAGTGTACCGGCTTCCTTCTCCACGGCGACAGATTCTCCGGTGAGGGGGGACTCATCGATCATCAGCCCCTCCGCTTCTATTATTCTTAGATCGGCACAAACCCGATCCCCTGCCCGAATAAAAACCAGATCCCCAGAGACAACCTCCTCCGCGGCAACCTCCCGGCCAGACCCATTCCTATAAACCATGCCTAGCGATGGTGAAAGCTTTTTCAGCGCTAAAAATGATTTTTCCGCCCGATACTCCTGCAAAAAACCTAAAAAGGCATTTAAAAATACAATAATAATTATTATTATTGCATCGCTGTATTCCCTTAATATCCCCGATACCAGCGTGGCAGCAAGCAGGATTAGCACCATAAAATCCCTGAACTGGTTCAGGAATATCTCCAGGACATTCCTTTGTTTTTTTTCCTCGATGCTGTTGGGGCCATCCTGCCTTAAACGTCGCCTGGCCTCGGCTTCAGATAAACCCTTGACCGGATCAGTCCGGAAAAAAGAGTAGGTTTCCTTCAGCGGGGTGACGGCCCATAACTTGGATTGTTTCAACAAAACTCCCCCTTTTGCAGGAGTTAGAAGTCAAAATCTATGTTATCAATATTCCTGTCCATAAAAAAAAAGAACCCGTCCCGGCGCGTCTAAATTTGTTTGCCATACGTTGCTTTTCATAACAGCAGCGTTTATACTGTTGACAATAACCCTTAGGGGGTGCCTGGGAAATGCCCTTTGATGCTTTTGTCCTACATGCTGTTGCTGATGAAATAAATGAAAAAATCGTGGAAAGCGGCCGTCGGGTCCAGAAAATCTTCCAGATTAAACAAGAACTTATCATTACCTTCCGGGGTGAAGGTGGCCCTTTATCACTTTATTTATCTGTTCACCCCCAGAATTTCCGCATTCATTTTACCGGGCGCCATTATGTCAACCCCCTTTCCCCCCCGGTTTTTTGTATGCTCCTGCGCAAGCACCTAATGAATGGGGCCCTAATATCTCTTGAACAGCCGCCCCTAGAAAGGATCCTCTATCTAAACTTTTCCGCGCCAAACCGTGAGGGGAAAGAAGTTATAAAAACCCTGGTTGTAGAAATGATGGGCAGACACAGCAATATTATTCTGTTGGATACTGCCCACCATGAAGATGAAGGTAAAAATAAGGATGCTAACAAGGGTAAAAAAATCATTCTTGGGGCCATTAAACCGGTTTCACCCCTGATCAACCGCAGGAGAACAATCCTGCCCCATTACAGCTATTGCCCGCCTCCACCACAGGAAAAGCTTCACCCCTTTGCCCTGGGCTATGAAACCTTTGTAGAGGAAATGGCCTTCCTGGAAGGACAGTCTGCCAGGAAGGCCATCCTAAAGAACATAAGGGGGATCAGCCCCTACCTCGCTGCTGAAATCGCCACCCGGGCAGGGGTTTCATACGTAACACGGGAGACCATCGCCCCCCTTTGGCAGGCCTTGCAGGAGCTTTTACAAATCTATACGGAAAAACGCTGGGAACCAACATTAATTTACCGCGAAGAGAAAACCCCTGCTGATTTTAGCGCCTTTAAACCCAGGCAGTTTCCCGGGAACACACTACGACTCACCCCTTCAATCAGTAGCCTTCTAGATGAATTTTATCAATTCAGGGATAAACACGAGGGTAGAAGGACTCTTTCGTCCCATCTCCGGCAACACCTGGAGCAGGCTCTAAAAAAAAGCCGGCGAAAAGAAAAGGCCCAGATGGAAGAGTTGGAGGGAACCCAAAAAGCCGAGCATTTTAAACTCCTCGGTGATTTAATTATTCTACATCTAAAAAAAATCCCTAATAAAACCAGGGAAATACACCTCGATAATTTATACAGCGCTGATGGGGAAAAGGTAAGGGTAACCCTTGCCCCCCATCTTTCACCTGCGGCCAATGCCCAGCGCTATTTTAAAAAATACCGTAAGGCCCGCCAGGGGAAAAAAATAATAACGGAGAGACTCGATCAAACCAGGCAGGAAATTGCCTATCTTGAAAGTGTGCTTTTTTCTTTGGAAAAAGCCGACCTTCCCGCCCTAAAGGAGATTAAAGAAGAGTTGGAGGAGGTAGGGCTTTTTCCCGCGAGTAAAAAGCCTTCTTCCAGGAAAAAAACCGATCATTTCCAACCACTGAGGTACTTTTCCTCACAGGGGGAAGAAATTTATGTGGGGCGCAACAACCGCCAAAATGAATACCTGGCACACAAATTTGCCACCAAAACCGATACCTGGTTGCATGTCAAGGATCTTCCAGGTGCCCATGTCATAATTAAATCGGGGAACCCTTCCGCTGAATCAATTAAAGAAGCCGCCCTACTCGCCGCTTACCACAGCAAGGGAGCAGATTCATCCAACGTTCCCGTAGATTATACCCTTGTAAAATACATAAAAAGGCACCCGGCCAAGCGGCCGGGCATGGTCACCTATACAAATTACAAAACCATCTTTGTCACCCCGCAGGAACAACTCATCAGCAGGCTTATTTAGACAGGCTTCCCGGGGCGTGGGAAAAAAAGGGTAACCCTAGTGGCTATGTGCTGCCGTGCTACGTGTATGGGCTTCACGGCCTGGCGTTGCTGCTTATGGTAACCCTAGTAGCTATATGCTGCCGCGCTGCCATGTTACTGGCCCAGAAGTGACTTATGTTTCACCTTTCAAAACAGGGCCCGGTTTCTAGGCAGTCGGGACGTTGCTAGCAATGGCTTTACTCCTTAATAATTAGCACTTCATCCCGGGAATCGATCTCCAACAAACAAACAGCAATTTTTTCTGTCCGGCTGCTAGGTACGTTTTTCCCCACAAAGTCAGGCCTGATGGGCAACTCCCTATGGCCCCGATCGATCAGGACGGCAAGCTGAATCATACGTGGCCTGCCCCGTTTTATCAATGCCTCCATCGCCGCCCGGACCGAGCGCCCGGTAAAAAGGACATCATCGACCAACACTACCACCTTTTCGGCAACCTCCTGATCGAGAACCCCTCCCCTGTATTCTGCCGGGTTGATATCTTTTTCCGTTCTATCGTCCCGGTAGGGTGTAATATCCAGAAGTCCGACCGGGGGGCGGAGCCCCTCATTTTTCTCAATAAACCCGGCCAATCGGTGCGCCAGGGGAACCCCCCGCCGTTTAATACCTACCAAGACAACGTCCCCGGTTCCCTTATTCCTTTCGACAATTTCATAAGCAATACGGGTTAATGCCCGCCTGATTCCATCAGCATCGATAATTTCGCTGACATAACGCCCCATTAATGTTCCCCCCCGTTCAAAAATAAGAAAAATTCCTTCCCCGGCTCTGCTACAAATTCCATATATTCCCCACTGGTAGGGTGAACAAAGCCCAGGGTTCTGGCATGCAGATACTGGCCTAGCTCCCCATAAGGTGATTTTTTGGGGCCATAAAGGGGATCTCCCGCCACTGGGCAACCAAGAAAGGCCAAGTGGACGCGGATTTGATGCGTCCGCCCCGTTTCCAGCCGAAGGGAAAGAAGCGAGAAAGATGCCACCCTGAGTAGCAATTCGTAATGGGTTACCGCCTCCCTGCCTTTTCCATCCTTTCGCACTGCAAATCTTTTTCTGTCCCGGGGATCTCTTCCTAGAGGGGCATCGATCGTCCCCTTGGCAGAGGGGGGCTGGCTATGCACAATTGCCCTGTATTCCCTCGTTACTTCCCGCCTTTTTAGTTGATCGCTGAGCTGCCGAAAAGCCCCTTCATTTTTTGCTACCATCAACAGACCGCTGGTATCCTTGTCCAGGCGGTGAATAATCCCCGGCCTGATTTTATCCCCAATTGAGGATAGGTCACTACAATGGGCCAGCAGTGCATTAACGAGGGTTCCTTTGGGATGCCCCACGGCCGGATGCACGACCATACCCTTTGGTTTATTGATAACCAGCAGATCTCCATCCTCATAAACAATATTAAGGGGAATTTCCTCCGGTTCCGCTTCCATTATCTGCGGAGGTGGGATAAACACCTCTACCTTTTGATCCGCCTTGAGTCTCGTAGCAGTTTTTTTCTCCACCCGCCCATCGATAAAAACATTGCCACGTCGGCAATTTTTTTGCCAATAGGAACGTGAAAATGGGCGGCCCCGAACCGCCAGAAATTGATCGAGACGGGATCCCTCTTCGTTATTCTCTACTAGAAAGATTTTTTTTTCCATCGTTAGATAGTCCATATAATAATACCGCAGCAATCATATAATTAATTAATCGCTACATGAAAAAAAATGTATTTTATGCAAACCAAAACCCAGGGCGATTACCCCCAAAACCAGGGCAATATCCGCCACATTAAAAACAGGCCATACCCTTATATCAAGAAAGTCAATAACATAGCCAAACCTAATCCGATCGATCAGATTTCCGATCGCGCCCCCCAAAAGCAAGGACATGCCCAGGTGTAGGAGGCTATTTCCCCGGGGAAAAAGCCTTTCCCCAGAGAGAATTAAAAATATCATCAATAATGAAACAATGATAAAAAAAGAAGTCCGGAATGCCAAAATACCGAAGGCGGCACCCGGGTTTCTCACATGGGTCAAATGGAGAACGTTATCGATGAGAGGCCATGATTCCCCTGGTTGCAAACGCAAGACAACCCAATTTTTGCTGAGCTGATCACCGGCCAAAATAATCAATGTCAACGTAAAAAATTTTATTCTAGATAAGAGGCTTTTTTCGCCTCCCCCTGACCTCGGCATTATCCTTGTCCCCCTCACCCCGCCTTAAATCCTCATCATAATCCGGTAAATTATCCTGTAGGGTACTCGATGATCCATATTCGGCAACCTGATCCCAGGCATCCTTCCCATCAAACCAGGTATTTTCCTGCAAAAAAGTTCGCTTAAAAGGAGGGTAAAGGTTTTGTTCCTCAACCGGACGATCGCTATCGCTACCTTCCCTTTTTAGCCCCTCCTTTTCCCGGCCTTGCCTGCAGGTAAGACAATAAGGAGTGTAGGGAATTGCCTCCAGGCGTTCCCTATCAATCTGGCGGCCACAAACGATACAGGTTCCAAACTCACCCTGTTCAATTCTTTGCAGTGCCCTATCAATTTCCTGGAGGGTGTTAAGGCGTTTTTCATCGAGAGAAAGATCCTTGGAACGCTCAAAGAGCTCCGAACCAACATCGGCCGGGTGATTATCGATCAGGGAAAGCTCTTGGATGCTTTCCTTAAAGGAAACCTGCTCCCCAATGCCCCCATGGTTTTTTTGCTGAAGATCCCTTTTTTCCTTCTGCAACAAATCGCGGAAATAATTTAGATCATAATCAGGATAATCAGGCATTCATCCACTGCCCCCCTGTAAAGTTTTGCAAAGGCCCCGGCAATCCCACTGCAATAACTACTACAAAAACTATGCTCCATTGCATAAGATGAAACTTGCTTTAGGTGCGTGCTGTGGAAACAACCCATCAGAGCGCAGTAATTTTGCTGCAAAAATGCATGGATACCCTTTTAGGGGCGAACAGGACGTTCAATTAGTCCCGTGTAAAAATTGCGGGCCCGGGTGGTTGCTGTTTCCGGCAAACACCCCGCAAATAGAGTTTATGCAGGGGAATCTATATCCCGCAAATGATCCCGCAAAAGCGCTCACAAATAGGTAAGGATAATGCGCACCAGCTCCGCAAGAAAATCCCCAATTAGCGGCAAATTTAGAACCACCAGCCGCTGCAAAACATAGAGGATGAAAGCACCAAATATTGTCAACCCCAGGGCCATGCCCAGGCCCCTGAAAATACCTCCTAAAAAGTTAACGAACAGATAGCGCCGGGGATTGTTGAGCATGTTCATATACTCGGCAATATTAAATTTCTCCAAATGCTGCGCCAGCCTAGCCAGCTTATCCCCGATATCTTCTAACCCTTTTCCGGAATCATTTTCAGTAATATTGTCTTTCATCCTCGTTTTTGTTTTAGATCACAGTGACTTTTTAGTTCCGCCCAAGGTTTATTTTCCGGTGCTAGCCGCCGGCAAAAATTCCTTGCGGTGGCACCTACTTTTCATCCATAGCATTCCCTAGGCAGACGGTTTAATCCCCTGCCTTTTCAAAATATCCCCGCAGCGATCGCAAACGCCGGGAAAGTCCTTATCCTCGCTCACCGTCGTGGAAACCATCCAGCAGCGTTGGCATTTTTCACCCGGTGCCTTTTTCACCTTGATGCTCAGCTGCCCCAGCTCCTGCGCTCTCTCACTGCCTTTTTCCGCAGGAAAATCAGGCTGACGCAGGTGGCAGGAAGAAACAATTAGGATCGTTTCCAGGATGGACTCATATTTTTGCAGTTGTTGATAGAGCTCCTTTCCCGGGTAGAGCTCTATTTCGGCCTGCAGGGAATTACCGATAAATTTTTCCCTGCGGGCCTTTTCCAAAACCCTGTTGACCTCTTCTTTTAACTTGAGTAGTACCTCCCATGATTCTGCCAGTTCCCCGTTTTCAAAGTGGGGCGGGAGCTCAGGCCAGGATGCCAACAAAACGCTTTTTTCCTCCACCGCGGGGAGATAGGACCAGATTTCTTCTGCCGTAAAAGAAAGGATGGGTGCAACGAGCAAGGTAATCGTTTGCCACACATTCCAAAGGACTGTTTGCACAGAGCGACGTGACAGGGAATCCTTCTCCAAGACATAGAGGCGATCCTTGACGATATCCAGATAAAAATTGCTCATATCTACAACGGCAAAATTATGCACATCATGGAAAACCTGATGAAATTCAAAATTATCATAAGCCTTTGAGGTTTTTTCCACTAACTTATAAAGGCGGTGCAGAGCCCAGCGATCCAACTCCTCCAGCTGTTCATATCCAACCTCATCTTTGGTAGGATCGAAATCCTGGCAGTTTCCAATAAGAAAACGGCTCGTATTGCGTATTTTGCGGTAAATTTCCGTAAGCTGCTTTAAAATTTCCTTGGAAAGGTGAACATCACTCGTAAAATCGGCACTAGACACCCAAAGGCGCAAGAGGTCCGCCCCGTAATTTTTGATAATATCTTCGGGAGCAAGAACATTGCCCAACGATTTGGACATTTTTTTCCCTTCACCATCAACTACCCAGCCATGACTTAAAACGGTCCGGTAAGGTGGCTTGCCTTTAATAGCCACAGCTGTCAGCAGGGAGGACTGGAACCAACCGCGAAACTGATCGCTGCCTTCCAGATAAAGATCGGAAGGCCAATAAAGATCCTTTCTTGTCGTCAACACTGCCTCGTGGCTGGAACCGGAATCAAACCAGACGTCCATGATGTCCTGTTCCTTGCGAAATTGTTTCCCCCCGCAGGAACTGCAAACAGTTCCCTGTGGAAGAATCTCCTCTGCAGAATAGGAGTACCAGGCATCAGACCCTTCCTTGGCAAAAAGCTTTTGCACAGCAGCAATGCTCTCCGGTGTCAGAATAGCCTCCCCACAATCCTGGCAATAAAAAATGGGCAGTGGAACCCCCCAGACCCGCTGGCGAGAAATACACCAGTCACGGCGATCGGCAATCATGTTTTTCATCCGCCCCTGGCCCCAGGCGGGAACCCATGAAACATCATCGACTGCTTCCAATGCTTCATCACGAAATTTTTCAATGGAAGCAAACCACTGCTCAGTCGCCCGGAAGATTACCTCTTTCTTGCAGCGCCAGCAATGAGGATACTGGTGGGTGATATAAGAAAGGTCCAGAAGAACCTTTTCCCTATCGAGGGCCTGGACGACAGCCTTATTTCCCTCATCATAACGCAGCCCGGAAAACTCTCCGGCCTCGGGGGTAAAGACACCCTTGCTATCCATTGGCGCAAAGATGGGCAGATCGTATTCCAACCCCGATTCATAGTCTTCCAGGCCGTGGCCGGGAGCGATATGCACACAGCCACTGCCCTGTTCCAATGTGACATAATCCGCCAGAATAACCTTCGATTCCCTTTCGAAAAGCGGGTGCCTGGTACGCAGCCCTTCCAGCTCTTTCCCGGTAATCTCCTGATCGATATTTTCTACCTGCAAATCGAGATCGGAAGCAACCTTTTTCAGCATATCCCTGGCCAGGAGCAGGCGCCCTTTGTTTGTTTGGGCCAAACAGTAAATATAATCCGGGTGCACAGCGATAGCCACATTTGCCGGTATTGTCCACGGGGTCGTTGTCCAGATCAGCACTGAAACGGATTCCCCACCCTTATCCCAGCGCCCCTCGGCATCAACAACCGGAAATTTCACGTAAATAGAGGGGGATTTCCTCTCCTGATATTCGATCTCCGCCTCTGCCAGGGCAGTTTCACAGTGGGGGCACCAGTAAACCGGCTTCAGGCCCTTGTAAATGAACCCTTTTTCTGCCATTTTGCCAAAAACACCAATCTGCACAGCCTCATAGGCTGGATCGAGAGTAACATAAGGATCATCCCACTCCCCCAATACCCCCAGCCTGATAAACTGCTGGCGCTGGCTGTCTAAAAAACCTAGGGCGTAATCACGGCAGAGACTCCTAAATTCCGTAATGGGCAGATCTTCCCTCTTTATCTTTTTTGTTTTAATCACCTGATGTTCGATAGGAAGCCCGTGGGTATCCCAGCCCGGAACATAGATAACATCAAATCCCCTTAAAAATTTGTATTTATTAATAATATCCTTGAGCACCTTATTTAATGCTGTGCCCATGTGGATATCACCATTGGCATAGGGAGGCCCGTCATGAAGCAAAAACTTAGGGGCTCCTTTTCTTTTTTCCCGACATTTCTCATATAAATTTAACCTATCCCAGGATTCCAGGATGGTGGGTTCCTTTTTGGGAAGGCCCGCCCTCATTGGAAAATTGGTCCGGGGAAGATTAAGCGTACTGCTATAATCCATGATCAGTTCCCAAGCTCCTTCCGTATAGTATTCTTGACTTAACTACATAAATCATTAAATTAAAAATCCCGTCCACCCTAGGGACGAGATTTACCCGCGATACCACCCTTTTTGTTAGGATTAATTCATCATAACCCCTCCGAAACTTTAACGCAGTTTGGACGCTTACCTCTACCGGCCGGGATTCCTAGGGGCTTTGGAGGCAAGAACTCCCGGGTGATCTTCGGAGATGGGCCTTCCCGCCGGCTTTCACCTGATCCGGCTCTCTAAAGGGACGAGGCCTAAAACTTACTGTCCCGTTCATCGTTTCTACAATTATTATAAATATTATCTTTCCCCGCGTCAATCAAATAAATACAATCTAGGCCCCATCCTCACTTCCATTTTCTTCGCCTTCAACCCTGAGCCAGTCCTCCAGCTCCAGGGTAGCTAATTGTGCTTCGACAAAAGAGCGAAAACGAAGCTTGAAAATCTGTGCCTGCTTGTAGACTTCTTCATGTTCTGCCAAAATGCGGCTGGCTTTATAGCGGGCCTCTTCCAGGATGCGCTGGGCATCTTTTTCCGCTTCCCTGCGGATTAGATCCGCCTCCTTGCCGGCATTCCTTTTTACGTCCTCCGCGGTTTCCTGGGCAACAATAATTGAATTATGGAGAGTGTTTTCCAGCCTCTGGTACTGCTCCAATTTTTCTTCGAGCTGTTTAATTTCTTTCGTCAGGCTAATCCTTTCTTTAATCGCGTTTTCGTAATCAGTGGCAACCTGCTCCAGGAATTCATCCACCTCTTCCTGTTTGTAGCCACGGAACCCCCTGCTAAATTCCTTGTTCTGAATATCAATTGTAGATAAGCTCACTTACCCGATCCCCCTAGGCCTGGCAACCGGGAATTACCGGTTGATGATGATCTTTATTTTGACAATTCTTTAGTTTTTCCTGCCACATCTTCCCTAACTATGAGGAATTATTTTTATGAACTATTCCTATCTAACTCTGTGTAAAAGTAAATGTATCCTCCCTTTTCTACTTTTTCCAAGAACATCTACCACCTCAACCCTGCCCTTCCCTGTGAGGGAAATGTGATCCCCCGCCTTGACACTTTTAGAAGGCTGGTTAATCACCTGGTAGTTCAGCTTGATTTGCTCACCTTTAATCAACGGTGCAATTCGGGAGCGGGAAAGGCCAAACCCCAGGCCTGCCACAGCATCGACTCTCATCGAAGCCACCGTACCCCTTATCTCCTTGGCCTGCCGCACCGGCAGCAGGGTTTCTACCCCAGCAGGATCAATTATTTCCACCTGGGCAGTATAGCGCCCAATCCTAACCAGATTTTGCTCCAGGAAAGATGCAAGTTGAGGCAGCAAAAAAACAAGGGCATGCCCTTCCCCGCTATAAACGATATCCCCCAACGTTTCACGCTTGATCCCCAGGCCCATCAACGCTCCCAAAAAATCCCTGTGCGTTAGAACCCCGGGAGGAAAAGACCCCGTTACCTGGGCACAACTGACCCCGGTGCGATCCTCTTCTGCAACGAGTTCAGCAGGGGCAACACCGATACGCACCCGTTCGGCGTCGGCATAACCACCCCAAAAGGAACACTTTATTTCCCCGGAAAAGGATTGCCAAAGCTCCCTGGCAATCTGCTGCTGCCTGGGATCGGCAAATGTTGTCCACTCCTGCCTGCGCCGGGAAGCGGACTTTTCCAACGTGGATCTGAAATAAACAGCCCATTTATTTTCATTGGGTAAATTATATCTGGGATACTCAGAGTAAGCCAAGTAAAAGACCTCTCAATATGCGCAAAATTATCAGGGCCAGGATAGGTGACAGATCCAGGTAGCCCCCGCCCCCGACACGAAGGGAGGGAACAATGCTGCGGAACGGAGCCAGAAATGGTTCGGTAACCTGATAAAAGAAGCGGACAACATTAAGAAAGAAAGGATTTCCGTAAGGGTTAATGGGAAAAAAGCTCAGCAAAATACGTATTAAAATTAGGAAATATAGAATATCAAAAAATGTGCTGACAATATTCCTCAGAAAAATAAAACACACCCCCCAGGTTAGGCTAAACTTTGGCTATTGCCACAAGTTTATCCGTTTCCTTCCCTGTGGTCAACATCATTGCAGCAAAGATTTTCTGAAGTATCAAAAATTGGTATCAATAATCCCTGGGGCCGAACAAGGCTGTCCCAATCCTGACCATGTTTGCGCCCTCCTCCACGGCCACATCAAAATCATTGGTCATGCCCATGGAAAGATAGCGCATCTCTACACCTTCTACCCGAATACCCGTAAACAGTTGATAAAGTTTCCGAAAATAGGGACGAGTCCGTTCGGGATCGGAAAAGAAAGGGGCAATAGCCATTAAACCACGGATCCTTAAAGCATCCAGCCCGGCCATTTCCTCTATGGCAGGCAATACCTCGTCATATTCAAAACCAAATTTACTTTCTTCCGAACCGATATTAACCTGAACCAGGGCTTCCACTGTTTTCTTGAGTTTCCTGCCCTCCTTCTGCAGGGCCCGTGCCAGCCGGAGGGAATCAAGGGAATGGATAAGGACAAAATTTGGCAGTACCTGTTTTACCTTATTTCTTTGCAAATGGCCAATAAAATGCCAGCGCGGCCCGGTTGGCAAAGCATCAATTTTGGGCAGTCCATCCTGCACCCTGTTCTCACCAAAATCATTAATTCCCAGTTCCCACGCTTCCCGGATCGTCTCTGGCTGCACCGTTTTTGTAACGGCTATCAATGTTATATCCGTTACAGGTATGCCTCTTTTGGCAGCAGCCGCAGCCAGGCGATCCGTGATCCGTTTATAATTTTCCCCAAGCACATAAATTCCTCCATTTCATTCACTTACCAGGAAAAGCGTTGGCCTTCCTTTACCTTGTCCGGATTAAGAACCACATTTTCATAGGATTCAAGGTTTTCAACAAGATAATAGTCCGCTTTTTCGCCTAGCACCAGCACCTCGAAGAAGGTTATAATACCCTTTTTAATAATATAGACACCTTTTTTGCCATCTTTCTCTACCAGGGCGCCCTGGGGGATCAACGCCCCCTCCTCCTCATCATAAACTATTTCTGCCTGACACCAGCGCATTTTATATATGCCCTCCAGATATTGGTTAATGGCCCAGGTTATCTGCAGGTTTTCTCCATGTACTTTTGCCTCGATCCGCTCACCGACAACAGGGCAATCGGGGGAAAAAGAAAAATATAAAACGACCTGGGGTAGCTCGGCAATAACATCCGCGGAGGAAAGAGGCAAGACAGAACTAAAGTACCAGGTATAATTATTTATTATCTTGGCTAGTGGCAAGGAACGCCTCACCTCCTGCCCGTTCCTCCTTGGAGGGATTTGCGGATCCCCTTGGCAAAATTCCTCTTCGGTAAAATAAGGGAAACCCAAACCCGGACCAAACCTCTCCCATCCATCAATATGCAGGCTAACCAAACCAGCAAGGGGGTTAACAACAGTGATCCCGCCGTTCGTGGAGACTGGGGAGGGCCCATTTTCCTCCTCCTCGGGTTCGTTGCCAAAAAACCAATCTTTAAATTTCACAAAATAATCGGCCTGGGACTCCTCTTTTCCACCTTCGTCTGCACAGGGATCGATCCCAACCGGGGGAAAATCACTTACCCTGGCCAGCTCCGCTCCCACTGGCGCCCTGGAACCTTCCTCAACTAGGTAATGAGCAAATCCGGAACGCGGGGAAAAAATAATCTCCTCCTCAAACGTGACCAACCCCGATATACTAAATGTCCGCTCCAGGGAACCCTCGCCTACCACAACAATCTGCGCAGCTCCCTGGCCAAACATCCCCCAGATCCAGCCGATCAGGATTTGGGCCGGCAAGAACAAGGCTAGAAAAAGTAAAATAAAAAAAAGGGGGGGCCTTTTACCAGGCCGTTCTACCCTACCCTGCCCTTTTCCCCCACCTCTGAGCACTTTTAAACTAACGGGTTTTTGTTTCTCATCCCTTTTCATTAATTCCCTATCCCCATATCTCCACATAGCCGATATCCGCGTCCTGTAGCTGCCGTAAAAATTCGGCCAATCCCTGGGGGCTGCTTCCGGGCATGTTCAGGACCTTGCTAGAATAACCCCCCAGGCAATAACGGTGCAGTTCCTTTTCCAAAGCAATTTTTTTTAGCAGCCCTTCGTCTTCCTGGAAAAGAACAAAACCCGGGCTATAAAGATCCCTGTCATTGACACCTTTTATCAGACCAAACTCCTCCCTGTCCTGCAGGGTAAAATGTTTTAACTCCCCCCCGCCGGTCACACAGGAAAGTGCAAAATTCAGGTCATACTCATCCCTGAAAGAAAGAATTCTCTTCGACATATGACTTAGAATCCTGATAAACAGCTCGTGATCTTCCCGATGGAGATCCCCCTTGCCTGCACCCAAAAACCGCACGGCCTCCGGCAGCCCTATAAAACCCAGGGACATCACTCCGTTCCTGAGGGCCTCCCTAATACTATCATAAGGAGACAGATTTTCGCTGCCCATATAATGTCCTTTCCCCATCACAAAGGGAAGATCGCGACCCCTAAGCGCAGTCAGCACTTCATAGCGATGTAAAAGTTGGCGGACCCCCAGAAGCAGAAGGCGATCCAGTTCGACAAAAAAAAGCTCCTCATCACCAGCCGATAGTGCCAGGCGGGGAAGATTAATCGTTAAGGAACCCACCATTCCCCTGCCCTCACCCTTGGCCTCTCCATGCCTGTTTTCGGCAATCCTTTGCCCATTGGCAAAATAGCAGACACCTCCATCCTTTTTATTATTAAAGGAGGTATCCAAGAAACAAAAGCCGAGGCAACCGCCCTGCTGCGCTGATCCAAGGGCCAATAAAAACAAATCATAATTGGGATCTTCAGGCAAAAGGTTAATGCCCTTCTTTAGGCTAAAAACAACTTCTATCCGACCAAAACGCTCCCTGGACCTGAGCAGTTCGGTTAAAAAAAAGCGCGTACATTGCCTGCCTTCATCCGTCAGATCAAGGCCCAGGCCCAGACCTAACTTGGAATTATTGCCGCTGGAAAGACAAAAAAGATTGCCAAAATAACGTAAAAACCCCTTAAGACCAGCCTCCACCTCCACATCATTGCCAGCTCTATTAAACCCTCTCATCAATTCGCCCAGAAAACGGTCGAAAAAAGGCAGGTGCATGATACCAGATAGATCATGGAGGCCCCTTTGTACGGCCCCGGCAATAGCCATCAATGCCGAATAGAAGCCAACCGGTGAGGACTTCTCAAGAAAAATGGGATCCTTATGCATCATCCCCACAAGATCGATCTGCAATGAATCCAATGCCTTGCTGTAATACCCCAGGCGATGGATATGAAAACTTCCCCGCCGGCATGCTTGCGCAATATCGGGAGGAAGCAGATTGTCAAGATAATACTTTTGGCTGGCAGCCAATGCAATTTTTTGCATTTTTTGAGCCGGCGGGTAACCGCATTCCTCCGTATTCCGGTTGCCTTCTACCAGGATATCCTTGACAACATCCATCAGCTCGGATTTTGTTTCCCGGATGCGTGTCCTCTTATCCCGATATAAAATATACGCTTTGGAGGTCCGGGCATGTCCACTTTCGATAAGTATTTTTTCTACGACATCCTGTATTTCCTCCACCGTAGGGATTAGCCCCGGAACCCTTCTGGCAGCAAGATAGCTGATCACCTCTTCGGTTAATTCCTCTGCCAGTGAGTAATTTTCCCCTCCTACCGCTCTGGCGGCCTTAAAAATGGCCTCGGTTATTTTCTTTTTATCAAATGCCGTTATTCTTCCATCCCTTTTCCTGATTTCCAGAAAAGGAACATTATCCTTGAGATCATCTTTTGCCAAAAAATCACCCTTCCAACACCGAATCATGCATCTATCCACGGCTACAGCATTTTTTTTATTATATACCAACCCCGGTGGGCATGTCCACTTTATACCACCGTGCTAACTCCGGCCATGGGACCTGTCCTCCTTGCATTTAGGACGCATGTCCACCTTATACCACCGTGCAAACTACCGCTGATTATTGATTCTCCGGCCAAGAGTTATTCTAGGGGCAGGTCAACTAAAATGGTATCAACCCCAACCTTAACTATTTTTACCCAAGGGATGACAAGATCCTGCCTTCTTCCCAGAACCCCCATCAAACCTCCCCCACCGGGAATGATAATTGCTTTTATGTTGCCGCTCTCAATATCAATATCCAGATCATGAATAATTCCTAGCCTTTTGCCATCATTAACGTTGACAACATCCCGGTCACGCAAATCGTTGATGCGCATTTTTCTGCTCCCCCAAAAGCTCTTTATATTCCTCCTTTGTACTTTGCTGCCTCTAAAAGTCGTAATCTACTGTTTACCACAAAAACATTTTGCCTATGAAGTCTATGCATTTGAATTGTGTGATATTCCAGTTATGACATCCTTAAAAGATTCTTAAATGCCCCGGGGTGCTTTTTCCCCTGCTGATCAAAAAATAAAGCTCCTCGCCCGGCGTGTCTTCGCTCACAGCCGTGCTTCGAAAAAGGTTATGCATATTATAGGCAAAGATCATCTGTTGGCGCATGGTGGGCACCGTCAAGGTGGAAAGTATCAAAAACAGACCAATGATCTTGACAATTTTTGATCGCATTACTTTTTCCCCCTCACAATTTCTACTGGATATGTTTTTTAAGCTGCCCCAAAGCTGACTTTTCCAAACGGGATACCTGGGCCTGGGAAATGCCAATTTCATCTGCAACTTCCATTTGCGTCTTCCCACGATAAAATCTTAACGTTAAAATGAGCTTTTCCCTCTCGTTTAGTTTTTTAAGGGCATCCTTAATGGATAGTATCTCCAGCCATTTTTCGTCGAGGGTTTTTTCGTCACTGATCTGATCCATGACGAAAATCGGGTCCCCCCCATCGTTATAGATAGGTTCAAAAAGTGAAACAGGCTCCTGGATTGAATCCATGGCCAGTATTATTTCCTCCCGGCTTACATTCAGTTCGGAAGCGATCTCTACCAGTGTTGGTTCCCGGGATAGCCGATGGGCAAGCTGATCCCTGATCTGCAAAACCTTATAGGCCACATCCCGGAGCGATCTGCTCACCCGCACAGGAGTATTGTCCCGCAGGTATCGTCGTATCTCGCCGATGATCATCGGCACAGCATATGTAGAAAACTTAACATTTTGCCCCAGATCAAAATTATCGATAGCTTTAATTAAACCGATACATCCCACCTGAAAAAGATCGTCAACGAGCTCCCCCCTATTGTTGAAACGCTGAATAACGCTGAGTACCAAACGTAAATTACCATTGACCAGTTTTTCTCTTGATAGAAGATCACCACCATGCATCCTGGTAAAGAGTTTGCGCATTTCCTTATTATTTAAAACTGGCAATTTAGCAGTGTTGACTCCGCATATCTCAACTTTATTCAAGGGATACTTCCTCCTGGCGGACTCATTTACTCATTAGAAAGTATCTCCCCCATAAGGATTTTTATACTGCCCGGGATTGCTACTGCAATAATTGTCCTTTTGCTATTCCATTTTATTAATTTCCTTTTGTAAACGCCTGATAATTCTTTTTTCCAGGCGAGAAATATAGGATTGCGAAATACCCAGAAGGCCGGCCACTTCCTTTTGTGTTTTTTCTTGTCCATCCTGCAGCCCAAAACGAAGTTGCATAATTTTTCTTTCCCGACCCGACAACTTTTTCATAGCCATGTATAATAACTTACGTTCTACCTCTTCTTCCAGGTTGCGAATGACCAGATCATTTTCCGTTCCCAGGACATCGGAAAGCAAAAGCTCATTGCCGTCCCAGTCGACATTGAGTGGCTCATCGAAGGAAATCTCCGCCCTGACCTTATTATTCCTACGCAAGTACATTAAAATTTCATTTTCGATACATCTGGAGGCATACGTTGCCAGCTTGATATTCTTATGCGGATTAAATGTATTAACCGCCTTAATAAGGCCAATAGTGCCGATAGAAATAAGATCATCGATAACGAGGCCCGTGTTCTCGAATTTCCGGGCAATATAAACAACCAACCTGAGATTTCGCTCAATGAGAGCCCCCTTGACCCTCTCCTCTCCTTCTTTCAGCAGCTCCAAAAGATTAAATTCTTCCTCGGGGGAAAGGGGTGGAGGCAAAGCCTTGCTATTGCTAATATAATAAATAATTCTGGAACAGTCGATACCTAACTTATTCTTCAAAAACAACAAAGCCGAAATGAGATTCCACCTGTTTAACATATTTTTCATGCTGTCTGACCCCCTTTTCCCATCGAATAGCTTATATCAAACGGCAAAAGCATATCAAACTCCTCCCCGCAACCGAATTGTTGCTGTGTTATAGCAACCATCAATCCTTTTCCAAGGGCCACTTTTCTACCTTTTTGCCAAACGGTAACTTTTTCAGGACGGAAGGCAAGCAGATAATCGTCCTTATCCAGTGTACGATAGGGAATAAGGCGAAATTTTAGGGCTGCAGCACTGCTAAGCAGCGCTTCTTCCAGATCAACCCAACCTAACTGCGCTCCCCTGCCTAGAACATTGCATACTTCTTGGGGAAGAAGCTCCGCTATGGACCGGTAGGACACTATGGCCACAGGCAAACCCGAAAAGGGTTCCTTGAGCATATTCCCCGTATCAAGATATGCAGAAAATTTTTTCTTCTTGGCAAACAGTTCTATCTCCACCTTGAACTCGTCTGCCAGATGGCTAAAAAGAAATTTCTCCCGAAGTAAAGGGGAGATTGCCTGTACAGAAATTAACAAGACTAGACCCGCCCAAAACAAATGGATCAGGGAGGGAGACGGCATAACGAAAATTCTAAGCGGCAGTTCCACTGAATAATTATTCCGGAGCAAAAAAAAGATAACCAACCCTGCCATAATTAGTGAACAGAAATAAAAAAGCAGGATTAACGCCAAGGCATCCCTCAGGTGTCGGGGCCGGTACGCCAGGACAACCATCAGCACAGGCAGCAAAAATTTCCCGGGCCAGGACATTAAAAACTGTGCTCCAGCTGGAATAGGCAGGAAGAGGAGCAACATCCCGCCAATAAGTGAGCCTGCCAACAACCTTAAAAGGGTTGTTTTTTGCCGGGCTACCTGCCCGGCAAGTTTGAGCAACAAAAAATTAATAACAACATTCAAGGTGATCACCAAATCAAGGTACAATCCATCACCGTCCCTTAGATAAAACAAGGCCCATAATTGTTTCCATTTTCCTTGCCTATTATAACAAAAACCCTTTCAAAAATTTGTAATAATCTGCCGCCGCATACAAAAAAGGTATGGAAGACATTTCCATACCTTGGCTTGGGGTCTTTAAATCGCTTGGCTATTTACTTATCAAGTTGCCGGCGCCGTAAATAAGCCGGGATATCAAGATCGGTTCCGCTAAACTTCTTTTCATCAGAAAATATTGGTTTTTCCCCATCCTCATGATGTGCATTCTCTGTTTTTTTATCGAAACCTGTGGCAATAACAGTAACCCGGGCCTGATCTTTAAATGATTCATCGATTACTGCACCAAAAAAAATATTGGCCCCCGGATCGGCAACCTCTGACACCTTGTCGGCAGCCTCGGTAATTTCAAAAAGGCTTAGATCGCTCCCGCAAGTTATATTGATCAGCACTCCTGTCGCACCATCGATCGATGTCTCCAAAAGTGGGCTGAAAATAGCCGCCTTTGCCGCTTCCACAGCGCTGTTATCGCCCTCGGCAAAGCCTACCCCCATCAAGGCCGTGCCCGTCTCCTTCATGACAGCCTGTACATCGGCAAAGTCCAGGTTGATCAGCCCGGGGATAGCAATTAGATCCGAAATACCCTGTACCCCCTGCCGGAGAACTTCATCGGCAATGCGAAAGGCTTCTAGTAGGGGTGTCTTTTTGTCGACCACCTGCTGCAGCTTATCATTGGGGATAACGATGAGCGTATCCACCTTTTCCTTTAACTCCGCAATGCCCTTTTCCGCCTGATTCATACGCCTGCGGCCTTCGAAGGTAAAGGGGCGTGTAACAACGCCAACAGTCAGCGCACCCATGTTTTTAACAATTTCCGCGATAACAGGCGCCGCCCCGGTCCCGGTTCCTCCGCCCATGCCCGCCGTAATAAAGATCATATCGGAACCTTTAAGAACAGCCTCGAGCTCCTCCCTACTTTCTTCGGCAGCCTCCCTACCAATTTCCGGGTTACCGCCCGATCCCAGACCCTTGGTTAATTTGGCGCCGATTTGCAGCTTTGTTCCCGATTGGGCCAGGTCCAATGCCTGCGCATCCGTATTTACTGAGATAAAGTCCACTCCCCTGAGACCGGCCTCGATCATACGGTTTACTGCATTGCTGCCTCCACCGCCCACGCCAATTACTTTTATTTGTGCATACAGCTCCGTATCAGCCTCATAATTAGCCATAAAGAACCTCCCTGTTATCTGACAAGATTACTCCCAAATATCTGCTAGGAAAGATTTGATACGTTTCCAGATATTAAAAAAGAAACCTTCCTTTTTTTCCGGTTTTTTACCTATTTTACGCGTTACCTTATTGCGGGAAACATAATGGATCATCCCCACGGCTGTGGAATAGATAGGGCTTTTTACACCTAAATATTCAGGTTGGGCCAGCCGCACGGTACACCCAAAGATAGATTCTGCAAGCTCAGTAATTCCCCGCATTAAAGAAACGCCTCCGGTCAGGACAACGCCTCCTGGAGGTAATTTGCCGGAGCTCATGCGGTTAATTTCCTGCGCGCAGAGCTGCACGATTTCTGTAATGCGTGGTTCAATGAAGGCAAATAGATCATCAGAGGAAATGTTGCGGACTTCCTTACCGCTAATCCCTTCGATTTCGATATCTTCTTTGACAAGTTCCCCATCCCATATGGCAAAACCATGTTCGAGTTTGATTTTTTCTGCCAAAAGGAACGTTGTACGTAAACCAACAGCCAAATCATTGGTTATATGGTCTCCGCCGATGGGCAGTACAGCGATATCCTCTAACCCTCCCTGTTGGTAATAAGAAATTTCTGTTGTTCCCCCGCCAAGGTCTATTAGAAATACTCCTAATTCTTTCTCATCCTTCGAAAGGCAGATGTCCCCGTTGGCAAGTGAATTCAGGACCAGGGCGTTTACCTCGAAACCAGCCATATTTATACATCGCATCAGATTCCGCATAGAAGTTATCGTCCCCGTGAGTACCATAGCATCAACCTCGAGCCTGACACCTAACATCCCCACAGGATCGCGGATTCCATCGTAGCCGTCAACAATAAATTCCTTGGGTATGACATCAATGATTTCCTTTTCCTGTGGAAGGGCAACAACCCTCGCCGCCTGTAAAACCCTTTCCACATCCAACTCGGTAATTTCCTTGTCATCCCTCGATACAGCCACAACACCGCGATTGTTAATCAAACCGATATGAGTGCCAACAATTCCCACGTTTACGCTCTCTATCTTGGCCCCCACCATCCGCTCTGCTTCATCTGTGGCTCTGGTTATGGAATCGACAGTGCGCTCTAGATCAATAATAGAGCCTTTCTTTATCCCTTCCGAAGGGCTCGTCCCAACCCCAATAATATTAACATTACCATCAGTCATAATTTCCCCGACTAGAACACGTACATTGGTAGTACCTATATCAATCCCTGTTATGACATCACGCCTGGTCAAACATATACCCCCTTGTTACGGGCCACTCTCCAAACTTCCCCTTTTTTTATATTCCACATTTTAAATAAATTTCCTTTTCTAGATAAAAATTATTTTGTAACTTTCTAGGAATCCGGTGCCGAATAATGTCTCCCCAAAAAACCATTTCGGCAAAGATTACTGATAAACTGCGGTAAATCGACCTTTCTTGGAACCATTAATCCGACAAAGGGATAAAAACAGGTGTTTCTGCTACCCGAAGATCAAAATACCCTTTTTGCAAATAGTTTTCCTCCAATAAAAAAAATTGATGTAATTGTTGCAAAACTTCCAGCTTTTCCATGAGATCATTTTTGTTACCCAGCCATGCCTCCATCCCCTCCCAGGTATAAACAATAATCTGCTCGGTATCAGACACATTAATTTCCGCCAACGGCAATGCCGGACAGGCAACCATCGCCTCTAAAAATTCCTCGACAATTTCCCCCCGGGCCCGATCCGTAATATTTGTTCCCACATCCATCTTGCCCCAGGACAGGCCGCTGATTAAGGGCAGTTCCCCAAGGTACTGATCACAGATATCAATAATATAGCCATCGGAGGCCAGCTCCAGGTATGAACCATGAAAGGGTATCATGGCCAGCGAACATTTTTCGACGATTGAAATCTCAATTTTCCCCGGCAAAATTTTTTCTACATGCACCTCTGCTATTCTCGAAATAGTACTGGCCCGCTCCCTTATTTTGGGCACGCTTATCCTCCAGATGTTCATACCTCCTTGCAGCCCGGTAATATAAAGAATTTCCTCGGCAGAAACCTTGTCCAAACCGTTAATAGTAATCTCTTGCACAGTAAAACATGGCAAACGAAGAAATAGCAACATGGACGATGAGAAAAAAAGAAAAAGAAAAAGAAGAACGAATTGTTTTTTGATATGTTTTTTGATATTTTTACGTCCTTTTTTTTCTGGAGGCGCCTCTTCTTTACCGTATGAAATACCTTGCATCCTTTCTTCCATTAGCAACCCGCCGCTTCCACTTTTGAAAAATCCCTAACCCTCGTTATCCGTGCCCCCATTCTTTGGAAATCCTGCTCCAGGCGTTCATAGCCCCGATCGATATGCCGGATATCCCGGACAATTGTTTTGCCTTCCGCGGCCAGCCCAGCGATGACCAGGGCTGCACCGGCGCGCAGATCGGTTGCCGTAACTTCAGCACCCCTAAACTCCTTTACCCCCTGCAAAAAGGCCTTTCTCCCATCAATATCAATATGGGCGTTCATCTGCCTGAGTTCAAAAGCATGCCTAAAACGGGCTTCAAAAATGCTTTCCACGATGGTGCTATTTCCTCTGGCCAGGGCCAGCATGACCATCATAGGAGCCTGCAAATCAGTGGGGAATCCCGGGTAGGGAAGTGTACATACCCTTTCCACGCCCCTTAACTTGCTTTTACGAATGACCATCTTATCATCAAAAATATCGATACTTGCCCCGGCCTCCCGCATCTTGGCCACAACAGCATCAAGATGTGAGGGTATAACCCCCTTAATGAGAACTTCCCCTCCGGTTACCGCCGCGGCAATCAGAAAGGTTCCCGCAGCAATGCGATCGGGTATAATACGGTGGGAACAACACCCCAGGGCCTCCACCCCCGTAATGCGTATTGTATCTGTGCCCGCGCCCCTGACAACCGCCCCCATGCCGCTTAGGAAGTTTTGCAAATCAACGATTTCCGGCTCCTTGGCAACATTGTGCAAAATTGTCTTGCCACCGGCCAGAACCGCCGCCATCATCAGGTTTTCCGTTGCTCCTACGCTGGGAAAATCCAAATGAATCTCGGCTCCTTTCAGATAGGGGGCATGGGCAAAAATAGAACCATTTTCCTCGGTTATCCTTGCACCCAAGGCCTCCAGACCCTTAAAATGCAGATCGATAGGCCTTGGACCTATGGAACACCCACCCGGATAGGTGACCCTGACCTTTCCCAGCCGGGCCAGCAAAGGCCCCATCAGAAAAATCGAAGATCGCATTTCACTCATTAGATCATCAGAAATTGTATGACTAGGCCTATTTTTGGCGTTAATGCTCAGGGTATTTTTTGCATAATGGACATCCAAACCGAGATATTCCAGAATTTTTTTCATAACATGCATATCAATAATATCCGGAATATTAGTAAGTTCGATTTTCTCCCCGCTGCTGTTGAGCACGGAAGCAGCCATAATCGGCAACACGGAATTTTTTGCCCCTTTAATAGTTACGCTACCCTGAAGTATATTTTTCCCATCTATGACAAAGCACTCCATAAACACTTTCTCCCCTTATTCCCTACTGTTTTCTCCCACAACCCTAATTTCCAGTTCGAGATCAATATTGAATACCGTGCGTACTTTTTCCTGCGCCGACTCTATCAGAAAGAGTATATCTGAGGCCCTGGCATCCTGCATATTGACGATGAAATTGGCATGTTCCTGTGAAATCATGGCCCCCCCGGCTGTCAGGCCCTTGACCCCGACTTCATCAAGAAGTTTTCCCGCCGCCAGGCCCGGGGGATTACGAAAAACGCTCCCGGCACTGGGGTAATGCGGTTGCCTGGAACGTCTCTTACGCAGATTTTTCTGAACCTGATCCTTTAATGCCAACCTGTCGCCGGGGGCCAGTTGAAATAGTCCGCTGAGGATAATTGCCTTTTCTTGTTGGAAAGTGCTACTACGGTAAGAAAACTCAAGCTCCCGGCGGGAGCGCCTTTTTAAATTCCCATCATAATCCATCGTTTCCACTTCCAAAACAAGTTCGCCAATGGAAAAGCCGTGCGCCCCGGCATTCATATACAGCGCGCCGCCCATGCTTCCGGGAATCCCAGCAGCAAACTCCAGGCCGCCCAAACCCTGTTCAGTCGATCTTTTTACCAGAAATGGCAAAGAAACTGCTGCCCCGGCAAGGATGGAATAACCCTCAAATTGATAGCTGGAACAAAGTGAAGATAAACTAAGAACAATTCCTTTTATCCCACCGTCCCGGACCAACAAATTTGTTCCCGAACCTAACACAAAAAATGGCAGCTGGTACTGTTTGGCAAGCAGTAATACTTCCGCTAATTCACCCAGCGTTTCGGGATAGACCAAACATTCGGCGGGTCCCCCTACACCAAGGGAGGTATGCCTGCACATAGGTTCCTCCAGTAAAGGAGAAGTATGCAAAATATTTGACAACTTCTTCTTCCAATCCACAAAAACACCCCACCGCCAGGATACTGATAATTTATCATATGATACCACGGCAATAAATGATACTACTGTAATAAGGGCCCATGAAAACATAACAATTTTGCTGTTTCAGGCGCATAATTCGTTATAAACAAGGTTACTTTAGACTACTTGTCCAACTTTTTCAAAAGACATCCTAGTGCATTAAACGGTAAATATTTTCCGCCGCCCGGGGAAAAGCAATTTTCCTGCTGTTTTTCTGTAAATTGGCCAATTTTTCCGGGCTATTTAAAAGACCCTCAATGTGATTGCCTAAAATTTTACCATTTAAATCCTTTTCCTCAATCAATTCAGCTGCCCCTTGCTCCGCAAGTTCACGGGCATTGAGCAGCTGGTGGTTATGCACAACGTTGGGTGAGGGAATAATAACAGCCGGGAGTCCAAGGGCTGTTATTTCAGCCAGGGTAGTTGCACCGGCCCGGGTAATGATCAGGTCGGCGGCAGCCATACAAAGCGGCATCTCGGGCTGGAAAGACTGAACTTTCAGCCTATGCCCGTATTTTTCCAGCAGGCCCCGTGCCTCAAGATCAGCCAGAATCCCCTCATAATAAATATCCCCGGTGATATATAAAACCTGAAGCCTTTTGTTCCCTGCCGATCCGGCCAGGAAATCGACCATGCTTTCGTTTAATTTTAGAGCCCCCCGGCTGCCACCGACCGCTAACACAAGAGGTAAATCCTTTTCCATGCCCAACATCTCCCTGGCCGTGGATTTCTCAAACCTGCCCACCTCGGAGGCCCGCAGGTTTCCCGTGGTGACTAGGTTGGCACGTCTGAAAAAATACCGCGCCGAGCTTGGAAAGGATAGGCAGACCCTATAGGCCCATGGGGCCAGAAAACGATTAGTCACCCCCGGGATAACATTTTGCTCGTGCAGAATAAATTTCCTCCCCTTAAAAATAGAGGCCATTATGATGGGAGCAGCGGCGTATCCCCCTGTCCCCACGACAAAATCAGGGCCAAAATCCTCCAATATTTTTGTGGCATTGATTAGGGAACCGCCCAGTAGAGTAAAGGCTTTAAATAATTGTGGGGAAAGCCTGCGGGGGATACCTTTAACGGGGAGCGTTTTCATGGCAAAGCCCGCCTGGGGGACGATCCGCTCCTCCAGCCCGCCCTGGGCACCAACAAATAAAATATCCGCGCCCGGATTTACTTTTTTTATATATCTGCCCAGTGCCAGGGCGGGATAGATATGCCCGCCTGTCCCTCCGCCGGTAAGAATTAGTCTCACTTTGACCTCCCCATCCCCAGGGCATAGAACCCCGGCGTTAACGTACATAACGGGAAATATTCATTAAAATACCCATCGAACACATGGTAAACAACAAAGAACTTCCCCCCGCACTAATAAAGGGAAGGTTAATACCCGTAATGGGAATCGATCCGGTCACAACCGCAATATTGATAACCACCTGGACGGCAACTGTAGCCGTCAGCCCCGCGGCCAAAAGGCTGCTGAAGGTATCCGGGGCTGTCAAGGCAATCTTAAAACCCCTCCAGATCAGGATAAAAAACAATAGCATGA
>DUNV01000021.1 GCA_012839215.1 Bacillota bacterium
AAAGGCCTTCCATGCCGGGAGGGCCTGCAGCGCAGCATAAAAACCAGCGACTATTTCGAGGAATTTCCTATCGGGAGGAAGGTGAGGTAGTTGTCCTGCAGTGATACTTTTCCGTGAAAAGGTTAACAAAATTATCCAAGGAGGCTAAAAAAAGTGAATTTTGCCAAATATGGCATTATCAATGCCCAGAAATACCCTGATAAGGAATTCCTTGTGGAACTCAGGCCTTCCCAAGGAGTAAGGAGAGCCCTGACATGGAAAAAATTTAACGAAGAAACAAATAAGGTTGCTAATTATCTACGTGGCGAGATTGGCATAAAAAAAGGTGATTTTATTCTTCACCTGCAGATGAACAGTCTGGAATGGGTTATAACATTTCATGCTATTTTAAGGGTCGGGGCAACTGCAGTTCCCCTTAATTTTCGTTTTGCTGGCTCAGATATTAAACATGCGGCCAAGGCATGTGATCCCAAGGCCTTTATTCTGGGCGATGGTTTTTTGCCTAAGGTGGAGCCAATTCAAAGCGAGCTTTCTACAGTAACCTCCTATATCTGCCTTGGGGATAATGTGCCGGCAGGGATGATCCCTTACAGCGATATCATCAAGGATGGCAATCCGGCCAACATTCTTGTCGATGTAGACAAGGACGCTCCTGCAGAATTGATGTTTACTTCCGGCACGACAGGGCCCCCCAAGCCTGTTTGCCAATCACATGATACCCTTTACCAGGTCGGCATTGGAAACGCACTTACTTATTGTGAAGGGCAGGAAACCGTCTATCTGGCACCCCATCCTTTTTACCATAGTGGAAGTTTCTTTCTATCTTTTCCTTCCTATCTGGCAGGTGGCAAAATCATTATCTTGCAGGAACTAAACGATCCTAAATATTTGCTTGATACTATCTGTGCGGAAAAGGTTAATAATGGTTGGGTTACCGTGCCAACCATGTCCGATTCTGTAAACGCAATTAAAAAAGGAATTATAGATATTTTAAAATATGATTTTTCCCATGTGACAGGAAGCATTGTCATCGGTGCCCAACCTGTCCCCTATTCGCTCTTTAAAGATATGAAAAGGCTTCTTCCTTTTAAAACAGGAAACATCTATGGCATTACTGAAGGTGGCGGTGGCGGCCTGATCAACCTTTTCGATGAGGATATTTTAAAGAAGCCAGGCTCCATCGGTAAGCCCACATTTAATACCGAGGCGAGGATTGTAGATGAAAGCGGGAAAGATGTTCCTGTAGGGGTAGTGGGGGAGCTTATCCTACGGGGGCCGAGAAATATGAAAGAATACTTTAGGAATCCTGAAATGACAGCGGCTGCTATCAGGGATGGCTGGCTTTATACCGGGGATCTGGTCAAGGCTGATGAGGAAGGTTATATCTATATTGTGGATAGAAAAAAGGATTTGATCATCCGTGGTGGGGAAAATATTTTCCCGGTCGAGATCGAGGATGTCCTACGTCACAATATAAAAATTGCCGATGTGGCTGTCATAGGCTATCCACATGAACGTTTGGTGGAGATAGCCATGGCTATCGTACAACTGCATCCCGGGGAAACAATGGAGGAAAAGGAAGTTGTTG
The DNA here is from genome assembly GCA_012839215.1 of Bacillota bacterium. Classification (GTDB taxonomy): domain Bacteria; phylum Bacillota; class Dethiobacteria; order DTU022; family UBA8154; genus DUNV01. Next base: position 1,589 of record DUNV01000021.1, read on the forward strand.
AATTTTGCGCCCAGCATGGTCTGGCGAAATTCAAATGGCCCGAGAAGGTTATTTTCAAAGATGTTATTCGCAATGCCACAGGGAAAATTGATAAGCCCAAACTTAGGGAAAAATATCTTATGAAAAAAGAAGTTTCTGCGGAAATGGCCTAGGGTAACCTATGGTTAGCTTGACCTTAAATAAATAAATATTTCTTTGGGATCTATTATAACATTTGTCGGAAATCCCCTTTCTGCGTTGAAAGTTCGGCGCATAATAGTGAAAGGGGATTTTCTTTTTTATTCACAAAAAAGAGGTATTATAGATTAGATTGCGAATTTAATAATGGGAGGCTTATGGATGAACGTAGATAGTCTGGCCGCGCTGTCGCTGGGTGGGAATGGATTAACCTTCAGGGGGCTAATCCATTAATCATCCTTTTTTAACCCTGCTTTTATACTTTTAAGCGATTTTCAAAAATAGAGAATTTCAGTAGAGTTAAAAGGAGGTAGGAAATGATTACAGCAGGAGTAGACGTTGGCAACATGTTCACCAAAGCGCTACTTCAGGAAGGTGGCAGAGTATTATCCTATGCCATTTTGGCTAGCGGCCTTGATCGGAAGAGGGCTGCCAGAGAGACCTTTAGGCAGGCCCTCATAAAAGCTGGAGTTACAGAAGATGATGTTTGCAATGTTTTTTCTACCGGTGCGGGGCAGGATGAGGTGGACTTTGCCGCGGGAACCGTAACAGATATTACTGCAGCTGCCAGGGGAACCCTAAAAATTTTCCCCATGGCCCGCATAGTGGCTGATGTAGGGGCCGAGGGGGCCAAAGTTTTAAAAACAGATGATGATGGCAGGGTTTTGGGCTTTACCATCAATGAGAAGTGCGCGGCCGGTACAGGCTCTTTTTTGGAAACCATGGGCCGTGCCCTAGGGGTGCAACTTGAGGAGCTGGGGCCCCTTTCGCTCGAGGCTGAAAGGGCAGTAACTATCAATGCACAGTGTGCTGTTTTTGCAGAATCTGAGGTTGTTTCATTGATCCATGCCAAGGTTCCCCGGGAGGTAATTGCCAGATCGATACACGAGGCAATGGCTGGGCGGGTTTCCTCCATGGTTCGCCGGGTCGGGTTGCAAAAAAAGCTGGCCCTGATCGGTGGTGTGGCCAGAAATAAAGGGTTTGCTGCCGCACTGGAAAAAGATCTTGATGCCAAACTACTAATCGATGATGAAAAACCTGAATTTCTTTGCGCCTTGGGGGCAGCCCTACTGGCAGCCGAAAGGGACGCCGGGCAGTTGCCTTGAAAATAATAGGGTGGGAGAGCAAAATGACTGAAAAAAATGAATTCTGGAGATGGGAAGAAAGCAGATGGAAAAACCCTGATCTGGATTGGGAAAATGCCGAAGTTATTACACTTGGTGTTGATGTGGGATCGGTCAGTTCCCAGGCTGTTATTTTGTGTGATGGGGAGCTTTTTGCCTACTCGAATATGCGCACCGGCTATGATAGTTCCGAAAGTGCCTTAAATGCGGCGAGCTGGGCCTTAGAAGGAACTGGGCTGACCCTGGATGACATTCACTTTAAGGTTGGAACAGGCTATGGAAGAGTCAACGTTACCTTTGCTGATCGAAACATTACGGAAATTGCCTGCCATGCCCGGGGGGGCAATTTAATGTACGGTCCTACCGTTCGCACCATTCTGGATATGGGCGGCCAGGATTGCAAGGTTATTCGTTGTGACGAACGGGGCAAAGTTGTTTCCTTTTTGATGAATGATAAATGTGCAGCCGGTACAGGCCGGGGAATCGAGGTTTTTACTGATTTGTTAGGGGTACCCATAGGTGAGGTAGGGCAAAGATCCTTGCGTGTTGAAATGGAACCCGAACCTGTCAGTAGTACCTGTGTGGTTTTTGCTAAATCCGAAGCGATTGGCCTGCTGCATGCCGGCTGGAGTACGGAAAAAGTTCTGGCGGCCTACTGTCTGGCTACGGCTAACCGTGTCGTCTCGTTGCTGGAGCGGGTAGGCATGGTAAAAGATTTTGCCATTACCGGTGGGATAGCTAAAAATGTTGGCGTGGTTTCCCGGATAGAAAAAATACTGGGAGTGAGTGCGTTGGAGCCCAAGTATGATACGCAAATTGCAGGGGCAATGGGTGCTGCGCTTTTCGCCAAGGCACTGGCGGAAAAAAAGGCGAAAACCGGGTAATAGGCAAGGAAGGTGGATAAGGAGGTCCGGCCTGGCAATGATAGCGCATTATGGATATAAGGATGGATCGGGGGACTTTTTTATCAGCATTGATACTGATAAGTGTACCCAATGCTCTGACAAACCCTGTCTCGAAGCCTGCCCGGAAAAAATTATCGAGTTGTTTACCGACGATTATGATGATGAGGTGGTGGGCATCAAGGCGTCAGAACGCAATAAGATAAAGTATACCTGTCTTACTTGCAAATCTACCTTTGGAGCAGGCCATGCGGCCTGTATTGAGGCCTGTCTACTTGAAGCGATCGAACATTCATGGTAAAATAAAGAGGCGGTTTCCCAAAAATATTCAATTTACCGTAAATTAACCTAGTGGAGACCGAATCTTCTATTCCTTCAAAAGGACCTATATTTTGAAGGGCAGCACAATTGGGATTTTGTAAAAAGGGGGTGAAAATAACAAAAATTATAATATAGAAACAGGCAGGTGTCGCTTTCCGGCAGATCATCGAAAAGGTGAGTAGCGGTGGATGACCTGGGGGTTTTTCCCGATCCGCCGGACGATCCTTTCATTGATATGGAGGCTGTTTTTAACAGGGGGCGTAAGCCTTCTTTAATCCTCTGGTAAAAGAGGAAGATCTTAGGGGGGATAAGATTTGTCTTACGAATTCATTAAAACCGCACTTGAGGAGGGCATCGTCAGGATTACATTAAACCGCCCTCCCCTTAATGTCCTAACTATTGCCATGATGGAAGAAATGATTAAAGCATTCGAATGGGCAAATGATCAGCCCGGAGGTGTCGTGGTCGTCGATGCCGAAGGAAAAGCTTTTTCCGCGGGTGTTGATGTAGCTGATCACACACCGGATAAGGTCGGTGCAATGATAGATGTTTTTGATCGGCTTTTTGCAGCGATGGATGGGGTGGACAAGCCCATTATTGGCGTGGTAAATGGTGCAGCCTTGGGCGGAGGTTACGAGGTTGTGCTATTCTGTGATATGGTTGTTGCCTCGGAGAAAGCTAAATTGGGGCAACCCGAAATTAACGTTGGTGTTTTCCCTCCGATTGCCTGTTATGTGCTTCCCCAACTCCTTTCCTGGCCGAGGGCGATGGAAATTGTTCTCAGCGGTGATGCGTTTGATGCTGCCACAGCCGAACGTCTTGGGCTGGTAAATAAAGTTCTCCCGGTGGATGGTTTTGCCGAAGGGGTGGATGCTTTTCTGAAGAGGTTTACCCGCCAAAGCCCTGTTGTTCTTGCCGCGACCAAAAAAGCTTCCAAGGCTGGCAGGGGCAAAGCCTTTGCGGAGGGTATCAAGGCTATCGATAGCATCTATCTTGATGAGCTGATGAAGACCGCGGACGCAGTGGAGGGCCTAACGGCATTTATGGAAAAGCGCAAGCCCGTCTGGCAGGGGAAATAATAGTAAGCCTTATTTAATATGTTTTACACTTTTACAAGGAGGTCTAAATCATGAATGTACCGACAAAGATTGATACCTGGCAAATGGTTGAACCCGGCAAACTGGAGCGCACATCCATTGATGTGCCCGAGTTAGGGTCTGGAGATGTGCTGGTTAAGGTGGCAGGCTGTGGTGTCTGCCATACCGACGTAGGCTATTTTTATGATGGGGTTCCCACCGTTCAAAAACCGCCCCTAACACTCGGGCATGAGGTCAGCGGGACGGTAGTCGCAGGGGTAGAATCGCTCATCGGCAAGGAAGTTATTATTCCAGCAGTTATGCCTTGTAATAATTGTGATATCTGCGCTTCGGGCCGGGGAAACCGTTGCCTGAAGCAAAAGATGCCCGGCAATAGCATGGGTATTTATGGTGGTTTTTCCAATTATATTCCTGTTCCATCAGAGGACCTATGCATTGTTGAAGATCGCAAGGGAATACCCCTCGAGCATATGGCCGTCATTGCTGATGCGATGACTTCCCCCTACCAGGCTGCCATGCGTGCTGGGATTAAAGAGGGAGATCTGGTCGTTATTACCGGGGCCACCGGTGGTATTGGCGTTCATATGACGCAGATAGCTGCAGCCCTGGGTGCTAAAGAAGTTATTGCCATTGCCAGGAACAAAGAAAAGCTAGAGCGTTCATTAGATTTTGGTGCAACAAAGGCCCTTAGCACGCTAGATAAGGATATTAAAGGGATCAGAAATGATTTCCGTACCTACTGCAAGGAAAAAGGTTTGCCGACTTATGGCTGGACTATTTTTGAGTGTTCCGGTAGCAAAGCGGGCCAGGAAATTGGCCTGGAGCTACTTTCCTTCGTTGGTAAAATGCTTGTGGTTGGTTATGGAATGCAGAAGGTTGAATATATGCTTTCCCGCTTAATGGCCTTTGATGCAGAAATAATAGGTACATGGGGCTGCCTGCCGAAATATTATAAAGATGTTCTCGATATGGTTCTTGACGGCAGGATTAAGCTGGAGCCCTTTGTGGAAACTAGGCCAATGAGCCAAATCGAACAATCATTTAAGGAATCCCATGCAGGAAAACTGATGAAACGAATTGTTCTTATTCCGGACTTCTAGGGCAGGGATTATCATAAAGCTACTTATGATTAAAAATAAGGGGGGGCCATAAACGGCCCCCCCTTATTTAACATCACCCATGTATGCGGATGCCAGTTAAATTTCTAACCGGCATGTTTTTTGGCTGTCTAATACCTTTTATATATTAATAAGGTATTAAGTAAAATAATAACCAGAACATTTATAAATAAACATCGCTAATGAAGGGTTTAGCAAATTAAAGGCCGAATTTAATATTGTATTTACATAGGTAAGGGGGTCCGGCTATTTATTATGTCCGAAGTGCGCATTGTTACAGACTCAACTGCTTTTCTGCCCAGGGAGAAGCTGGAAAAGTATCGAATCGAAGTAGTTCCGCTTTCTGTAAATTTCCCTGACGAGATTATCATTGATGGAAACATTAAAAATAAGGATTTCTTCGAAAAAATGAAAAGGGCGGCAAAGTTGCCTTTCACCTCCCAGCCCTCACCTGGTGATTTCTTTCAGGTCTATGAAAAAATCATAAATAAGGGAGACGAAATTGTTTCTATTCATATTTCCTCGGGAATTAGCGGGACGGTTGGGAGCGCGGAGACCGCAGCGAAAATGCTCGATGTGAGCCGTATTTCCGTTGTTGATTCACTAATTACCTCTGGTGGGTTGGCAATGTTGACGCTTCTAGCCGCAAGGGCTGCAATGGAAGGTAAGACAAAAGATGAAATAACAGCCATGTTGGAAACCCTAAAGATGAAGGTTAAGACTTTATTTGTTCCTGCTACCCTGGAGTACCTAAAAAAGGGAGGCAGGATTGGAGGTGCCCAGGCTTTGATAGGTACGATATTGCAGATCAAACCGATATTGACGTTTAGGGAAGGAAAAATAGAGGTATTTGAAAAGGTTAGGACCATGAGAAAAGCACTGGAAAGAACTATAAGCGAACTTCCCGAAAGGCCGGATAATGTGCAAGTGGCGATCCTGCAGGCAGAGGCGGAGGAAACGGCTGCGTTACTAAGAGGGCTTATTGAGGAACGTTTGCCAGGTGTAATGCCTGTAACGTATGAGCTAAGTCCGGTCATCGGCACGCATGTAGGTCCGGGTACAGTGGGGCTTGTCTCTTTACAGCTGTAGCATGCTTATCTGCAAGGCAATGAAAGCAGGGCAGGGGATGTTAGCAATATGGGAACTTATTATAGATAAGGGTACTGAAATATAAATTAACGGAGCTGAACAATGAACGGGAAAGAAGAAAATATTTTTACGCTCCATGGAAAAGATTTGCGTCATATGATCCTGGAAGCATGTAATTATTTCGAGCAGCATAAGGAATCTATTAATGATCTTAATGTTTTCCCTGTACCTGATGGAGATACCGGGACTAATATGAGCCTGACCCTGAAAGCTGCTGCCGATGCACTTCTTACGTTTCAATCAGAATCGATCGGAGAGGTTGCCGGGATCGCTGCCCGCAGTTCTTTGATGGGGGCAAGAGGAAATTCGGGGGTAATTTTTTCCCAACTTTTCCGGGGAATTGCCCGGGGGCTCACCGGGAAGGATGAGGCCACGCTTTACGAGGTGGGCAGGGCATTCCAATATGGGATTGTTTATGCCTATAATGCAGTTTCCAAGCCTATTGAGGGTACGATTCTAACTGTAGCAAGGGAAATTGCCCGGGGTAGCAGGGAAGCCGTGCAAAGTTCCCTAAATTTTGCCGGACTCTTGCAGATTGCCCTGGAATGTGGGAAAAAAGCCCTGGATCAGACGCCTGAGTTGTTGCCCGCCCTGAAGGAGGCAGGGGTGGTCGATGCGGGAGGATTGGGTTTGATCGTTTTTCTTGAAGGGTGCCTGCAAAGCATACTCAAAGGAGCCACCGGGGATGGGTTTGTGTTGCCCCGGGGAATTGCCGGGAGTTTTGCTGGAGGCGGCGGCCCTATCATAAATGGGCCGGGTATCCTTGAGCCGGATGAGCAATTTGATGAACGCTATCCCTATTGTACAGAATTTTTAATCCGGGGCGGGGGGCTATCTGTCGGTAAGATTCGTAAAGATTTGGTTGGGCAAGGTGATTCTCTCCTGGTTGCCGGTGAGGAGGAAATTGTCAAGGTCCACATTCACACGGACGATCCGGGGAATATTCTTCAAATCTGCTTGCAATGTGGGAGCCTCCATGACATAAAGATCGATAATATGGCCGATCAATTTAAAGAAACCCGTTGGGGCCGTACCCCCGGCACAGGTGAGCAGGATGGCGCTTCCGGGCCGGCCGGGGCGGGGCTAGAGGTGGATGCGGCTAGTGTTGCCGCCGGTGCCATCATAGAACAGATTGGCATAGTGGCGGTATCTCCTGGTAAAGGCCTGGCAGAGATGTTTACCAGCTTGGGTGCCGATGGAATTATTGCCGGTGGGCAGAGCATGAATCCATCCGTTGAGGATATCGTGAAAGCGATAGAAAGCCTTGCCCAGGAAATGGTGCTGATCCTTCCTAATAATAACAATATCCGCTTTGCGGCAGGGCAGGCCGTTAAGTTAGTGGAAAAAGAGGTTGCTGTTGTCGATACTAGAAGTGTTCCCCAGGGGATTGCTGCCTTGCTTGCCTTTGATAGGGATGCCTCCCTTTCCTTGAACCATACCCGGATGTGCAAAAGGGCACTGCAGGTAAAAACCGGGGAGGTAACTTTCGCCGTTAGGGATGCGCATATAAACAACATCGAGATCAAAGAAAATGATATTATTGGATTATCTGATGGGGATTTGCTTTTCCGGGGTGAAAATGTGGATGAAACAACCATGGGGCTGATCGGGGCGATGCTAACCGGGGAGGAGGAGCTGCTAACACTTTTTTATGGGCAAGAGATTTCTTCTGCCCAGGTGGAACTGCTCGCGGGGCAAATTTCTAAGGCATACCCCTTTCTAGACGTGGAATTTTATAACGGTGGCCAGCCCCTATACTATTATTTTATTTCCCTGGAATAATTTTGGGATGATATTATTGCTTTCAGCGAACACTTGGCGGCAGAAGTTTACGCAGAAGGGCTATGGAATAATTAATGTTAACAAGATGGTGGGCATGCAGGATTTTGCTTCTCTAACGATGAATAAAAAAATAGGCTGTCTGGGATAGTGAATCAATGCTATAAGGTAAGGAAATAGTATAATCTGAAGCCTGTCTGGAGGTTCGCAAATGGTATTATCTGTTTATAAAAGGGTTGTGTTAAAATTAAGCGGTGAAGCCCTAGCTGGGGATGCAGGCTATGGGATCGATCATAAAGTAGTCAAAAACATTGCTGAACAAATCAAGGATGTCAGGAAATATAACGTGGAGATGGCCATAGTTGTTGGCGGAGGCAATATCTGGAGGGGGGCTCCCGCCGGTGCAAGGGGGATGGATAGGGCAACGGCCGATTATATGGGTATGTTGGCCACGGTCATGAATGCCCTGGCCCTGCAGGATGCACTTGAAGACATCAATGTTGATACAAGGGTGCAGTCTGCCATTGACATGAAACAGGTTGCCGAGCCCTATATCCGTAGGAGAGCTATCAGACATCTGGAAAAAGGCAGGGTCGTTATTTTTGCCGGTGGAACCGGAAACCCCTTCTTTACTACGGATACTACCGCTGCGCTAAGAGCAGCGGAAATAGAAGCCGAAGTGATCCTATTGGCCAAAGGAAAAGTTGATGCAGTTTATGATATGGACCCCTTGACAAACCCCGAGGCTAAAAAATTTACTGAACTTGACTATATCGACGTCATTAAATGGGATTTGGGGGTTATGGATTCCACTGCTGCTTCCCTGTGCAGGGATAACAAAATAACCCTGGTTGTTTTCGGCCTAAGCGAGGATGGAAATATTAAGAGGGTTATATTAGGTGAAAAGATTGGAACAATTGTAAGGAGTGAAGCTGCTAATGAATGAAATTATAGAAAATGCTGATCTAAAAATGAAAAAATGTACCGAAATCCTAAAAAAAGAATTCGGTTCGGTCAGGGCCGGGAGGGCCATGCCTTCGCTTCTCGATAAAATTATTGTAGAGTACTACGATACCCCGACCCCCTTAAACCAGCTGGCTACCATCACAGCACCTGAGCTCAGGTTGCTGGTTATTCAACCCTGGGACAAGAACATTATTTCTAATATTGAGAAAGCTATTCTCAAGTCTGATCTTGGCCTGACGCCCAATAGTGATGGCAGCGTTATCAGACTGGCAATCCCCCAGCTTACGGAGGAAAGAAGGAAGGAGCTTGTTAAGGTAATCCGTAAAAAGGCCGAGGAGAGCAAGGTTGCCATACGTAACGTCCGTAGGGAGGCCAATGATTTACTGAAAACAGAAGAGAAAGAAAGCAACATTTCAGAGGATGAATTGAGGATCTACCAGGAGGAAGTAAATGGGATCACAAAGAGCAACATTGAGGATATTGACAACCTTCTTGCCCTCAAGGAAAAAGAGGTCATGGAAGTTTAGTGAATTGGAAGAAATATGATAGCCTGTTATGCCCCAAGCGGGAGATTATTTGTACTAAATTATTAACTAAAAGGTGATTAAATGCCGGAAAAGGGAAAGGCAGCTGGCAAGTCTTTACTGCCGGGAAAAATCGGAGGGGAGAATATTCCTTTCCATATCGCCATTATCATGGATGGCAATGGTAGATGGGCCCGGAAAAGAGGTTTGCCTAGAATTGCCGGGCATAAGAGGGGCATGGATACGCTCATAAAAATAGTCACCTGTGCCCATGCTCTGGGGATAGGGGCACTATCCCTCTATGCTTTTTCCACAGAGAATTGGAAAAGGCCGGCTTTAGAAGTTGATTTCTTAATGCGCCTGCCCGAGGAATACCTGCGAAAAGAACTAGACCGGCTCATGGAAAAAGACATCAGGATACTAGCTGCCGGCGAGCTTGGCCAGCTCCCGAGTAGGACCCAATTGGCAATTGAGGAGGCATTAATAAAAACTGGCAAAAACAAGGGGATGATCCTGAATTTTGCAGTAAATTATGGTGGCCGTTCCGAAATTATCAGGGCTATCAAAGATATTCTGTTGCTAGTCCGGAAGGGGCAATACCGTGAAGAAGATATTTCCGAAGATCTGTTGGCCAAACACCTTTATACGGCGAACCTTCCTGATCCGGATCTTTTGATACGCCCCAGTGGGGAGGTCAGGGTTAGCAACTTTATGCTCTGGCAACTTGCTTACACGGAGTTATGGTTTACAGATACATTATGGCCGGATTTTACTGAGGAACATTTTCTGCAAGCTATTCGCGATTATCAGGCTAGGGATCGTCGGTTTGGAAACATACAGACGAAAGCTTGATTTTTTTCTTTTGGAAGTAATGATGTTGGCGGGTGAATATATTGTTAAGGACAAGAGCCCTGACAGCGTTAGCTGGGATACCGGTGCTTCTTTTTTTTGCCTACCTGGGTAAGTATTGGTATGCCTTCCTTATCTTATCAATTTCGTTGTTGGCCCTCAAAGAATTTATTGCCCTTACCCGGAAAAAAAATACGGGATTAATGGGGGCAATCGCCTATCTCTTTGTTCCCGCGGCCTTGTACGCGGTCTACCTTCGTGATCTGTCCCTGATTATTTTTTTTTGGATGCTCCTTTTTGCCATTTTGAATCTTGTCCCTGTTTTTATGCAAGGGGGTGTAAAATACTGGGAATCTGCCGTGACCTTCTGGGGCATATTATATACGGTGGGTCTGCCCGGCTTTTTATTGGCAATACGCTTTCTCCAAGATGGCTTCCTATTGACACTCCTTTTATTTTTTGCTATCTGGGCAGCAGATATTTGTGCTTATCTTTTTGGTAGAAAAATTGGGAAAACGCCCCTAGCCCCAAAGGTCAGCCCTAAAAAAACAGTCGAAGGCTTTTTGGCGGGGCTAGTGGCAAGCACCATAGCGGGTGCAGCATTAATGTTTTTTTTCCCACTTGCCTGCCTTGGTTGGCCGGGGGGGGCCTTACTTGGCGCTTTTTGCGGTTTTGCAGGCGCACTGGGGGATCTTGGCCAATCTGCCTTGAAACGAAGTGCGGGTGTTAAAGACTCGGGTAGCCTTCTTCCGGGGCATGGGGGCATCCTGGATCGTTTTGACAGCCTGCTTTTTGCCGCACCGTTTTATTATTTTTTCCTTTTTTATTTGATCCAGATCCCAATGCGATAGCATAAACTTTATTTCATAGTGTTTACTTAAAACGGTACACTATGAAATAAAATTACCATTTTAGTATGATATAATAGTAAAAAAATACATCATAGGGAGAACTTATGGCACGCGGAATAATTATTCTCGGCTCGACAGGTTCCATTGGAACACAGACGCTGCAGGTTATCGAACAGTTACCCGGCAAATTTAATGTCATGGGGTTATCAACCAACGTTAATATTGATTTGCTTGAAAGACAGGTAAGGAAATTTAAACCGACTGTTATCGCTGTCAGGGATGAAAAGAAGGCAGAGGAAATCAGTACGCGGCTTGACGGCCTGCCGGTAAAGGTGTTAGCCGGGGAGAGCGGCCTGGTGGAGCTTTCCACCTGGCCCGGATCAGATCTCATCGTGGTGGCTGTGGTGGGATTTAGCGGCCTTAGACCCACTCTTGCAGCCATTGAAGCCGGTAAGACAATAGCCCTGGCCAATAAGGAAACGCTGGTTGCCGGGGGTCAACTGGTGATGCAAAAGGCCCGGGAAAAGGGGCTAACCATTTTGCCGGTTGACAGCGAACATTCAGCTATTTTTCAGTGCCTGCATGCCGGCAATGCTGGAGCCGGGGAAGTCGAAAAAATTATCCTAACGGCATCGGGAGGCCCGTTTTTTGGTCAAAGCAGAGAGGAACTGAGCCGTGTCGGGGTTTCCCAGGCTCTCAAGCATCCCAATTGGACGATGGGCGCCAAGGTAACAATTGATTCAGCAACTTTGATGAACAAGGGATTTGAAGTTATCGAGGCCCGCTGGCTCTTTGACTTGCCATATGAACAAATTCAGGTCGTCGTTCATCCACAAAGCATTGTCCATTCCATGGTACACTATGTAGATGGCTCCTACCTGGCACAAATGAGTCCACCTAGCATGCTTTTTCCTATCCAATATGCCCTGAGCTACCCGGAAAGGTGGGTAAATAATTTCACCCATCTAGGGCTGGAGGATTATTCCGCACTCACATTTTTCCCTCCGGATAGAGAAAACTTTCCTTGCCTGGGGTTGGCCTATGAGGCAGGGGCAAAGGGTGGAACTATGCCGGTTGTTCTTAATGCGGCCAATGAGCTGGCAGTGGAAAACTTTTTGAAAGGAAAAATATCTTTTTTGGATATACCATCTGTTCTGGAGGAAGTTTTGGGAAGGCATACATTTATACCAGTACCCGATCTAGGGGAAATAGTCGATGCTGATCGATGGGCCAGGGAAGAAGCCATCAAGGTATTTTCCAAAATTAAAAAGGGGAAATTTTAATGGCAGGAACGATTATTGTTTCCATTATCATTTTCGGACTGCTTATTTTTGTCCATGAGTTGGGCCATTTCTCGGTGGCCAAATGGGCCAAAATACGCGTTTTGGAATTTGCCATCGGGTTCGGCAAAGTACTCTATGCTTGGGAAAAAGGGGAAACCCGCTATTCACTCCGCCTCTTTCCCTTGGGGGGATTCTGTCGCTTGCTGGGGGAAGATCCGGACGATCAGCCCCTGGAGGGCAATTTTCAGGAAAAATCATTGCCGAAAAAGCTGGCAGTTATTGCCGCCGGTTCTGTGGCGAATTTTTTACTGGCTATCATCCTGCTGGTGCTACTGTTTTTCTTTATCCTGGGGGTTCCCGGGACTAATTCTTCCCGGGTCGGTTCTGTCATTCCCGACAGTCCGGCTGCAGTAGCCGGAATCAGGGAAAACGATCTGATCGTTGATATTGACGGAGTGAAAATGAGTGATTGGGATAGTGTGGTTAGAACAATTAATGGCAACCCCGGAGGAGAAATCACCCTCCATATTCAAAGGGGCCAGGAAGATGTCTTTGTTTCCGTTGTTCCCGAGGAGACGGATGGTAAGGGGCTGATCGGTATTGCCCCGTCATATAAAAAGTATGCTTTTTTCCCCTCAGTCGCCCTCGCACTGGATTATTTCTTTTTCTGGATTAAATTGATCTTTGTGGGTTTTTACCAGATGATCATGCGCATTATCCCCCCCGAGGTAGCTGGCCCTATTGGTATTGTCAGCGTTATTGGGGAGGTAATGCAGGAAGGGGTTAGCAACCTATTTTCGCTGACAGCAATCATCAGCATTAACCTGGGGATTATTAATCTTTTTCCTATTCCTGCCCTCGATGGGAGCAAGCTCCTTTTTTTACTCCTGGAGGGAATTAGAGGAAAGCCCATTGATCCACACAAGGAAGGCATCATCCATTTTATCGGTTTTACCTTCTTGATCCTTTTAATGATTTTTATAGCTTTCCAGGATATTACCCGTCTGATCTTTTAATTTAGCTTGGAGGCGCTGGAAGTGAAAAAAAAATCTGTATCTGTCATGGTGGGAGACATGCCTATCGGGGGCGGGGCCCCTGTTTCCATCCAGTCGATGACCAATACCGATACGAGCGATGTGCAGGCGACAATAGGGCAAATTGACAGGCTCGTAGAAGCCGGCTGTGAGCTGGTCAGGGTTGCGGTTCCCAACGAGGTTGCTGCAAAGGTGCTGGGCATCATCAAAAGTAATATTTCTGTACCCCTGATTGCCGATATCCACTTTAGTGCCAAATTGGCAGTCATGGCCATTGAGCAGGGTGTGGACAAGGTTAGAATCAATCCGGGCACCCTCGGAGGGTTAAAAGACTTTGAACGCATTATCTCTGCAGCAAAAGAGCGGGGCGTTTCCCTGCGTATTGGGGTCAATTCCGGATCAGTGGAAAAAGAAATGATGGATCGCTATGAGGGAAGACTGACAGAAGCCCTGATCGAATCCACCCTAAGGGCCATTGATTACCTGGAAAAACAAGCATTTTACGATATTGTTTTATCTTTAAAAACAACCAGTGTTTCTACTACAGTAGAGGCCTACGAAAGAATTGCCGAAAAAGTTTCCTATCCCTTGCATGTGGGGGTGACCGAGGCAGGAAGGGGCCTTGGGGCGGTGGTCAAGTCTTCTATCGGTATCGGTTCCCTATTGTTAAAAGGCATTGGGGATACCATCCGCGTTTCCCTCACCGGAGATCCTGTCAGGGAAGTTGAAGCTGCCAAAAAAATATTACAGGCGGTGGGGCTAAGGGCCTTCGGGCCGGAGATTATTTCCTGTCCCACGTGTGCCAGATGCAAAATTGATCTCGACGATTTGGTCATGAAAATTGAATCATTAACAAAAAATGTAACGGTTCCCTTAAAAATAGCTGTTATGGGTTGCCCTGTCAATGGACCCGGGGAGGCGAGGGAGGCGGACCTGGGTGTTTCCGGGGCAGGGAGGGATGCCATTCTCTTTAGAAAAGGCGAGCTGCTAAAAAAAGTTCCCGTGGAAAAATTAGAGGAAGAATTTTTAATCGAGTTTAAAAAACTTGCATCCTCAAAAAGTAATCAGGGCTAAAGCGGGAGGAACGGAGGGTATTATATGGATGTAATGGCTATTATCCCGGCTTATAACGAGGAAAGAACGATCGGGGAAGTATTATCCGTACTTAAGGAAGTTCCACTGGTTAAAAAAGTAATCGTTGTGAGTGATGGTTCCACGGACAATACGGTTCAGGTTGCCCGGAGTTATGATGTTGAAGTTGTAGAACTGCACGAAAACAGGGGAAAGGGAGGGGCAATCAAAGCTGGCATTGATAATGTCAAGGCGGATGTGGTTCTTTTCCTGGACGCTGATCTGCTGGGGCTGACACCCGTGCATGTATATAATTTGCTTCGCCCGGTTCTAGACGGTGAGGCCGATATGACGATTGGGATTTTTGAAAAGGGGAGAATTGCTACCGATCTGGCCCAAAAGATGGCGCCATACCTTTCGGGGCAAAGGGCCATAAAATTTTCTTTATTGGAACAAATTTCTGATTTGGATGTAGCGCGCTTCGGCGTGGAGATGGCCCTTAATCGCTTTGTGGAATCATCAAAAATTGCTGTTAGGGAGGTACTCCTTCATGATATGTCCCATGTGATGAAGGAGGAAAAACTCGGTGTCTGGAAGGGTATGGCCGCCAGAATGAAGATGTACTGGGAAATTATCAAGTATTTAACCAAGGTTAACTCGCTGCGGTAAGATCCCCCCCTGGATAGGGTCGGCATCTATCCCGGCGAGCTGTGGATATGCCGCGGTTGCAGTAGTCCAACAGTAGTCCTTTTTTAAATATTGCTTTACCATGAACAGCCATCAATATAAATTTAAAATTGATGAAAACTTGCCATTAGAAGTGGCAGGCCTTTTAAGTCAGCTTGTTGCTGAATAGAATGTAATAGCCATTGTTTGTAATTTCCTAGCTTGGCAGCAGTTTACCAAACTTTTAAAGTGGTGCTGCTGATATATGCTGGGTTAACCATTTAAATATGTTACAATAATTTTAGGTCATCAAAGGGGTGAGCGAAATGGTCCATTCGCTTAAGGATAGAATAATAAACGAACTTGACAGCCTCAATTAATTTCAGCAGAAAAAATTATTAGATTATATGTTATCCCTTAAGTTATCTAAAAAAAAGAATTTGGGTGGGAAAAATTTACTTGATTTCTCCGGTGTCATCAGCAAAGTAGACTTAGCCGTTATGGAAAAAGCCATTGAAGAAGGATGCCATTTTTACGGCCATCTTCAAGAACCTTAGCAAAACTGTTAATGGCTTCCCTTTTCGAGCATTGCCATTCGGGAGGGTGTAAAAAAATCCTTCGAGATGACTCGGGAACACTTCATGAAACAGTACGGCCTAAAAATTCGTTTCTTTGTCTACAACTCCTCGAATCTTCACCAGCTGGATGAGTTTTCTCAGAACTCGGGTATTAATGTGATGATCATTAATACCCAGGCTTTTAATACCACCATGAATGAAGGAAAAAATGTTGAAGGCAGAAGGGGGAATAAAGTTGCTCGTATTATTTACTCTAAACAAGATGAATTTGGTTCCCGTCGGCCGATTGATGTGATTAAAGCTAATAACCCGATTATTATTCTTGGTGAACTACGAAAAATGGGTGGAACAGCTATAATGCTTTGCTTAATGAAAAATTATCCATATTTCCTTCGCCTTATCAAACATATTTGAAAGAAATAGAAGCCTTTAGAAACCCACCGCGGTTATTTTTCCATAGGCAGAAAGGACGTGCTGTGGATAGCAGGGTAAAACGCGGCAGGGAATTTTCCGATGATATTACAGCCTATGAACTTATTCTTGGAAACAAGGAACGGCTACCCTCTTTTGAAGAGCCAACCAGGTTTATCTTCTCCCACTCAGCATTACGGGAGGGTTGGGATAACCCGAATGTTTTTCAGATTTGCACTTTAAAACATTCGGATAATGTGACCGCGAAACGGCAGGAGGTGGGCCGGGGACTACGCTTATGTGTTGACAGTGGAGGAGAGGGACAAGACCTGGAGGTTTGTGGAGAAACCTTTGTACATAGTGTAAATGTATTGACGGTCATTGCCAGCGAGAGTTATAGCGGTTTTGTCGCCGATTTGCCGAAGATCTTGATGCCGCTGATGAGGTGGTCGTTTATGCAAAGTTACCAAGGGGGCTGCGGAGTTTTTATATCCCAACCCCCGTGGGCAATTATTCCCCGGACTGGTGATGTGGATAGCTATCAGACTTTATTATTATGCATTAAAGGGAACAGAGGAGACGGTAGCCATAGTTGATCAGGTCTTAGATCTGATACAAGAGATAACCCCTGGGTATGCGCTAAAATACAATAAGTTTTATATCGGGTTGGCGCAGAACAACGTTACTGATAATTTCGTGATTTTCAGGGCTATGAAAAAATTTACACGGATGGAAATTAGATTGGGCAAATCCGATGATATAGAAGAACTGATGGAAAGTCATGATCTAGATCTGATGGAGTACGATGGCCGGGCCGGAAGGTACAGGATATATCTATATCCCGGTGATGTAGTCAAGCAAAAAGGTATTTTAAAACGAGGAAAATTCACCCAATTGTAAGCATATATGACCGGCCGACACTTTTATCATATATTGGGCAGATCGAATTTTTGCTAATGGCAGAAGGAATCAACTTGGAGGAGCAAAAGAAAGAAAGGCAGAATAAGTATTATTATCCACAGGACAGCAGATATAAGGCCCGAATCTATTTTCAAAACGGCCAATTTTATTTAGTGGCCGGCT
>DUNV01000022.1 GCA_012839215.1 Bacillota bacterium
ATCAAGCTGACGCCGGCAATGAAGGCAGCAATGACATGACTGCGCATCCACATTCCCCATCATCTTCCTTCCTTTGGTATGTTGCTATTTTAATATTTCGGCGAAAGCCATTTAGCTCCTCTCGTCAATTATACTATAATACGTATAACAAGCGCCGTCAAAGCATTTCGTCTAAACATTTATATGACAGGAACCCCAGGAACTTCCCAGAAATTATTACGGGCTGCGCCTGCCTAGTTAAATTTACTAGGACTGCGCAGCCCGTATTTATCACATGGTGCGGGCGGGGGGATTTGAACCCCCACGAGTCTCCCCACAGGATCCTAAATCCTGCGCGTCTGCCAATTCCGCCACGCCCGCTTAACGATTATTACTATAGCATATTTTTATTTTTTCTTCAACGCATCGTACCCCCATTTTCCGTGATATTTCTTTGATTATTTTAAAGATATTTTTCATGGGCTTGCCTTTAAAAGGGATAAAATGGTATGGTAGCCAATAGGTAGCCAATAGGTAGCCTATAGTTAACCTAGAGATAGCCAATTAGGTAGTTAATAGGTAGGAAGTTGTGCAAAGGCGGTGAAACAGTGTCCCTTTTTGCTATTAGCGATTTGCATCTTTCCCTTTCGGGGGAAAAACCCATGGACGTTTTCGGCACGACATGGGAAAACCATCATCTTAAATTGAAACAAAACTGGGAAAGCGTTGTTCGGGAAGGCGATACGGTGATCCTTGGCGGAGATCTTTCCTGGGCGATGAGACTGGAGGAGGCAGCCATAGATTTTCAGTTTGTTGATGCCCTTCCGGGTTCCAAAATTTTATTTAAGGGTAATCACGACTACTGGTGGCAGAGTTTTTCCAAAGTGAAAGCAGCGCTGCCCAAAAGCATGATAGCTATTCAAAACAATTATGCACCCTATAACGATAACGTGGCTCTTTGCGGAACGCGCGGCTGGACAATTCCCATGATCCGGGAAGCCCCGGGGGATGATGAAAAAATTTATAAAAGAGAGCTGATACGCCTGGAACTTTCGCTAGAATCAGCCCGCAAGGATGGTTTTTCCCAGTTTATCGTCACCCTGCACTACCCTCCCTTTTCCCCATCGTTAAACGATAGCGGTTTTACGGAAATCATGCAGCGTTACGATGTAAAAATTTGCCTTTACGGCCATCTTCATGGCAAGGATCATAGCCGGGCCTTTACAGGGATAAGGGATAACATCAGATATTTCTTTGTTTCCAGTGACTATCTAAACTTTTGTCCATTGCGCATTGATCCCTAGGCCTATTTTGTTATTTTTCATTGATATAATGGTTTGAAGCACTAGACCGACAGGTGATGCAAAAACAAAGTGATTTATTTGCTTTCTTTACAACTCCTCCGGTCGTGTTATAATGTTTTAAGCGTTTAAAAGGGAGGGAATAGCTTGCTAAAAGCAAGGGCCAAATATCTAATTTTTAGTGTGGGTGTTTTAATTATTATTTCTGTCATTGTTTTTACAGGTAGTTTATCGGGTCACAATAGGGAGGTTGTGGCCAGGGTTAATGGGGAGGCAATTAAAAAGGCTGAACTAAACCAGTATTTGAATCTTATTTATCTTTACTGGCCTGCCTACCAGGAAATTTTTAGCGAGGGTGAGCAAGCCGAAGAATTTGAGCAGGAAATGCTCTGGTTATTGGTTGAAAACAAAATTTTAAAACAGGAAATAAAGAGAATTGGACTGGAGATCGACGAGGAGGAAATCGAAAAGCGCACCAGGGAAACCAGGGAGGAACTTATTAATAATATTTATAATACGGAAGAGGAGTATGCAGCACGTTTACAGGAACTCGGCCTGAAAGAAACCACCCTTGGATTGATCTTCCGGGATGTGCAAATGAGGAACCTGCTCTATAAACATATCGGGGACGGGGTGACGGAAAATGATGCCCGGCAGTTTGTGGAAGAGCATCCGGATTTCTTAGAGAAGGCGCCCCGTGTTCACGCTTTCCATATCCTGGTGGATACGGAGGAAGAGGCGGAGGAAATTATCCAACTCCTGGATGGAGGGGCCGATTTCGTCGAACTTGGCATGGAACGTTCCAAAGATCAGCATGTGGAGCTTGGGACAATCAGTTCCGATATCAACTTTGATCCACTTTTCCTGGAGGCCGCTTTTGCCCTGGAACCAGGAGAGGTAAGTTTGCCCGTTGAGACTAGTTTTGGTTTTCATGTTATCAAAATAACGGATAAAGAAGAGGCCGGGGTGTTAGCTTTCGAGGATGTCCAGGGCGAAATTACAGAGATGTGCAAACAGGTGCGTTTCCAGGAATATTTCGATGAATTAATAAAGGACACCCCGGTGGAAACCTTTTGATTAGAGAAATGAATAAAACCCCTCCCTTAGTTTAATACTAAGGAAAAGTCTTTAAGATTAACTTTAATAAGGAAAAGAGGGGAACAGCAAATGAAAGCAACGGGTATCGTCAGACGTATCGATGATCTTGGCAGGGTTGTGATCCCCAAGGAAATAAGACGGACGCTTAGGATCAGGGAGGGTGACCCCCTAGAAATTTTTGTCGATCGTGATGGGGAAGTTATCCTTAAGAAATATTCTCCTATCGGCGAGCTGGGGGACTTTGCCCAGGAGTATGCCGATTCTTTGTATGAGGTCATGGGGCATGTGGCTTTAATTGCCGATAGGGATACGATTATTGCCGTTTCCGGTGCCCCTAAGAAGGAATTCTTGGATCGTCCTTTGAGCATGGCCGTGGAAAAGATTATGGAAACGCGTCGTAGCGTGCTGATCAATGATACATCGCAGCATGAGATGTATGAGAATGCTGATGAGGATAATGTGTCGAAGTTTTTTGCCGAGGCGATTGCACCTATTATATCCGAGGGGGATCCCATTGGAGCCGTGATCATGGGTACAAGGAATAGCGAAGTTACCCTGGGCGACATGGAATTAAAACTTGTCGAGACGGCCGCGGGTTTCCTCGCCAAACAGATGGAACAATAAAACTGAGGAGACTTTCCCGATGGGTATGCATTATTAACAGATGCTTAGCGTTTCCGGAATTACTATTATATTTTAAAAAGGGCCATTCTGTTTACTAAAGTAGTAACAGCGCCATGTTACTGCTTTTTTTATATGTTCAATGGATAGACAAACGGTTACTTTTCCTGTAATCGCTGCGTAAACCTGACTTGCGCCATCGGATCATATGATATAATGAACCAGTAAAATAGAGAAACGGGGGAAGAAGGCTTGTCAAGAGGCCAATCCTTTCTGAAGGGGGCTTTAATCCTTAGTGCAGCCGGGCTGGGCGTCCGTTTGATGGGAGCCGGGCTCAAAATTTTTCTGGCGGCTGTGATGGGCGATGAGGGAATTGGCCTTTACCAGATGGCCTATCCTGTCTATACGACGCTTCTGGCCATTTCAACTGCCGGTATTCCTATTGCTGTTTCCAAGCTCGTTGCCGAGAGCCTGGCGCAAAAGGATTTTCGGGGTGCCTACCGGGTTTTTAAGGTGGCTCTCGCCATCTTGACAATTCTCGGTTCGGTTTTTACCTTGCTGTTGCTTCTGGGTGCTAACTTTTTTGCAAGCAGCATTGCCCAGGATCCCAGAGCCTACTATCCCCTCATCGGTATTTCCCCGGCTATCTTTTTGGTGACGATCATGTCCGTTTTTCGCGGCTTTTTCCAGGGGCAACAGGAAATGATGCCCACAGCGTCTTCCCAGATCGTGGAGCAAGCGGCCAGGATTGTCGTTGTTATTGTTTTAGTATATTTGCTGCTACCCAGGGGCCTGGAATTTGCTGCTGCCGGTGCGGCCTTTGGTGCTGTGGCCGGGGCGCTGTTTTCCTTGCTGTTTTTGCTTTTTCTTTTCTTTAGGAGCAGGAAGGCTTTTCTGGGGAAGATAGAACGTCAGATTATTCTTAAGGATTTTAGCTGGCAGCAGGTTCTCTACCGCATCTTTGCCCTATCGATCCCTATTACTTTGGGCAGCCTTGTTCTTCCTCTTATCAATTTGCTCGATCTTAGCATCGTGCCCCTCAGACTCCACCAGGCGGGTTTTTCCACTGTGGAGGCGACGAGCCTTTATGGGCAGCTCACCGGTATGGCCAACTCGGTCATCCAGTTTCCAGTTCTTTTAACCATTGCCCTGGCTATGAGTCTGGTACCGGCTATTTCTGAAGCTCAGGCGCTCAGGAGCACTACCTTGATCCGGGAAAGGACAGGGTTGGCCCTTAGAGTAACACTGTTTTTTGCCATACCGGCTTCCCTGGGCCTGTTTATTCTCGCCGAACCAACGACCCTCGTTCTTTTTGACAATGTGGGAGCCTCCTACCCCCTGGCGGTGCTTTCCTTTGCCGTGGTTTTTCTTTCCCTCTATACGGCAACATCGGGAATTCTGCAGGGTTTGGGGCGGACGTTGGATCCGGTCAAAAACATGGTGTTCGGGGCGGCGATAAAATTTGTTTTAAGCTGGATATTAACAGCAATGCCTGCGCTGCATATTGGAGGGGCCGCCTTTTCGACTGTGGCCGGTTTTTCGGTGGCTGCATTTTTTAATATTCGCCAGGTGTCCGTTTTAACCGGCTGGCGTTTTAGCTTTGGCGATCTGCTTGTGAAGCCCCTCGTGGCGGCGTTTTTTATGTCCTGGGGTGTGCTGCTTACCTCCGGATTGTTGGGCCCTTTTTTGGGTTCCCTGGTGCCGGGAAGGCTGGCCGGAGGTTTGCTCCTTATTATAGAAATTCTGTTGGGTTTGGTCATCTATGTTCTGGTTTTAATCCTGATCGGCGGTTTGACGGAGGCAGACCTAAAGGCAGTTCCCCGGCTGGGAAATCCACTTTCGCGCTGGGTAAGGCGTTTTAAGCTTATTAGGAAGTAGGGAATGATTTTATGGAGGCACAAAATGCGCAGGCTATTGATAGTTGGCATGGGGCGGGAGCAGAATCCCGCCAGGGTATTGCAAAAAGGTATCGTTTCTTCTTCATCTTTAATAGCTGTCTATCGGTTGACGGAAGGCCCGGAAGGTATTGAAAAAGGCTTGCCGGGTTCCGGGAACGAGATTATTTTTCTGGAGGAAATAGAAAGATCCCAACCGGGGCTTTCTTTGATCGAATTAAGGAAAAAGATGGCCGAAGAAATTCTCGGCAGCGTTGAAGACGGGGGGGAGGTGGCCTGTCTTTTACCCGGAAGGCCCTGGCCCGGCGATGGCCTTTACCTTGAATTGCTGGCGCAGACCGGCGGGGATGCCTGGACGGTGGATATTTTTCCGGGGGAAGATTTAAGCAGCCCGGTGCTTGAATTCCTGCAGAAAAACAATCCGGGCATAAATTTTTCACGCGGAGTAACATGGATCGACAGCCTCAATCTTGGTGAGCTCCGGGAGCCGCCCCGGGGGGAACTTTTGCTCACCCATTCGGGCAGCAGATATGTTTTACGGTGTGCCTGTGAAGTACTCAGGACCCTATACCCTTCACATCATCCTATTGATATTCTCAGGCTGGATGAAAAGGGTCTGCTGTGCCATTCTGCAACCGTTTTGCTGCAGGATCTGGGTAATGAGGACGATCCTGGCTTTCTTATTTTACGTGTTCCTCCCCGTCCGTATTACTACCTTGGCGATATGGTGTATTTGCTGGGCGAACTTCGCTCCCCGGAAGGGTGCCCTTGGGACCGGGAGCAGGATCACCAATCCCTAAAGCCCTATCTTCTTGAAGAATCTTATGAGGTGCTCGATGCTATTGACGGCGGCGATCACCTGGCCCTTTGTGAAGAACTGGGCGATCTGCTCTTGCAGATAGTTTTTCACAGCCAGCTTGCCGCAGAAAAGGATATATTCTACCTTTGGCAGGTTATTGACGGAATCTCCCGCAAAATTTACCGGCGCCATCCCCATGTTTTCCAGGGCGAAAAAGCCAGGGATACACAGGATGTAGCTGTCATCTGGCAGCAGGCCAAGGATCAGGAAAGGGGCGGGGCAAAAAAAGATCGTTTCGCCCTCCCGGCCAGTTTTCCGGCCCTTTTTCGGGCGCAAAAAATACAAAAAAAAGTTTCGCAGCTTGGTTTTGATTGGCCCGACGCACGGGGAGCAGTAGAAAAACTTTTCGAGGAACTTGAAGAATTTTCCCAGGCCCTGGAGAGCGGGCAGAAGGAAAACATTGCCGAGGAGCTGGGGGACCTTTTCTTTTCTCTGGTCAATGTGGCCCGTTTTGTTGGGGTTGAGGCAGAAATAGTTCTGGGCGATGCCACTGAGAAATTTATTCGGCGTTTCCGCTATGTAGACGCCCAGGTGCAAAAGCGGGGCGGTGATTATAGATGCTTTACCCTGGAAGAGCTGGACGTTTGGTGGGATGAGGCTAAAAAGCTTTAAAGGTCTGCCGGGGTAGCTGCCGATGCGGCCTTTATCTAAAAGGTTGAAGCGGATCCCCGGGGTTATCCGGCGACCTGTCTATTTGCCACCAGATGGCCTGCAGTTTCCAGTGCATGTTTTTTTTCCCGGTAGTTGCTAATAATAAGGTAGTCGCCCCCAAAATACTACCGGGAGAAAAATATTGCCTATGTTAGATAAAAAACCTAGCGTTTTGATCCTCAGCCTGGTTCCCTTCCTGATGGTTCTGGGAAATTCGATGTTGATACCGGAATTTCCCGCCATCAAAGAGGCCCTGAAGATCGATCAGTTTCAGGTCGGGCTGCTCATTACATTTTTTTCTGCGGCCGCTGCACTGGCTATCCCATTTTTAGGCTATCTGTCGGATAGAATTGGTCGAAAAATCATCATTGTTCCTGCCCTGCTGCTCTATGGCCTGGGCGGGGCTGCCTCTGGTTTTGCGGCCATTTTGCTGGAAAATCCTTATGGCTATATCCTTGCGGGGAGGGTGGTGCAGGGGTTGGGGGCGGCTGGCACTGCGCCGCTGGCTATGACTCTCGCCGGCGATCTTTTGCCGGACGGGGAACGCAGTTGGGGGATGGGTACCCTGGAGGCCGGTAACGGGATTGGCAAGGTGTTCAGCCCCATTATCGGTTCCGCCGTGGCACTGATCATCTGGTATGCGCTTTTTTTTTCCTATGCAATCTTATCTATCCCCGTGGCCCTTCTGATTTGGTTTCTTGTGCAAGAAAAGCAGGGGGAGGATCAGGGCGTTCCATTTAAAAAATATATTAGCGATATGAAAGATATATTTGATAAAAAGGGTGTCTCGCTGCTACTGACTTTTGGGGGCGGTCTGGTCATCCTTTTTATTTTGTTCGGCGTTCTTTCCTATACCTCGGATATTCTTGTTTCCACTTTTAAGCTAAAAGGGATCATTAAAGGGTTAGTGTTGTCAATCCCTTTGCTAACGATGTCTATCCTCGCCTACCTTTCCGGCCTTTATCTTAAAAGGAAGGGGCGAAATTTTAAGCTGTTTTTCCTGCTGGGGTTGGTTATTGCTGCCGTGGCCATGGGTATTCTGCCCTTTTGTAACCGCAGCCTTATTGTTTATCCACTGGTACTGGCCGTGCTCGGTTTCGGGAGCGGGATGATGCTTCCGGCTGTTAATACAATGGTTACCAGTTCGACTAAAAGCAGCCGCCGGGGAGGGGTTACATCCCTCTACGGCAGTATTCGTTTTTTGGGGGTGGCCTTGGGGCCTCCTACCTTTTCATTGCTTTTTAAGGGAGGCGTTTATTTAATGTTTTTTAGCGGGGGGGTGCTGGCATTACTGGCGGGCATCACCGGTTTTTTGTTTATTAATGAGGATAGTTTACTGAAATAAAAATGGTAGTTGTCCCGGCCAAAGAGTTTTGCCGGCAGGCAAAGAACTGACCAGGCGACAAGACACACAAAAACAAGGAAAACCAGCGCCAAGGTTGTTTGCTCCTTTCTAGCGGGAAAACAGGTTGATGAGATGGAGGAAAAAGGCAGCGATCCCACCGGCCATCAATGGCCCTACGGGGATACCCCTCAGGAAAATAATGCCGATAATCGATCCGATGACCAGGCCAAGAATAACCTGGGGCTGGCTTTCCAGCAATTGGATGCCCATGTTGTTTAGCCTGGTGGCGATTAGGCCCCCGGCGATGGCCAGCAATCCGGGCAGGGAACTAAAAGCAGCCATGATTTCCTTTGTGCCGATGCGGCCATGGGCCACGGGGACGAGGACGGCCAGCATAAGAAAAAGCAGCCCGATTTCCACGCCTCGTTCTTCGAGCAGGGGCGGCAGGCTTTTAATATTGAGGATTTTGATGGCCAGAAGCAACCCTGCTGCGATGCTGAGGGAGTTGGATTTCGCCAGGATACCCAATAGAAAGATGACAGCGATAAAGACGAGTCCATTCAAATTGGCCGGCCCCCATCAAAAAATAATTAAATGTGTTTCCGCAGCTAAGGTTATATATATGTTGGGCAAATTTGGGTTAGTCATCCCTGCCCTTTGTTCCCCTGTATTTATTCTCCAGTGACAGGCGGAAGGTATCGCTACGCAGACCCCTACGCAGCGATTCAAGGGCAAGAACGTCACGCCCCCGAATATTTCCCAGGTTGACGTTGGAACCAAATGCGGTAATAAATTGTATTTGCTGGGTTTTTAGCGGTGCTTCCCAGATAATCTGCTCGGGGCTGGGTGCCTGTGCTATCAACTCGGCCAATTGTTCTTTTTTGATCTCCCCCTTTTCTGTAAAGATCGTCACATTTTTGCCGGATTCTCTGGCCTCAAGAATAACCTTGAAAGCTCCATCTTCTAAATCCCTGCCGATTTGCTCGGCCATTGATCTGGGCCGAAAGGTTTCACCGGTTTCCTTTTTCCCTACCTCTGCTAAAACTAGAAATCCCATTCTGATTGCTGTCTGGATTGCCCTGCTTCTTTCCCTGGGGGGCAGAAATATGGTCCCATCCGATATCTCAATGGTGGTAAACCCCAGTTCCCTAGCTCTGACTAGAAATGAGGTAAATTTGCCCTGGGTGAGGGCAATTTCGGCAAAAGTCCCCCCCGGGTAAATCCTGATTCCTGAAGAATTGATGATCCCAATTTTTTGTTTTAAAAAGGCCTGATCATAAAGAGCAGAGGTGCCAAACCCCAGCTTCCAAAAATCTATGTACCCGGCACCCATCTCCAGCAGATCCCTTGTTTCCCCCGGGCCCATACCCATGTCAATGATCATTGTCAGGCCGCTTTGGCGCGGCTTGATGGTCCTATTCCCCAGGGGGAATGAAAAATCAAGTTCCCAGCCATTATTTATTTTTTTTTCATCCAAGGTTACTTCTCTCCTTTTTTAGCTTCTATTTCTATCTGGTTGACAGAGCTATTTTATTCCTTCAGCAGTAGAAGGGTGCCAGGGGGATGAAAAATAGCATCGCCGGCTGAATAAATTTTCCTACATAAAGCTAAACTAAAGCAGGATAAAGGAAGGGAGAAAAGATAGAATGGAAAATTCAAACAAATTTGTAGCGGTCAAAGCATTAGTTTTTTTTGTTATCACAGTTGCCTTGTTTTCGATATTAATCTTTTTGGCGGGGTGTAATGCCATAGGAATGGGGGGTAATGCCCAGCCCTCCCTTCCGGGGGGATTGGAGGCGGACGAGGGGAAGGAACCCCGGATCTCAGTTTATATTGCCGAAAAAGAGACTGTGGAGGAAATGCCCATAGAGGAGTACATTGCCGGGGTTGTTGCCGGAGAAATGGACCCCAATTGGCCGCTGTCAGCGCTTGCCGCCCAGGCCATTATTGCCAGAACATTCACCCTGCAACAAATTGATGAAAAAGGAGGGGTGCCCGGGCGGAATGCCCATGCTTCGACGGATACTGAAGAATTTCAGGCCTACAGCACCGCTGATATCACGCCTAGGGTTAGGGAGGCAGTAGAATTGACACGCGGCAAGGCCATCTGTTATCGAAATCAATTTATCAGAGCCTGGTTTAGTGCCTATGCGGGCCCCAGGACGGCCAGGGCAGATGAGGGCCTGAGTTTTGAGGGGAAAAATCCTCCCTATATACATATCGTTGCCAGCCCCGGGGAGGAAATAATTCCTTCGGAGGAGGCCAATTGGTCGGCAATCTTCCCCCTGGAAAGGGTCCGGGAAGTGATTGGGGAGGCAACGGGGAGGGATCCGGGGGTTGTCGAGCGTGTGGAAATAAAGAAAAAGGGCCCTTCCGGCCGGGCCGTTACCTTTGCCGTTAACGATCAGAAAATTTCCGGGCCGGGGATGCGTCTGGGGCTGGGGAGCAAGGAGATGCGTTCCACATATATTGACGAAATGAATGTGCAAGGAAATATGCTGCATCTATCGGGGACCGGTTTTGGCCATGGCGTTGGCATGTGCCAATGGGGTGCCAGGGCGCTGGCCGAACAGGGTAAAACTCCGGAGGATATTATTAATTATTTCTACCGCAAAATAAAAATTATCAAGCTTTGGGATTAACGGCATGACTGCCTTGCTGATTAATGTATTCTTTTGTATGTAATTTTGCTATGGAATATATCTTGAACCTTTCCTATATAATGTACTAAAAAGGAGAGGTTTTTTATGGAGGAAAAGTATATTTCCAAACAGATGACAAACCGGCATAGGCTGCTGATTGAAAACCGGGAAAAAATGGAGATCAACGGTGTTTTGCATGTGGACAGCTTTGATGATCGGGAAATTATTTTAGAGACCGATCAAGGCTTGTTGGCTATGCGCGGGGAGGAGTTACATATTAGAAATTTGAACCTTGAACAGGGCGAACTGACAGTAGAAGGTTTTTTACTGGAGCTGGCCTATTCTGAGATTAGGGGTTCTCGCAAGGATCGGGGAAAAAGTTTTTTCGAGCGTCTTTTCAAGTAAATGCCAGATTTTTCCGTTGGCCAGCAGGTTTTTGTGTTTTTTCTAATTCTTTTTACTGGGCTATTTTCCGGGATTATCTTCGATTTTTTCAGGGTTATGAAAAATGTACTTTTCCTTCCCTCCAAATTTCTTTTCCTAAGCGATCTTATTGTTTCCCTGGTGTTAACCCTGCTCGTCTTTAAACTGCTGTTAGTATACCATTGGGGTGAAATGAGGGCCTACATTTTTATATCTTTTTTTGGCGGAATTATACTATATTATCTTTTTTGGGGCCGGTATTGTACCAGAGTTTTTTATCGCTATTTTAGAAGATCTTTTAAAATTGTCATGAAAATTATTTCTTTTATGAAGGATTTTTCCGGCCGGGGCAGAATTAAAATAAGGCAGATGATAAAATATTTTGGATCCCTTTTTCGAAAGGAAAAACAATTGTGAAAGAAAAAGTTATCAGGTATCCAGTCCCCCGCCGGAAAAAGGTGGGCCAAAGGCTAGTTTTGGGGCTTATTTTTTGTTTTATATTAGCGGGTGCATGTTTATGCCTAGGACAAACTTTAAACTTTCGCGAAGCTAGGGACGAATTGGCACGTTTGGAAAGGAAGCGGGATATGCTACGGGAGGAAACAGAGCTATTAAGGGAAGAAAGCTTGATGTTGCACGATCAGGAATACATTGAGATACAGGCAAGAAAACATCTGGGGATGGTGCGCCCTGGGGAAATTCTTTTTTTTGTCGGGGAATAAGAGGCTATTTTATATCACTTAGGGCCCGAATATCTTGACAATTTGCCAAGAGTAGATATAATCTAGCAATAGAACCATTTATCTTTAAATTTAAGGAGGATAATTTTTAGATGTCGTCGCTTCAGGTTGGGAGTATCGTGGAAGGGGTGGTTACAGGGATTACAAATTTTGGTGCATTTGTTCTCTTACCCAATGGGGAAACGGGTTTGGTGCATATTTCCGAGGTTGCTGATTCCTACGTTAAGGATATCAACGAACATTTGCAGAAGAAAGATAAGATTAAGGTAAAAATTCTTTCAGTCAATGGGGATGGCAAGGTGGGGCTTTCCATCAGGAGAGCTTCCCCGGTTGAAAGGAAAGAATATGCACGCAGGGGTTCACGGATGTCCGGTTCCATGAGAATGTCTTTTGAAGATAAGATCAGCAAATTTATGAAGGAAAGCGATGAGAAACAACAGGATTTACGGAAAAATACCGATTCTAAAAGGGGTGGCGGTCGGAGCTATCGGCATAGTTTCGATTAATTTTTTTTATAGTTCAGGCACTTATAAGTATTTTTAAATATGCTAAATTCGTTGCAATTTTTATTTTTTATAATTTTAATTATAAAAAACGATCAGGCACCCTTTGGTGCCTTTATTGTTAATAAATAAAGGGAAAAAGGGTAACCTTGGCGAAGTTAAATATAAGGAGGCGATCTGTCGCCTCTTGTTTTATCTATTTATGTAGGAGAAAGGTAGGTAGTGCCGTTGGGGAAGTTAACAGTTACAGCAAAAAAGCCGGAAAAGAGATACAGCGCCCCTGTATTATACAAGGCTTTTGCTATTTTGGAGGAAATTGCTATCGATCAACATGGCCTGGGAATAAGCGATCTTGCCCGTAAGCTAAATATGTCCAAAGGTACAGTACACGGGATTATACAGGCTTTTCTCGATCTGGGAGCTATCCGGGAGAATACCCATAAGAAATTCAGGCTGGGGCCTTTGCTCATTAAACTCGGTAATATGGCCCTCGATGGTGAGGATCTTAGAATTATGTCGCGTCCTTATATGGAAGAATTATATAAAGAATTTGGGGAAACTATCTTTTTGGGCACCTTTGATGGCCGGAGGGCAACCATCATCGATAAGGTTGAAAAACCTTACGCCTTAAAAATTTCTGCCCCGATAGGGGCCAAAATACCCCTTTTGGCCGGAGCCACGGGTAAAATATTTTTATCAAGCCTGGAGGAAGAGGATATACAAAGACTCCTGGCTAAAAAATCCTTTACAAAATTTAACCAGGATTCTTTTGCCAATGCAGAGGATTTTTTAAAGGAAATAAAGAAGGTAAAAAAGCAGGGCTTTGCCACGGATTATGAAGAGTATCTTCAGGGTGTCAATGCTGTTTCCGTTCCGATCAAGGATAGCTATGGCCGCATTGCGGCAGCTATTTGGATGGTGGGGTTTTCCAGTGCTTTTGATGCTGCTAAGATTGAACGTGCTAAAGAGGCCATGATTGCTGCTGCAAAAAAAATTAGCCATTATAAGGAATAATAGACGGACCTAACTTGCGAGGTGTGTCAGTTGAAATATTCCCTATGTCGGGAAATTGCCGCGAATATTTCTACCGTGATTGTGGGGAAATCCACTTCTCTTGAGCTTTTGTTGGTGGCCCTTCTGGCCGAGGGGCATGTCCTGTTGGAGGATGTTCCCGGAGTTGGCAAAACGTTATTGGCCAAATCATTGGCCCGGGCCATCGGGGGCTCCTTTAAGCGTGTGCAATTTACACCGGATTTGTTACCTTCCGACATTACCGGTTTTAATATTTATGATCCCAAGGCGGGGCGGCTCACCTTTCAGCCCGGTCCGGTTATGGCCAATGTTCTACTTGCCGATGAAATCAATAGGACAATCCCGCGTACACAATCCAGCCTACTGGAAAGCATGGAG
Organism: Bacillota bacterium; assembly: GCA_012839215.1. GTDB lineage: Bacteria > Bacillota > Dethiobacteria > DTU022 > UBA8154 > DUNV01. The sequence continues at coordinate 13,468 of DUNV01000022.1, forward strand.
GAAAGGCAGGTAACTATCGATGGGGTAACCATGCCCCTTCCTAGCCCTTTTTTTGTTATTGCCACGCAAAATCCCATCGAACAGGAGGGGACTTTCCCACTGCCCGAGGCCCAGATGGATCGTTTCCTTTTGCGCGTAGATCTTGGCTACCCCTCCAAGGCCGAGGAAAAATTAATTCTGGAGCGTTTCCAGGAGGGGGATCCCCTGGAGCGTCTGCAGGCTGTGGCCACCCCCGGGGATGTCAAGGTGATGCAACGGGAAAGAAAAAGTATTGGCGTGTCGCCAGGCATTAGGAATTATATTGTCGATATTGTCAGTACGACACGCCGGTCACCCTTTCTCCGTTTTGGGGCCAGCCCCCGCAGTTCCCTGCATCTTATGCGTGCCGCCCAGGCTTATGCTGCCCTTTGTGGCAGGGGATATGTTCTTCCAGATGATGTGAAATTTCTTTCTAAACCAGTTTTAGCTCATCGACTTATACTTAAAAATGAAGAAAAAATACGTGGCATGACTGCTGGAAAAATTCTTGACGAGGTGGTAGCCGGAGTGGTTGTGCCCGGCGCGGAGGTATAAAGTGGAAAACCCCGCTGGCAAGCCGGTGGAAAGGGAGCTGCCTTCACTTTTTGTAGAAAGATTTTTTCAATTTCTGGCCCTGTTGCTTCTGTTCATTTCCCTTCTTTGGGGCCAAAACCACCTGATCTATCTCTCAGTTCTTCTATTGACGATGATCAATGGGGCCAAACTATGGTGCAAACTGGGTGCCAGGAATGCTAGCGCCGTGGTGGAAATTGATCGCCAAAAGGCCTTCCCCGGAGAAAAGATCCTACTCGGTTGCCGCCTGCAAAACAGCAGTTGGCTGCCAATTTGGCTGCAAATCGAAATCCCTCTGGCCCGGGGCTTTTTTAATTCCGGGGTAAGCCTGCTCCGTGGGGGTGGCGGGCTCATCTGGAGGGAAAAAATTGCCTGGGAATGGGAGCTGGTGGCACCCGGCCGGGGTTATCATAAGGTAGGCCCCCTGAATTTGATCAGCGGGGATCTGCTGGGTTTTTTCCAGCAAAAGAGGGAGGCGGTGCCCTCCCTTTGGCTGACAGTTTATCCACGCATTGTTAATCTCAGGCCGCTTTCGGTTTCCATGAAGGAGTTTTTTGGGGACCGAAAGGGGAAAAGCCCCATCGAGGATCCGGCCTATCCGGTGGCAACGAGGGATTACCGCCTGGGTAGCCCGGCCAGGCATATCCATTGGAAAGCTACTTTGCGCCACAATCGTTTGCAGGAAAAAGTGTTTGAGCATACCCTGCGTAAAAAAGTTTTTTTAGCCATCGATGTCGAACAGTTTCAAAAGCAGGCGGATGAGGAGGGTTTTGAGGCTGTTCTGGAAGTGGTTGCCAGTCTGGTTCTGCAGTTACATGCCCAAGGCTGTTCGACCGGGCTTGTTTCCAATGGCTTGTCATTTCTACCGGGGCCCGTTGTTTTATCATTATCGAGGGGGGAGGAGCACCTGCAATCCCTTTTGCAGGCACTGGCACTATTGCGTCTGGAAACCGGAAAATCTATGGCGGGGATGTTCCGTGGGTTACCGGATTTTTTAAGGGGTTCCGTGGGCCTGTGTTTTGCTCATCACCGTGGCCTGGAAGTGGAGGAATTCGCAGAAATATTGCAGATTAATAAGATTTCGGCGGCTTTTATATTGAATAGCTCCCCGGGCGGGCATCTGGAAAAAACAGGACACAGCATTTATAATTTGGAAGAGATCCGTGGGGGTGCAGCCGATGTCTAGAACAAAAAATGTATTTATTGCATTTTTTGCCGGCAGCATGGAACTATGCTGGTTGTACTCCCTTGTTTTCTTCTTTTTCTACCAGCTTACCGCCAGACAAATTCCTCCCATGGGGGGGATTTTCGCCTTTGGGCTAGCGGCGACGCTGCGATTTTTTACGAGGAATAAAGGATGGAGGGTCATTTATATTCTTGGTCTTCACCTAACCGGTTTTTTTCTGACAATGCTGGCAGCCGTATATATGGGCGATAACTGGTCGGTACCTTGGAATAACCTTGGCTGGTTGGCTGAGGCCGGGGCAAAATTTGGCGATTTTTCGGCAGGGGCATTCCTTGTTGCCGTGGCCTCCCTTGTTCTTTTCTCCTGGATTTCCGGATTATGCTTTGCCGGGCGAAGGCCAGTTTATTCGACGGTGACTTCCCGTTTTGATCTTGGTATTATTGTCTTCTTTTTCCTGTTTCTTATCGAAGGTGGTTTGGGGGAGCAAGTGCCTGCCATGTCATCCTGCCTCTTTATGTTTTTTCTTTTCGGTATGCTTTCCATTGCACTGGTCCGCAGCCAGGGAGATGGTAATAAAGAATCCCCTTTCTATTTTGGAAGATTGGGTTTTATCTTTATGCTTTCCTCGGTAGTGCTGCTTTTGGCGGGTGGAATTGTTTTTTTCTTTTTGCCGGGTATGTCTTCGCTGGCTGACACAGGTTATCTTTGCGGTAAAAAAATTTTTGCCCCCCTACTAAACCTCTTCCTGAAGATTCTATCCTTTCTTTTTTGCCGCCGTGCCCTGCGGCAGGAACCTGTGGGCCCCGGCGCATCCGGGGGAGGCCTTTCTATCCCGGAAACAATTATGGGGGCCGGTAGCCCCCTATGGGAAAAAATATTCACCCTGGGAGTTTTTGTCCTTGTTGGCATTGCCATTATCGTTATTGCCGGATGGGGTTTTTACCGCTTTTATTCCTGGCTTTTTTCCCATACTGCCGGACGGAAAAAAACCGGTTCCGCCTGGGATGCATTATTCATGCGTTTGATTATCATAGGGCAAAAATGCCGGTTCTTTCTACTTTATTGTCTTAGAGTCTTCTCCAAACCTGTACAACGGAAGGATGGGGCCCGGATCTACCAAAAACTCTTGTCCTGGGGTAGAAACGGGGGTTTCCCCAGACGTTTTGCGGAAACGCCCGGGGAATATGGGGCAAGGCTAGGCAGGCATTTTCCCCCCCTTAGGGGAGAAATTAGTCTGATTATTGATGGCTATCATGACGAGACATATGGTGAGCAGGAACTGGACAAAGCCAGTGGAAAGAAAATCCAGCGGGCCTGGCGCAGGCTGGCCAGTCCCTTTTGTTGGGTACTCCGGTTGAAAACAAGATTTTTAACAGTAATCAGGGGTGGATAATAATTTCGCCCTTTTTTTGTTGCGGAACATTGTTATTGCAGTAGAATCAAGGATGAATTTGTCATAAATATAATTTCTTTAACTTACCCCCTTTGACAAACTTTTCCTGCCCGGAGGGCTATAATAGCGTTATTCGGGCAAAATGCCACTTTATTGAAAAAGGGGATGTTAAGGAAAGTGGACAAGACAGGTACAGGAAAAGAGGTTTACTATTTTCCTTCCTGGAAAAAACGGATTACGGGTAATTGGTTTTCCCACCTCGCTAGTGGACAGGCTGGCATAAGCATAAATTGGCAAACGATAATTTTGTTCATCATAACCTTTTTTATTGCGCGCGCCTCCCTATTGGGGGAGGTTGCCTCCTTCGGGTTTATTTTCTGGGCTTTGATGATGCGTGCCTTTCCGGAAAAAAAATTCCTGGTTACCGGAGCGGTTCTCCTCGGGTGGGCTACCCTTCCCTGTGGACTTTTTCCTCCATGGTTTCTTCCTGCAGCGATGCTCTCTTGGCAAACAGTAGATTTTTTATTGGAAAAGTTGTTTAAAAGGCATCTGGCCCTGTTTCTTGCGTTGCCGCTGATCATATTTGCCTTGCGTTTCCCGCTTCTTCTGGCAGCAGATTTTCCTCTCTATGAGACGACGGTGGTGGTGTTGGAAATGGTTCCGGCGGTTTTTATACCTCCGCTGGTGCGTCCATTACTCGAAGAAACGAAAATAGGCGGGGGTCAGGATGAGTTGTCATCTGAAGGTGCGATAGGGGTACTCTTGCTCCTTATCCTGGTTTTTTTGGGAATGGATGGAATTGTTCTTTTCGGGAGCATCAGGCTGCTGAATATTTTACCTCCTTTTCTTGTTCTTTTAGGGGCCTATCTCTGGGGGCCGGTGTTGGGTATGCTTGGCGGGATGGTAGCAGGCCTAACTCTCAGTTTTAACAACCCTGCACTCCTTTACTATGCCGGTGTACTGGGGGTTTCCGGTTTTTTGGCGGGTTTGCTGAAACCATATGGGCGTTTCTGGCTGTCTATTAGTTATTTGCTCATCTTGCGTTTTTTTTCCTTTTTTGGAATAGAAGGGGGTTACCCTTTAACGGGTATTGGGGAAGAGCTAATCGTTGTGGCTCTTTTTTTGCTTATTCCCATAACCTTCTGGAGCGGGATGCAGGAGATAAGCATTTTGTTTCCATGGAAACTTGATAATGGGGGGGCTTTGCGTTATAAGACAGCCTCCCGCATTAAAGAGTTTGCCGAGGTTTTTGGGGAATTGGCGATGACCTTCCAACCCATCAATCGGGAGGAAGCAGCCGTTTCCCAACGGGATTTTACTCCACTGGTGGAGTACTTTAGCCGCAATGTCTGCAAAGCCTGTGGTTATTATCTGCGCTGCTGGAAAGGGGATGCGGATAAACAGGGCTCCCGGGTGATAGCCATGTTGGCAACGATGGAAGAAAAGGGGTATTTTACAGAAAAAATGATACCGGCTAAATTGAAACGCTATTGCCCTAGGCAGGCGGAGATCGCCAAAACTGTGGGAAAAATGAAAGAGATCCACCGCCTCAATTGTTATTGGCAGGAAAAAGTGCGATGCGGAAGAATGATGGTTTCCGAACAACTGCAAGGTGTTTCCTTGATGATGCATGATTTATTGCAGGAGCTAAAAACTAAGGTTGGTTACCAGGCCGAGGTAGAAAAAAACAAAAAAGTGTGTTTTTCATTGGAGGTGGGTATTGCCCAAGTTGCCAGGGAAGGATATCATATTTCTGGGGACAGTTATGCGGTCCTGCCTATGAAGGAGGGAAAACAGGCCCTCCTGCTCAGCGATGGGATGGGCAGCGGTAAGCAGGCACGACAGGCCAGTCGTTCGGCGGTAAGGTTGATGGAGCGCCTCCTGGAGGCCGGATTTCAGCAGGAAATAGTGATCAGCACAATTAATACGCTCCTGCGCCTGCGTTACCCGGCGGAAAGATTTGCCACAATGGATCTGGCCTTGCTCGATCTTGCCCAGGGCGAGATTGAATTATATAAATTGGGGGCACCCCCCAGCTTTTTTAAAAATGGTGCCTCGGTCAGGGTGCTTGGAACAGGTTCCTTGCCCATGGGTATTCTGGAAGAGATCGCTCCGGAGAGGGAAACTTGTTCACTAAATGGGGAAGGTGCAACTTTTGTGATGATTACCGATGGGCTTTGGGAAGATCGGGGCGGGGAGGAAAACTGGCTGGTTACAGCCCTAAAGGGGATCCGCCATGATCACCCGCAGATAATTGCCGATCGCCTGATTGAAGAAGGCTGTAACCGTTTTCCCGGCGGGGTCAAAGATGACCTGACAGTGCTGGTGGGATCAGTAAGGTCCCTAGGGAAAAAAAGAAAAACGTTTAAATGATTTCCCCGGATATTTTACCCTAGTGGAAGGATTTGTTATGCTTTTAGAGAAAAGCTATAATGAAGAACCACAAAATCAATGATTTAAAAACGATCTGGCTTGACGGGCTTTAGAGAAAAGTTATAATGAAGAACCATGGTATGTAATCAGCAGGAAAGGTGGCTCGTTTTTCGCGAAAGTATGTTTCAAAATTCGCCGCTTTATCTATCGGTAAAAAAAACAATTTTGCAGGAACAACTCATAAATAAAGGCGACAGGGTTGTTATTGCTGTTTCGGGGGGTGCAGACTCCCTTTCTTTATTAATTCTTTTGAACCGTTTGCGAAGGGAGCCGGATCTGCCCTTTTCCCTCCATGTTGCTCACCTGGACCATGGTTTAAGGGGCAAGAGTGCAGCCGGAGATGCAAAATTTGTCCGGCGGATGGCAAAAAAATTAGGCCTGCCCTGTAGTGTGGGAATAGTTCAGGCGGAGCATTACAAGAGAAGCAGGGGTCTTTCCCTCGAGGACGCGGCTAGGCAGCTGCGTTATGGGTTTCTAGAGCAGTTGGCCGCCAGAGTGGGGGCCAACTGCATTGTTGTAGGGCATAACCGGGATGATCAGGTCGAGACGGTTCTGCTTAATTTCCTTAGGGGATCCGGGCCCGATGGTCTGGCGGGGATGAACTACAGCCGGAAAATCGGGGAAAGTGGTGTGGCATTGGTCCGGCCCCTTTTAAATATTAAGCGCAGGGAAATTGAAGAATTTTGTTGGCGCTATGGCTTCCGCCCCCGCCTGGATGAAACAAATAAGGATCCGCGGTTCTTGCGCAACAGGATCAGGAAGGAAATTCTGCCTCTCTTGGAAAAAGTGGTTAATCCCCGGTTGAGGGAGGGAATTTTTCGTCTCTCCCAACTCTTTTCGCTCGATAGGGACTGCTGGGAACAAATTACTACCGATCGCCTCCTGGCGATTCAGCGGGAAGGGGGGCCTGATTCCCTGACAATCGATCGTCAGCTTTTCCTTGGGGAGCATGCCTCCCTGCAGGGAAGAATAATCCGCCTAGTGGTCAAAAAGCTTTTGGGGAGCATTCCCCGGGAGGTGGGCTTTCACCGCATCCAGGCCACCCTGGATCTTATTAACAGGGAAAAGCCCCGCGGGGCAGTCCATTTTCCTCATGGGCTTATTATAACAAGGGACTATCAGAAAATAAAGGCATTTCTTCCCGCGGTACACAGGGAGGAAAAGCGTTCCCGGCAGGGATGCCAAACGACGTTCCTGCCTATTCCCGGAGAGGTAGGGATAGCAGGTTATCCCCATGTTATTCTCAGGGCCAGCCTTTCCGAGGCCTGCGCTCTCGTTTGGCCCCCCGATGAAGAAAGGGTGGCCTACCTGGATTTTGATAAGGTGTTCGGGTTGGCCTCAGCGGGGGAAGGCCTGCCCCCCGGGGGAAATAATGATATGGTGCTGTTGGTTCGTCGGCGACAGCCTGGCGATCGTTTCTACCCGCTTGGTGCGCCGGGTAGGAAGAAATTAAAGGATTTTTTTATCAATCATAAAATTTCCTGGAGAAAAAGAGATTTTGTTCCCCTAGTAATTGCCGGGGAAGAGATTGTCTGGGTTGTGGGAAGGCAAATTTCCCATCTTTGCAGAATTACAGAGGATACAAAAAAAGTTATCGTCTTGTCTTTAGAAACTGCCTAGTTTTGTTATTGTCTAGAACGAAATTAATTCAACGCTGCAAAGGGGGCTTATGTAATGGTTGATGGAAGGATGCGGGTTTTGCTCTCCAACAAGGAAATTCAAAAAAAAGTTGGGGAGCTTGCAGAAGCTATTTCCCGGGATTACGAGGGCAAGGATTTGCTGCTTGTTTGTGTTCTCAAGGGGGCCGTAGTTTTCCTCAGTGATCTTATGCGTTATATAAAAGTTCCTTTGGGTATAGATTTTATGGCCGTTTCCAGCTATGGAAGCGGTGCATCCACCTCCGGTGTTGTCCGCATTTTAAAAGACCTCGACATGAGCATCGAGAATCGGGATGTGCTCATCGTCGAGGATATTATCGATTCGGGGCTTACCCTGAGCTATCTTTGTGAAAACCTGCTTTCACGCAACCCTAAATCCCTAAAAATCGTTACCCTTTTAGATAAGCCGGAGCGCAGAAAGGTGCAAATTAGGCCGGATTATTGCGGTTTTAAGATTCCGGATGAATTTGTCGTGGGATATGGCCTCGATTATAACGAAAAGCACCGGAATTATCCCGATGTTTGTGTTTTGCTTGAGTTCGATTCCTAGTTATGATACAATTATGAAACAGGTGTGTAAAAAAGGGGGGGTTCGGGATTTGAACAGCAGATTTTTACGCCAGGCAACCTTTTATCTGCTCATTTTTATGATTGCCGTGGCTTTAATTCAAACATTTAGCAAACCGCCGGAAGTTATACGTGATATTAACTATTACCCTGAATTTATTAATTTAATAGAAACAGGCCAATTAAGGGAAGTGACCCTCGAGGGAAACAATGTCGAGGGTGTGCTGGAAAGTGGAGAAAAAGTAAGAACCTTCCGGCCCCCGGATGATGACCTGACGGCCAGGCTTATTGAAAATAAGATTCCTTACGATCCCGGGCCGGAACCTTCACCGCCCTGGTATTCCACCCTGCTGACCTATTTGATACCCTTTATTTTAATTATAGGTTTGTTTTTTTTCTTTATGCAGCAATCCCAGGGTGGTGGGAACAGGGTCATGAATTTCGGCAAAAGCAGGGCCAGACTGCATGAGGGGGACCGTAAAAAAGTTACCTTTGAACATGTCGCCGGTGCCGATGAGGAAAAGGAAGAGCTTGAGGAAATTGTCATGTTCCTGAAGGAGCCCAAAAAATTTCTTGAACTTGGTGCCCGTATTCCCAAGGGTGTTCTTCTTGTCGGGCCACCCGGGACAGGGAAAACGTTGCTTGCCCGTGCCGTTGCTGGAGAGGCCGGGGTTCCTTTTTTTAGTATCAGTGGCTCGGATTTTGTAGAAATGTTCGTTGGGGTGGGAGCATCCCGTGTACGGGATCTGTTTGAAAATGCCAAGAAAAGTTCACCTTGTATCGTTTTTATTGATGAAATCGATGCAGTGGGGCGTCAGCGCGGTGCCGGGCTGGGGGGAGGCCATGATGAGCGGGAGCAAACGCTTAACCAGCTTCTGGTGGAGATGGATGGCTTTGATGTTAACGAAGGTATTATCATCCTCGCCGCTACGAACAGGCCCGATATTTTAGACCCTGCCTTGCTTAGGCCCGGGCGTTTCGATAGGCAGATTACTGTCAACTTTCCCGATGTGCGCGGCCGGGAGGAAATCATGCAGGTTCATGCCAAGGGGAAACCTTTCGATAGCGAGGTGGATCTCAAGGTTCTGGCCAGACGTACCCCGGGTTTTACCGGGGCCGATCTGGAAAACCTGATCAACGAAGCCGCCCTTTTGGCGGCGCGGCGCAATAAAAAATCAATCAGTATGCATGAGCTGGAAGAGGCCATCGATCGCGTTATTGCCGGGACTGAAAAGAGAAGCAAGGTTATCAGTGAATTTGAAAAGAAGATCGTGGCCTTCCACGAATCGGGGCATGCCTTGGTTGGCTACCTGCTGCCCAAAACGGACCCGGTGCACAAGGTGTCCATTATTCCCCGGGGGAGGGCCGGCGGTTATACGCTCATGCTGCCTGAGGAGGATCGCTATTATATGACACGCTCGGAGCTGTTGGCCCGGGTGGCGACCCTTTTGGGCGGGAGAGTGGCGGAACAGGTCGTCTTTGATGAGATCAGCACGGGGGCGCAAAATGACCTTGAAAGGGCCACGTCGATCGTTCGTCAGATGATCATGGAATATGGGATGAGCGATGAGCTTGGACCCATTACTTTCGGGCGCAAGCACAATCAAATTTTTCTGGGGCGTGATCTGGCCAGGGATCGTGATTTTAGTGAAGAAGTTGCTAAATCCATCGACAAGGAAATCCGTGGCACCGTGGAAAAGGCTTACCATATGGCCGAGGATCTTATTGTTAAAAATAGGGATAAGCTGGATTTGCTTGCGACAACGCTGTTGGAACAGGAGACCCTAAATGCGGAGGAAATTGAGGCTTTGATGACAGGTACAGGCCAGGATGAAGAAAAACCTGAAGAAGAGCCTTCGGGTCAGGGCAGCCCTGCCAGCAAGGAGGCTGGCCGTCGGGGGATCCTGGAAAAGAAAAAGGATATTGGTGAAAAGGTAAAGGTTGTTTTTCGCCCGGAAAAAAGCCAAATTCACCCAAAACCCGGGGAAGAGGTATAATGCAGTGGCACTGGATCCAAAAAAATATGCGGACTGGGAAATAGCAGAAGAAGCCGAATCTAGAATGAAAACTGTTTACCAGCTGGGAAAAGAGCTGGGTTTGGAAAACGAGGAACTCCTTCCTTACGGGCACTTTATTGCCAAGATCGATTATAAGAAGGTACTCGATCGTTTAAAGGACAAGCCTGATGGAAAATATATTAATGTTACTGCCATAACCCCCACCCCGTTGGGGGAGGGAAAAACTACCTCCCTTATTGGATTGGCGCAGGGAATGGGCAGGAGGGGGAAAAATGTAATTGCTGCTATCAGGCAGCCATCCGGTGGGCCGACGATGAACCTGAAGGGTTCGGCGGCGGGAGGGGGTCTATCCCAGTGTATTCCTCTTACAGAATTTTCCCTGGGCATGACAGGCGATATCAATGCTGTAATGAATGCACACAATCTAGCTATGGTTGCTCTGACAGCCCGCATGCAGCATGAATTTAATTATAGCGATGCCTTTCTTAGGAAACTTGGGCTCCGGAGGCTCAATATTGACCCCACGAACGTGGAAATGAAATGGTTAATAGATTTTTGTGCCCAGGCGTTACGCAATATTATAATAGGCATAGGTGGAAAAAAAGATGGGTTGATGATGGATTCGGGTTTTAATATTGCCGTTTCCTCAGAGGTAATGGCTATACTTGCTGTTTCCAAGGATCTGAGGGATATGCGGGAACGCATGTCCAAGATAGTAGTAGCCTATGATAAGGGGGGCAATCCCATCACCACTGCCGATTTGGAAGTTGATGGTGCCATGACCGCCTGGATGATCAAGGCCCTTAACCCCAACCTGATGCAGACTCTTGAGGGGCAACCATGTTTTGTTCATGCCGGCCCTTTCGCCAATATTGCCATTGGCCAGAATTCCATTATCGCCGATCGAGTTGCCCTCAAGCTTGGCGATTATGTGGCTACAGAGTCCGGCTTTGCGGCGGATATTGGGTTTGAAAAATTTTGGAATCTCAAGACACGCATGTCCGGGCTCGTGCCCAGCTGCGCCGTGCTTGTGGCTACCATCCGTGCACTGAAATGCCACGGTGGAGCTCCTCTCCCTATTCCCGGGAAACCGCTCGATCCCAGCTATAGCCGGGAAAATATCCCCTGGGTGGAAAAAGGTTGTGAAAACCTCCTGCACCTGATTAATGTCATTAAGAAATCCGGTGTCAGCCCGGTCGTCTGCATCAATGCTTTTTATACTGATACAGATCAGGAAATCAGGGTTGTGCGTCGCCTGGTGGAGGAAACTGGGGCAAGGGTGGCCCTTTCCCGGCATTGGGAGCTGGGTGGAGAGGGGGCCCTGGAACTGGCAGATGCTGTCATCGAGGCATGTGAGGAAAAGACCCAGTTCAAAATTCTTTACGAACTCGATACACCCCTGCGCAACCGCATTGAAATGATTGCCAAGGAGGTTTATGGTGCAGATGGGGTCGAATATGCCCCAGAGGCCATGGAAAAGGCCAAAAGGATGGAAAAGGATCCGGAGATACGGCAGATGGGTACCTGCATGGTTAAGACACACCTGAGTCTTTCGGACGATCCCCGGTTGAAGGGTGTGCCCAAAGGCTGGACGCTTTTTGTGAGGGATATTCTTATTTTTAAGGGAGCCGGCTTTGTTGTACCCGTCTGTGGGCCAATCAGCCTGATGCCTGGGACAGGCTCCAATCCTGCTTTCCGCCGTATCGATGTCGATGTGGATACAGGAAGGGTCAAGGGTTTATTCTAGTTTAAGTCAGATATTGTTAGCAGAGTAGGTGTCATGCGTTAAGTGCTAAGGGATGGGAAGTTGCCCTTAGACGAAAGATGCCCTGTTTTTAGAAAGGGGCATTTGCGATGTGGCTCCGCGTCCACTGCTACGTGAGAGCAAAGGATAACATTTCCTTTCTCTTAGATGTGGCCGCGGCCTATCTTAGACAAAGGAGATGTTTTTTAATGAAGAAAATTGAGGCAAAAATGTTAACGCGCATGGCTTTGCTGATCGCGTTGAATATACTTTTAAGCAGGATGTTAAGCATAAGGATTCCCCTTGGCGGGGTCGAGGGCTTGCGTATTGGTTTCAGTTCACTGCCAGTGATTTTCGCCGGCATCTTTCTGGGGCCCCTGGCAGGGGGAATTGTGGGCGCCCTCGGCGATCTGGCCGGCTTTTTAATCAACCCGATGGGCCCCTATATGCCCCATTTTACCCTTAATGCTGCTCTTCGGGGTATTATACCCGGCCTTGTTGTCCTCTTGCTGATAAGGGGCAGGGAAAGGCGGCAGATTGGCCTCTTCCCTCTTTTTCTGTCTGTTTGTAGCACATTGATTATCACTGAAATTTTCCTGCTACCTTATTTTCACGAAACGCTTTTTGGCCTAAGCAGGATTGTTACCGTTCCGCCAAGGATCATTCAAAATGTCATTACTATACCTGTCTATACGGTTTTGCTGTTCAGTTTAGGCCGTGCCGCGGAGAAAATTTTCACAACCGGGCCGGGCCGGGAAATACCGCATCTATCTAGCAAAATCTGGTAAGGCCAAGTTTATATTTATTTTATGGGAAAAAAGTAGTAAACTATAAAGACTGGTCGGTTGTAGAACTATTTGTAGGAGGTGGAACCCTTGCTCCTGGCCATAGATGTAGGTAATACCAATATGATGTTGGGCGCTTACAGATCCGATAAACTAGAAAGGTGCTGGCGCATTTCTACCAATAGAAATCAGACTGAAGATGAATATGGCGTCATTATTCGCAACCTGTTTCAGCAAAGCGGACTGCAGGCGGAATGTATTCATGGCATGATAATTTCCTCTGTCGTTCCTCCGCTGCGTTTTCCTCTAGTCAAAATGGCAGAGAAATATTTTAAGGTGACCCCGCTCATCGTTGGCCCGGGAATTAAAACCGGGCTGAATATCCTTTATGATAATCCGCGTGAGATAGGTGCCGATAGGGTGGTCAATGCAGTAGCAGGCATTGCCCTCTACGGAGGCCCACTAATTATTGTTGATTTTGGCACGGCAACGACCTTCTGTGCCATATCAGGGACCGGCGATTATCTAGGCGGTTCTATCGCTCCGGGTATTGCTATTTCCACCGAGGCACTTTTTGAAAAAGCGGCCAAACTACCCAGGGTTGAGATCGTTAAACCGAAAAAGATTATTGGCAAGGATACGATCAGCAGCATCCAGATAGGTATTTACTATGGTTTTGTGGGGCAGGTGGACGGCATTGTCAAGCGCATGATCAGGGAGTTCCCTGAGAAGCCTTTTGTTGTCGCCACTGGTGGTTTGGCCGGGCTTATTATCAAGGAATCGGAAACGATTGATGAGGTGAATCCTTTTCTGACCTTGGCTGGGTTGAGGGTTATCTATAATAAAAACACTGTTCTTGAACCTTCACACAATAGATAAGCTTTAAGCTATTTTTACAAATTCAGCAGGAATTTATGTCTTTAAGAAGAATCTAAAAAATAGGGAAGGTTCACAGATTGTGAAAAGAAGAACTATCCCAGGGGGTAAATGGCTTGGAAGATTATATCACGAGAACTATATTCCGCTATGTTTTACTTTTTGTTCTAGTGTATGGTGTCTATATCGTTTTTCATGGCCACCTTTCGCCGGGAGGCGGTTTTGCCGGCGGTGTGGTTATGGGTATGGGCATGATCCTGTATTTTTTAATTTTTGGACTTGGCAAGGGCAAATATCGGCGGCTGCCCATGGATGCCGCCATCATCGTTATTGGTATCGGGGGGTTTCTTGAGGGGATAAAGTTTTTGCTGCCACATGAACACGGGCCGGTGGGACTCCCTGGAACATTATTTAGTGTGGGGATCATCAGTGTAGTTAATTTGGGTATTGGGCTTTTGGTGGCCAGCACTGTACTGAGTGTCTTTTATTTACTTGTTGGGGAGGCATGATGATATGAATGCTGCCATTATTTCAACTAATTATCCTTACATCGTGGCAATTATCCTTTTTTGCCTTGGCTGTCTCTGTATTCTTACGCAGCATAATTTAATTAAGAAGGTTATCGGTATCAATATTATGCAAACGGGTATTTTCCTTTTTTTTATTGCAGTGGGGAATATTAAGGGCGGCATTGCACCTATCTATGATCCATCGCTGCCGGGGGATATCCTTTATATTAACCCTCTTCCCTCGGGGCTTATGCTGACGGGAATTGTGGTAAGTTTTAGCGTTACGGCATTTGCCCTGGTGACGATTGTGAAACTCTATCATTACTATGGTACCATTTATGCTCCGGATATTATGCGAATGAGGTGAACAGCAAAGAATGCACCTTTGGGATTCTATGCCATTTTTGCTAATTATTTTTTCCGTGCTTTGCGCTTTTATCTCGCCGGTTTTTGCCCGCTGGAAAAGGGAATATTCACCTTACCTTGCTATTTTTAGTGTTACGGTTTCCTTTTTAAACAGCTGTGTTTTAGCCTACCGGGTTTTCTGCGGGGGGATTATTTACTATCATGTCGCCGATTGGTCCCCCCCCTGGGGGATCGAGATCGTTATTGATGAGCTTTCGGCTGCGATGTTGCTTTTGCTGAGCGGTTGCTGTTTATTGATAACCTTTTATAGCATTAGGGCGTTGCCCAAAGAAATTCCCGAGCATGCCACGGGATGGTACTACACGGTGCTTCTTCTAACCCTAACTTCTATGATGGGCATGGTCATTACCAATGACATCTTCAATTTCTATGTCATGGTGGAGGTAACGCAAATAGGGGCCTGCGGTCTTGTTGCTGTCAGGGGCGGGAAACATTCAACTGAGGCCACCCTGCGCTACCTGATGCTGGCCAGCCTGGGGTCAGGTTTCATCCTCTTCGGGATCGGTTTTCTTTACCAGGTTACCGGCAATCTGAATATTTCCTATATTGCTGCCGAGCTGGCCGCTGTTAGGCAGCAGTATCCGTTTTTAATCTGGGCGACGATGAGTTTCATCACCGTGGGGCTAGGGGTCAAGGCAGCTTTATTTCCCTTGCATATTTGGCTTCCGGACGCCTACTCCTCTGCCCCCTCTCCTTCCAGTGCTATCCTTTCGGGGTTGGTGGGCAAGGTTTATATCGTTTCCATGATCCGCATTTATATGCTTGTCTTTGGTTTTCAGGTATTCCATGATACATATATGCGTTATCTGATTATGTTAATGGCTGCGGCGGCGATCCTTTTTGGCTCTTTTTTTGCCTTTGTGCAGCTTGATCTAAAAAGGCGACTAGCATATTCATCTGTAGCCCAAGTGGGCTATATATTCCTGGGATTTTCCCTGGGGACAACGTGGGGTATGAAGGCTGCATTTCTGCATATTATCACCCACGCCTTTATGAAGATATGCCTTTTCTTGTCTGCGGGAGCGGTTTATTACCAGACCGAGAGAACAAAAGTAATCCAATTTTCCGGTCTAGGCTACCAAATGCCTGTTACTATGGCGGCTTTTACCGTTTCAGCCTTTTCTATGGTGGGCATACCCCTCTTTGGGGGGTTTATCACCAAGTATGGTTTGGCCATGGGCAGCCTCGAGGCAGGCAACCCTTACTTTATTATTTTGATCGTTATCAGCGGCCTACTCAATGCCTCTTATTTTTTCCCAATTATCTGGCAATCCTACTTTACATCAGAACACAACACCAAGCTGGTGATGGACAGGGTTCCCTTGTCTATGCTTGTGCCCATTGTTATCATGGCCCTGGGGGTTATCTATATGGGGCTTTTCCCCGGTGGACCGCTTTCTTTTCTGGAAAGGACTGTTAATAGGTTTTTGCTGTAAATAATAGGCAAAAGGGGTTGTAACATTGTCATTTAATCGTCTATTAAGGGACTCTTTAAAACGGGATCCTACTGGTTCGATCGTCATTTTTTCCCTGTTGCTGGCTTTTTGGCTGTTTATTTCCGGTTGTGCCGACTGGCAGCACTGGCTGACAGGCATTCCCCTGGTTGCTTTTCTGACAATTTTTTGGAACCAGCTTTTTAGCGATGAACGGGCAAAAACTAAAATTACCTGGCGCCAATCGAAGCTGTTTTTGCGTTATTTCATTTTCTTGCTGGTGGAGATAGTCAAGGCTAATTTTGCGGTTGCCTTGATCGTTTTAAGCCCCAAGATGAATATTTCGCCGGGGTTGATCGTCCTGAAAGTTACACTGGAAAAAGATATGCCCAAGGCCATCTATGCCAATTCGATTACCATGACCCCCGGCACAATTACAGTGGATCTTGATGGCGATAGGATGCTCATCCACGGCATGACTAGGGAGCATGCTTTTGGTGTGCGCAGCTGGTACATGTATGACATTATGAAGGACATTGAGGAGGCGGGAAGAATTGATTGAGAAGACTTTGCAATTTATCATTACCGGTCTTCCTTTTCTAGGTATTGCCGCGCTCTACCGAGCCTTTAAGGGCCCTTCTACATTAGATAGGGTGGTGGCCATGAATATGATTTCTGCCATGGTCATTGTTTACATTCTCATTTTTTCCTACCTGACAGAGGCATATTTTTATCTCGATGTGGTACTCGTTTTTAATTTGGCGGCATTTATCGCTACCCTCTGTGTTCTGAAATACCTGCGTGAAGGAAGGCTTTTTTAGGTTTTTTAAAGGAGGGCAGGATGGTATGCTCATAGTAATCAGGGATATTTTGGTAGTAATATTTTTGCTTGGTGGTTTCTTCTTTCTGGCCGTGGGCATTGTTGGCCTTATACGTCTTCCCGATTTGTTTAACCGCCTTCATGCCTTGGGGAAATGTGATACGCTGGGCTCCGGCCTGATTATTCTGGCTATGTTGCTCATTTATCCCGGGGTAACAAATATTGCCAAATTACTTTTGATGGGAGCCCTAATGTTTATTATTAACCCTGTTATGACACACCTCATTACCAAAACAGCATA
This sequence comes from Bacillota bacterium, assembly GCA_012839215.1. Classification (GTDB taxonomy): domain Bacteria; phylum Bacillota; class Dethiobacteria; order DTU022; family UBA8154; genus DUNV01. Next base: position 30,208 of record DUNV01000022.1, read on the forward strand.
CGTGCGGGGTACTGAAATGGTTAAGGGGAGCTTTACGGTGAGTACCTATTATGAGGAAGAAGGGGAGTTCCTGGCTGGAGAGGGTGAAGAATAAGTGGTTCTTTCCGAATTTATGATTATTGTTTTGCTCATATTTCTTGTACTTGCCGCTTTTTCAATCTTTTTTTTCGAGGATCTGCTTTATGTGCTGATAATTTTTGGGGGTTACAGCACAGTAATGTCCCTCGTCTGGCAGCAATTTAACTCTCCCGACCTAGCTATTACAGAGGCGGCGGTGGGGATAGGGACGACCGTATTATTGATTACGGTGGTGACTAAAGTGGGGAGGCGTCCGAAATGAAACATCGGCAAACATTTTACTTTGTCTTTCTTACTTTGCTAGTGGCCATGGTAGGTATGATTCTGTTTATTACTGTTACAGAGATGCCTCCCTACGGGGAAGTCACAAATCCCACGAATAATTATGTTATGCAGCGTTATGTTGATGCCTCTGTGGAGGAAAGTGGAGGCTACAATTATGTCACCAATATTATCCTTGATTACCGGGGTTATGATACTCTCCTAGAAACCACAGTTTTGTTTACTGCTGTGATGTCCATTATTGCCCTTTGGGGTGTGGAAAGCACTAAAGACTAGGCACGGGGCCTATCCCAAACGCCTCCCCCTCCGTTTCCAAACGACCTGAAGATCTTCCATAAAGAAATCCCCCTTGTGTAGTCCTTTTTTTATTTAGGTTCTACCCAAGGGGGAGTATGTCGGATCAGCCTTGGCCTGTTCCCTTGTTTTTACCCTTAACCTTTTATGGTTTATGAAAACAACAAGGCATCTAGTCCCCTGGTGACGGTGATGGTGTCGCCCGGCTTGAAGACGTCTTCTAGGAGTAGCCTGGCCAGGGGAGTTTCCAATTCTTTTTGGATAGCTCTTTTCAGTGGCCTGGCCCCATAGGCCGGATCATAGCCTTGTTCTGCCAAAAATTCTTCGGCCTCCGGGGTAATATCCAGTTTCAAATGTTGTTCAGCTAGACGCCTGACGAGACGAGCGGCTTGGATCTTGACGATTTCCCGCAGATTTTCCCTGGTCAGGGGATGAAAGACAACTATTTCATCGATACGGTTAAGAAATTCCGGTTTAAAGAAAGATTTGAGATTGTCCAGAATCTGATTCCTGGCTCTTGCAAAATTTTCTTTCCTGTCTATATTGCTGTCCATGAGCAGATCGCTGCCCAGATTGGAGGTCATGATGATAACAGTGTGGCGGAAGTCCACTGTTCTTCCCTGGGAATCTGTCAGCCTACCGTCATCAAGCAATTGCAAAAGGGTATTAAAAACATCCTGGTGCGCCTTTTCAATTTCATCAAAGAGGATGACGGAAAAGGGGCGGCGACGAACTGCGTTGGTGAGCTGCCCGCCTTCTTCATAGCCTACATAACCCGGGGGTGCGCCGATCATGCGGGAAACGGAATGTTTCTCCATATATTCGGACATATCCAGGCGGACGTAGGCATTTTCGTCATCGAAAAGGATAAAGGCCAAGGATTTTGCCAGCTCGGTTTTCCCCACACCGGTGGGGCCTAGGAAAATAAAGGATCCGATGGGCCGGGCCGGGTCCTTGATACCGGAACGGGCCCGTAGAACGGCCTCGCTGACTGCTGTAACTGCCTCATCCTGCCCAACAACCCTTTCATGAAGGCGATCGTCCAACTGTAAAATTTTCTGCCGTTCGCCTTCCAAAAGCTTGCTGATGGGTATCCCCGTCCAGCGGCTAACGATGAGGGCAATGTCTTCCTCATCGACCTCCTCTTTGAGAAGCCAGTTGCTTTTTTCCGCTTGCAGTTTTTCTTCTTCCTCCACTAACTGTTGCTCAAGATGGGCTAGCCGGCCGTATTTAAGTTCGGCTAACCTGTTTAAATCATAGGCCTGTTCAGCCTTTTCCATTTCCTGTTTTGTCTGTTCCAGTTGTTCGCGTATGGCCCGCAGTTTGGAGATAGATTCCTTTTCTTCCTCCCAGCGCGCCCTTAATTCAGCGGCACTTTCCTTCTGATTGGCAATTTCTTCTTCCACCTTGGCCAACCGCCCTTTCGAGGCCTCATCAGTTTCTTTTTTGAGGGCCTCCCGCTCTATTTCCAACTGCAGGACGCGCCTGGTAACCTCATCCAGTTCCGAGGGCATGCTGTCTATTTCTGCCCTGATCAGGGCCCCGGCCTCATCGACTAGATCGATGGCTTTATCGGGCAGGAAACGGTCGGTGATATATCTCTGGCTTAGGGTCACAGCGGCAACAAGCGCAGAATCTTTAATGCGGATTCCGTGGTGGATCTCGTAGCGCTCCTTGAGGCCCCGCAGGATGGAGATAGATTCCGGTATCCCCGGTTCCTTAATGACCACAGGCTGAAAACGGCGCTCCAGGGCCGCATCTTTTTCGATATGCTTGCGGTATTCAGCTAGTGTTGTTGCCCCGATACAGTTTAATTCACCTCTGGCCAGCATTGGTTTGAGGAGGTTGCTGGCATCCATCGCTCCCTCGGCGGCCCCGGCCCCTACAACAGTATGAAGTTCATCGATGAAAAGGATGATCTGCCCATCGGAGTCCCGAATTTCCTTAAGCACCGCCTTTAACCTTTCCTCAAATTCCCCCCTGTATTTGGCGCCGGCTACCAGTGAACCCATATCGAGGGCAAACACTTTCTTATTCTTGAGGCCCTCTGGTATATCATTTTTGATGATGCGCTGGGCGAGGCCTTCAGCGACAGCAGTTTTCCCCACGCCGGGTTCCCCAATTAAAACGGGGTTGTTTTTTGTGCGCCGGGAAAGGACCTGGACAATACGGCGAATTTCTTCGTCACGACCGATCACAGGATCCAGTTTGCCTGCAGAGGCCATCTCTGTCAGGTCCCTTCCATAGCGGATTAGTGCCTCATAGGTTCCCTCCGGATCCGGCCCGGTGACCCGCTGATGTCCCCGGATAGATTGCAGGGCCTGGAGAAATAGCTCCCTGCTGAGGCCACTGCTTTGCAAAAGGCGTTTTCCTTCCCCTTGTTCGCCCCCCAGGAAGGAAAGGAGCAAATGTTCCACCCCGATATATTCATCTTTAAAGGTTTCTGCCTCTTTTTGCGCCTGTTCCAGAAGCCTGGCCAGGCGGGGGCTTAGATATATTTGCTCTGATGATCCCCCTCCGGCATACACCTTTGGTTGCCTGGCAAGGTATGCCTGGAGATCTTTTACTATTTTTTCTGTATCAAGACCGGCCCGTTGTAAAATACGCGGGCCTAGCCCCTGTTCCTGTTCCAAGATAGCCTGGAGCAGGTGTTCGCTGTCGACTTGTTGGTGATGAAATCGGGCAGCAATGCTCTGTGCAGTCCCGATGGCTTCCCGTGCTTTATTGGTAAAACGATTTTGTTCCATATTTCGCTCGGCTTTTGTTGGGCCGAACTTCACCTCCTTAGAAAATTTTATACTACTGACTCCTGGAAAACGAAATATTTGCAGTGTTATCATCATTAACCTTTGCAGAAAATTTTTGCAGAGGTAACATCAAGATAGCAGATCATCTAAAAAACGTTTTAGCATTTCCGGTTCCAGGGTTTCCCCTGTGCTGATAAGGAAACCCTTTTTCCAAAGGGAACCACGACGGCCATAAAAAGTGCGCATTTGCGGAACCTGTTGCAGAAGATGTACCGCAGAAATACTTTTTAGCGTGCGGATTATGTCCGCCGGGGCGACAAAGGGATCCACCGATAGGGCAATATGGATAAAGTCCTTATTTACCTCCAGGGAGTGAAGCATGTAGCGGTACCTGGCACAGATGTCCACAAGGATTTTTTTTAAAAGGTTTCCTTCCTCGCTACGGAAATTTCCCGCCTTTCGTTTTGGACACCAGACGAGATGGTATTTGATAGAGTAACGGTTGTGCTGGCTGCCCATGGGCCTATTCTTCCCCGAGACGATATTTCTCTTTGATAGCCCTTCGGATAAGATCGAGATAGGTGAGCGTCTTTTCTTCCTCCACAGAATAAATCCTGGCCAGGTTTTCAAGTTCATTTTTCCACTTTTGTGGCAGTGAAATATTGATCTGCACATTTTTCATTATCTACGACCGCCTTTATGTTTGTATTACACATATATATTCTACCATAGTAGAAGCCCTATGGCAAGAAAAATCTAGCGTGCCCAGGCTAGGGTTTAATGAAATATGTAGACAGCTTTTATGGTGAAATAGACTCTTTATCTAGTGTTAAAGCTGCTAAATAAAGGTAATGAATGGCTAGGCGTCGAAATATAGTCCGGGTATCAAAATTTAGGATGAGGAGGCCTGTGGACGGTGAAAGTTTTTTTTGATGAAAAGTTTTTGCAAACCTATACTGGTGATCCTGCCGCATCTCCGGGGCGCCTTGATTATGCTTTTTCACTTGTTAAGGAACAATACCCCCTCGTTGTTCCTGAACCTTGCAGTGAAGGGGATGTTTTTCTTGTACATACTCCTTATCATCAAAGGTATGTCAGCCGAAACGAGGGCGTTTATTCCATGGCCAAGCTGGCTGTGGGGGCAACGATTGGCGCGGCGCAATCATCCTTGGCAGGAGAAACTGCCTTTGCCCTCTGCCGCCCACCGGGCCATCATGCCAGCCCTGATTCATCTTGGGGGTTTTGTTTTTTTAATAATGTAGCCATTGCCGTGCGCAAGCTGATTGCCGTAGAAAAGGTTGATCGCGTCTTGATCGTGGATTTTGATCTTCACTTTGGCGATGGAACGGCCAATACCTTTGCCGGGGATCCGCATGTATCGTATTACCATGCCGAGGGCGGTAGCAGCCGGGATCTAATTGAAAACATGAAGGTCGCCCTTCGGGGGAAAAATGCAGATATGTTAGCTATCTCTGCCGGTTTTGATCGGCACCGCAATGACTGGGGAGGGTTGTTGTCTACCCCAGATTATGAGGAACTGGGAAAAATACTGGGTTTGTTTGCCGGGGGCAAATGTGGGGGGCGTCTTTTCGCTGCCCTCGAGGGCGGATATAACTCCCGTTCCCTTGGCGATGCCCTCATGGCCTTTTTCCAGGGCGTGGAAAAGGGACTTGGCGGGGAAGAAGGGTAGGGAGCCATCCGTTGTTGCCGAAAAGCCTTCTGTTTCCCGGGGTATTATCAGGGTGCCCGGCAACCGTAGCAGCATTTAGAATTGAAGGCGGGAAAATTAATTTTGTCTTTGAAAACCTGGGCGGAAAGGAGGCCTGATTTACTTGTTGGTCCTTGATGCACATGCACATTGCGGAATAACGTTACCCTTCCAGCGGCTCAAGCCGCTCTGGGAGGAGGGAGACATCAACGGCGGGGTGCTTTTTTCACCGGTGGAGGAAATTTATGATCGTTATGATCCAGATTTTACTGATACTGAGGACTACAGTCTTTCACGGGAAAAGGTGCATACCTATCTGGAATCCCTAATTTCCAAGAAGATCTTTGTTTACTGGTTTGTTTGGAATGATTTTATGCTACCGGGGACCGGCTTTGAGGGGATAAAATGGCATCGCCATGCCGGTGAACCCCATTACGATTACCGATCTGAAAAGTGCCGGGTTTTTATTGAGCACGTTTGCCGGCAGCATTTACCGGTTGTTGTCGAGGAGGAATTTAATCTTACTTTGGAGCTTATAGAAAGGTTCAAAAAGAGGACTCCAGTGATTATTCCCCATTTCGGAGCCTTAAACGGGGGTTACATGCGCCTTAAGCTGGCAGATCTTTTTGAAAATCCGCTGATATATGTGGATACAGCCTTGGCGGATACAGCAGAAATTAAGGATTTTGCAGCTGATTATGGTGTCGAGCGCATTTTATTTGGTAGCGATTTTCCTTTTGGTGAGCCTGCCTATGAAAAGTATAAAGTGGAAAGGATCTTTTATGGGAAGGATCGCAAAAAGGTTCTTGCCGAAAATCTTTTGGACCTGCTGAAAAAGTAGGCCTAAATAGGACTGTTTTATTCTGTTTACCGGGAAAATACTCAATTATCCCGGTATGCTTGGGTATACTATAGTCGGTGATAACTGTGAAACTAAAAAGGGAATCTATTATCCTTCTCGTGCTTTTACTCCTGCTATGCGGGGTAGGCTGCGGTGGGGGGCAAAAATCTGGGGAGAAAACCCGGGAACAGGAAAAGGAGATGCCCAAGGCCTTTATGGAAATACACAGCGGCGCGCTGGCCATCGTGCAGCAAGCCGATTTGCTACCCGCTGTAAACAGGCTCAAAGGGCAGGCCCAAACAAAGGACAGCGGGGCGGGCAAAGAGGGGGATAAGGGAGGCACAAAGGTAGGCGATCTAACTTATGAGGATACCCTCCTGGGGGAGCTTTTAAAAGCGGAGGGCTTTGATACCGGGAACGAGGAGCTACCCAGCGATGCAGAGATGATCTGGGACAATATCGGGAGAACCATCATGGGGCTTCACAGCCGCTGGAATGAGTTACAGCCGCAGATTATGAGGGAAAACATTCCCGCGGAGGATATTAATACCTTTGAGGGGGAGCTAGACAGCCTAACGCTTTTTAGCAACGAACGAAACTATTTTGCTACCATGGATTCTGCCAACCGGCTGACTGGTAGTCTGGCTGGCTTAATGCCCCCTTTTGCTGATAAAAAGGTACTACCGGCTTATGAACTCAGCTTCCATTTAAGGAACATTGTCCTCAGGGCAGCAGCCGATGATTATGCCAAAGCACAAGAAAGCCTCGATTACATCTTGCGAAGGGCCCCGGCACTGGAGGAATCCCTAGATAAAAAAAAGTTTAGGGCGCTTGAGTCCTCCCTTGGGGATCTGCAAAGGGTGGTGCAGAAGCAAAACCTAAATCTCATTATTCTCAACTCGGCTGTGGCCATGAAAAACATCGCCGGGGTTGAAAAAGAAGGTGCCGCCTAATCCAAGTAGCTTTCGAACCGTTGCTTTCTGCTATGTTGATATTTCCGGGAGCCCGGTTATCTTGCCTGGATCAAAGATCTTAGCATGCTCCAGGTTTCATTGGAAATGAGGCCCAGCCGCCAAAGGGCAATTCCGCCCAGCTTGTACCGTTTGGCTAATCCTACCTTGGGGATGATGCTTTTTTCTGTTTCATAGGGAATGGAGATACCAAGGATAATTTTTTCGGCCGGCACATCAACCATGGCCATTTCCACTGCCTCTAGAACAAGATTAATGGGTTCAGGCTTGGGTCCAAAATCATAGGCCATGATGATGATGCGATCTGCCGCCATGGCTAACTTTCCGTAATCATACCCCTTGTATTCACTGTTGGGGGGATGGACGGTGAGGGTGAGGCTTTTGCCCAATTTGCGCAGTTTCTCAGCGAGCATCGATACAAACAGGGTATATTTTTGCTGTACCGCCTCTAGCTCCTCTCCGCTTTGTGAAAGGCCTAACCCTTCGAAATCAAGATTAACTCCACCGTACAGCCCTGCTACCCCGATGGTTGCCTCGATGGCCCGGGTCATTGCATCCCCGCTGGACAGTAGGCAGGAAATGGTGTTGTCGGCGTCTGTGATATGAATAACCATTTCCGTTTGCAACGTATATTTTTTTGCAGCGGAAAGGATGTCTTCCCAGCCTTCCGGCCTTTTCCAGCCAGTTCTACTTTCTGTTAGCAAGTTTCCATCCTTGTCCAGACTGTACCAGCCCAGAGCAATTGTTCCCACAATATCCGTGTTGCCCCTTGTGGCATCTGGGTAAGGCAACCCAAAAAGGTTTGTCCAGCTGCTTGTCCGGCTATCCCCCAAAGCATAGAAACCGATCACCGCCATCTTCGTCGGGGGTGTGAAAATTTTTATCTCCCTAGAGAGTTCGATCCATTCAACCGCGCAACCAAAGGCGCTGCTAAAAAAGCGCAAGGGTACCAGGGTTCTTCCCGCAATAATCTGGGGGCCGACTTCCAGCTGGGTGGGTGCCTGATTCAGAAGAGCAGTCTCGCTGCCAATAACTAGTTCGACCTGTACACCTTCGCCCAGAGCGTTTATTGTTTGCGATCCACTGTCCCAGTTAACCTCAACGTTTAGTGCCTCGGCAATTGGCCGGAAAGGTACCAGTGTTCTACCATCCTGTATGATCGGTTCTACATCATTAAAAGATACAGGGAGGTTATCGATAAAAACATCAATATTATCTCCTTGGGCATGGGCCGGCTGCACGGCAATATAAACGGCAAGGATGATGGCAAATAAGGCTACGACAAAAATTTTTTTCATAACGCATGACCCCCCTGAATTTACCTATAATAAAACACAATTCGATGGGAGGTTTACCAAATCCTGCAAAGAAAGGGATAATGTAGACAAGCACATCATTGGGACGGATCGGCCCCTGGTCCCAAGTGGGGCTTACAAGCAGATTCTATTGGCAAATCTTTATCGGGGAAAGGCTTTAGCCTGCCCGGTCAGGATCAACAGCAGGCGGTGAACGAGAAGCCCGGCCACAAAGATGGCCAGGGCGGCGATCAAAAAGATGCTTTTGTAGCCCCAGTTGATCAGCAGAAATTTATTGATTAGGACACCGCAGCCCCCGCCAACAAACATGTTAAAGGAGGCCAGCGACATGACTGTGCCCCTTTGCATGGGCAGTTGTTGCTGTGCAGTGAAGATGACTGTGGACTGAATGAGGACGAAGGCAAACCCGAATGCCAACAATATGGGAAGGGTGTAATAAATCCCCGGCCACTGCCCCAGCGGTGCCCAGGTGATCAGTCCTAAAATTCCGGCCAGGAGTGTCATGTTGCTGCCCAGCTTCAGCCTAATATCGCCGGCTTTCTGTCCGCCGGCATAAGCGGCGAGCCCGAAGGGCGTCATTATTAACCCCACGTAAAAGATATTCAGGCCGGTCATTTCCACCAGAAAATCACCCAAATAAGTAAAGCTGCCAAAGACAGCAAAACCGACTAAAAACAGCAAAACTACCGTTTTTAACAGGAAGGGCTGCGAAAAAGCGTTGGCATAGGCCTGGCGCAGGCCCAGGGTTTTGGCTGTGCCCGGGGCAAATATGAGATACTTGAACATAAGTAGGGCAATAATCAGTTCGGCTACCCCATAGGCCAGGTAGACCAGCCGCCAGGAACCGATAAAGGAAAGGCCGCCTCCAATGGCCGTGGCTGCTGCGCCCCCCAAAAAATACATCCCCATGACGCTGCCGATGGCATTGAGCCTTTTTTTGGGTTCTTCAAAAAGATCTCCCACATAGGACATGGTCACGGGGAGTATGGCCGCGGCAAGAATACCATTGATGGCCCGGATCGCCGCCAGGGAAATAATATTGAAGGCCAGCGCACCGAGACAGCTGAATACAGCGGTACCGAAGGCAGCTATGCTGATCACCCTGGCCTTGCCATATCTGTCTCCCAGGGGGCCAAAAAGCAGGGTAAAGAGCCCGAAGGGGAGCATATAGGCAGCTACCGATAGCGCTGCAGTCCCAATATCGATGCCAAAATCCCTGGCGATATCCACCAGCATGGGGGAGGCCGCATAATTGTCCCCCATGGCCCAAAATCCCATAAGACCTAGTAGTAAAACGACATGTTTTGTTCTTGGCTGCAAGGAAAACCCCCCTAAAATAATGTTCCATGATGTAATTGCTTTAACAGTTGCTCTTTACCATATAATATTATTATTAGCCACAGAGCTGTTTTTCCCTTCTCTTTTCCAAGGTAAAGGCATGGTATGAAAGTTGCTTATTCAAGTTGCTCCTGGGGATTGCGAATTAATTGTCCACAATAAAAAGTTATGTCGGTTGCATTCTTTTCCGCTGGTGCTATAATCGTTTATAAGCTGGAAGGGGGGCTTTGGGGCCAGTGGAAGATCGGGACAGAGAAATAATCGGTTGGGAGGGGTCAACTGGCAGGCAGGTTAGGCGCAGGGCCCTTCTTTTCCCCGTTACTGATTACAGTCAAAGACTGCTTTTTCGCCTATTTGCATTTTTCCTTTTCATCATCATTGTTCTCATACCACTTACCAAGTATCTGATGTTTGTTTATGAGGGCAGGAGGATTACTATCGGCCAGGCAGCTGTCTTCATTGTGCAGTCTATTACTACCACCGGTTATGGGGAACTGCTTCCCTTTAAATCCTACCCCATGGTTATCCTTTCTATTTTTCTCATGGTTTCAGGTGTCTTTATGATTTTTATGATTGCCGGGACACTGATGGCAACACTCATTGAAAGCCGTATTGTTCCCCGGGCTCCATCGTATACAAAAATGGATGGACATATTATTTTTACCGGCTACAATGAAATGGTTGCCCGCACGATCCAGCTTGTCGAACGTTATCGTATCCCCTATGTTGTTGCTGCCAGTGAACAACAGGAGGCCGTTGCATTGGTAGAAAAGGGATTACATTGTATTTGCGCCAACCCCAATTATGATGAAGGGTTGAAAAGGCTAAATGTTAACCAGGCCCGCCTGGTTATCGTTTGCGGTGATGACACGGAAAACATTAATGCTTCGCTGGCTGTATCGACTATGTGTCAAACCCCCGTCCTAGCCGTGATGGAAAATAATAAGAGGGCACAGCTGGCCTATGCGGCAGGGGCTGGGAAGGTCGTTGTCCTGGAGGAAACGCTTGGCCGGCAGCTCGTTGGCTGGATCTGCGCCACGGCCATTCCTACTGAGTTCCTAAAACTGATCGATATAGAGATATCCCCCCGGATTATGGAACAGCTCAAACCAAGCATCATTCATATCGGTTCCCGCAGCAAATTTGGTAACCAGTCGATCGGTGAGGCCAAGATCCGTACAAAAACAGGGGCTACAATTGCAGCAATCTGGCACCCGGATGGAACGGTAACCAGTCCTTCGGCAGATACAAAGATCAACGATTCAACCCTAATTGTGCTCGGCCTGCGGGATAATGTGGATCGATTGGTTTCCTATGTGGGTGGGGCGGGGCCGGGCAAGCGTGTTATTTTAGTTGGTGCCGGGCGGGTCGGGCAGGAAGCCGGGAAAGAACTCAATAGGGCAGGCATTTTCCCGATCACCGTTGATAGGGTAAACAAGCCCCTTTATTTCCGTGGAGAACTGGTCGTCGGCGATGCTACGAAACCACATGTTTTGCAAAAGGCCCGCATTGAAAAGGCGGACACCCTTATCGTGACCCTGGACAATGACAGCCTTAATATTTTTACCGTATTGGCAGGTCTACATTTAAACCCCCAGCTTAACGTGGTATCCAGAGCGGTCCAGGCAGAGGCTGTTAATCGTCTGCGTCAGGCAGGGGCCAACCATGTGCTTACTGAATCGCTCCTCGGCTATCAACTCTTGCAGGTGGCCATGGTGGAAACCGGGGTCCTTCCTAAGCTTTCTGATTATGCCATTCGCCAGGTAGTGTGGCGACATGAACCTGTCAGGATCAGGACACTGGCAGAGAAACACGAAAGACGTTTTAAAATAATCTGTATATTCAAGGGAGACCGTGCCTTTGAACCGACAGCCGATTACCTGCTACAGAAAGACGACATTTTTGTTGTTCTGGGTTCACCGGGGCATATTGAGCAGTTATTATAGGTATTTTTTATGATATAATAGGAACAGGCAACAAGATGTCTTCGGGGGGAATATTTTCACTGCTGCGGATTGCGGCGCATGCGGCCCCAAATTTTTAAATCTGGGGGAAGGAGGTAGAACCTGTTGGCAAAGGATCTAAAAGAAAAAGTAGAGACGCTGGAGGACACTCTGCAGGCTTTTATCCGGCATACAGATAGAAGTTTTACCAAAGTTAACAACGCTGTTATTGATTTACATAATGAGATGCAGGACTTCAAGGATGAGATGCAGGACTTCAAGGATGAGATGCAGGACTTCAAGGATGAGATGCGGGACTTCAAGGATGAGATGAAGGGTTTCAAGGATGAGATGAAGGGTTTCAAGGATGAGATGCAGGGTTTCAAGGGTGAAATGGCTCGGAAGTGGGGGGAGCTTGCCAACCGGTTGGGTACCCTCGCCGAGGATATCGTTGCCCCGAATCTGGTCCCTGTGGCCCAAAAATATTTTGGTTGCCAGGGTGAGCCTTTCGATTTCATGTTGCGGCGGACGAGGACACATAGCAAAGAATCAGGACGCAGCCGTGAATTTGATGCGATTGCCATTTTTGAGGATACTGTTATTCTTAGTGAAACAAAAGCAACTCCACGTTCAGAATATTTGCAGGACTTTTCCCTTGTTATCAAGGACTTTTTTGATTATTTCCCGGAATTGGCCGACAAAAAACTAATTCCCATATTTGCCTCTCTAAATATGGGAGATAACATTATTAAACAGGCCACAAAAAACAGGATTTTTGTGATGGCACTGAAGGGTGATACCATGGAAATCCTTAACTATGACGATATTCAGAAAAAATAATTTATTTGGCGGTGATCATAGAATAACTATATTTTCAGTTCATTACTCGTTGACAAAGCAATCTGCCTGTGGTATGATTCCCCTAATTGAACATTTCAGGATATCTAAAGCTAATGAAAGGAAATAGTAGGCTGGAAAGAAGGATTCAGAGAGCTGGGCGGGGGCAAAAAAGCCTGATGCTGTGAGCCCGGCATCCAGATCACCAGTTGAATGGCTCCTAGAAGCGTCTGGCTGAAACTTTGTTTGGGAAAGTAGGCCAGAACGGGATTCCGCCGTTAAAAGGAACGGGTATCGGAAAGCTTGGAAGGCTTTTAGGCGAGCAGGAAAAGCAATCCCGTACTTTGTCTAAAAGAGGCCCCCCTTTTTTTAGGGGAGCAAATTTGGGTGGCACCACGAGAAAACCCTCGTCCCTGGACGAGGATTTTTATTTTTTGGAAACAAATCAACAAAAACCAGCAAGAAGGAGGCTAAAACAATGGCAATGAAAAAAATATTTTTAACAGAAGAGGAGATGCCTAGAAAGTGGTATAATATCCAGGCGGATATGCCCACACCTATGCAGCCTCCGCTGCATCCCCAAACGCAAAAGCCCATCGGGCCGGAGGACCTGTCTGCCATTTTTCCCATGAACCTGATCGAGCAGGAGGTCAGCACCGAGCGCTGGATCGATATCCCGGAAGAGGTTTTGGAAAAATATTTTATCTGGAGGCCATCCCCATTACAAAGGGCGGACGCCCTGGAAAAATATCTAGACACCCCGGCCAAAATATATTTTAAAAACGAATCTGTCAGTCCGGCCGGAAGTCATAAACCAAACACGGCTATTCCCCAAGTTTACTATAACAAGGTATCCGGCATCAAAAGGCTGACTACGGAAACAGGTGCCGGCCAGTGGGGTTGTGCCCTAAGTCTGGCCTGCACATTATTTGGCCTGGAATGCAAAATATACATGGTCCGCTCTAGTTATGATCAGAAACCTTATCGCCAGTTGATGATGAAAACATGGGGCGGGAACTGTGTGCCCTCCCCCAGTCCGGATACGGCTTTTGGCCGCAAAATGCTGGAAGATGATCCTGGTTGCACAGGAAGCCTGGGGATTGCCATCAGCGAGGCGGTCGAGGATGCCATCAGCTCGCCAAATACCCGTTATTCGCTGGGAAGCGTTCTTAACCATGTTATGACGCATCAATCGATTATCGGCCTAGAGGCACAAAAACAGATGGAAAAGGTTAACGAATATCCTGATGTGGTTATCGGCTGTGTGGGGGGCGGTAGCAATTTTGCCGGGCTATCTTTTCCCTATGTCAGGGATAAAATTTTTGGCAAGGAAATGCGTATCGTGGCTGTTGAACCCACTGCCTGCCCGACCATAACAAGGGGGCCCTTTGCTTATGATTATGGGGATACGGCAGCGATGACCCCGCTGCTGCCCATGTTTACCTTGGGGCATGGATTTATTCCCGAGCCTATCCATGCGGGAGGGCTGCGTTACCATGGTGTCTCCCCACTGATGAGCCAATTGGTTCTTGACGGACTCATCGAATCAGAATCCTGTAACCAATTGCAGGCCTATGAGGCCGGGTTGATTTTTGCCCGGACAGAGGGTCTCGTCTGTGCCCCGGAAACTAACCATGCTATTGCTGCCGTAATTGAAGAGGCTAAAAAAGCCAGGGAAGAAGGTAAAGCCAAGACCATTCTTTTCAATTTAAGTGGCCATGGGCTGATGGATCTGACCGGCTATGACTCTTTTCTTGAAGGGAAGCTTACCGATTATTCCCTCCCTGAATCCGAACTTGAAAAGTCTCTTGAGGCATTGAAAGCTTTTCCCAAGCCTGATATCCTACCCAGAAAGTAGGATTCTTCCCCATAAAATCACTATGCCCGCTTAAAAGATGATACCAGGCTGCCGGCCGACCAAATTATAGGGATCTGGCCGGCAGCCTATTATTTTGTGGGTCTTTTTAAACGGTTGTTTTCCAGGTGTGCTATTGTTATAATGTGGACTAGAGGTGACGGAAAGATGAGAAAACTCAAGCTTGGCTTACCGGCAGGGAGCCTGCAAAAACCTACGATCGAAATGTTTAAAAAGGCTGGCTTTAATATTCATGTCGGCGATCGCTCCTATTTTCCCTATATTGATGATGAGGAGATCGAATGTATCCTTATTCGCGCCCAGGAAATCCCCCGTTATACGCAAAGCGGGATTTTGGATATCGGAATTTCCGGGAAAGATTGGATCACGGAGACGGGCGCCGATGTTGTGGAAATTACCGATCTAACTTATTCCAAGCAAGGCCTGGGTCCCATCAAATTAGTATTGGCAGTTCCCGGGGAATCGGAAATTAACAGTGTGCAGGATCTTCAGGGGAAAAAAATTGCCACCGAATTGGTGGAGGTCACAAAAAAATTTCTTGAAGAAAATAATATCGAGGCGGCTGTGGAGTTTTCCTGGGGGGCTACAGAGGTCAAGCCACCTGCCCTGGTAGATGCCATTGCCGAACTGACAGAGACGGGAAGGTCGCTCAAGGCCAACAATCTCAGGATCATTGCCACAATTCTGACATCGACACCCCGCCTTATTGCCAATAAGGATAGCTGCCTTGTTGAATGGAAAAAAAATAAAATCGATCATATCTCTATGCTCCTGCAAGCAGCCCTTATGGCCGAGCAAAAAGTTGGGCTGAAAATGAATATCCATAAGGAAAAACTTCCATTGATACTCCCCTTGCTTCCGGCCCTAAGGAAACCTACCATTTCCCCTCTCGATGAGGAAGGATGGGTGGCTGTGGAAACAGTGATCGATGAAAAAAAGGTCCGCGAACTCGTTAACAAACTTAAGCAGGCTGGTGCCGAAGGGATTATCGAGTATGCCTTAAATAAAATTATTCCTTAAAAATGTAGATGGGGGCGGTGCGAATTTCTGTGTTTAAACTTCCGGGGCTAAGGGAAATTCTTGGGCTGGGAGAACGGGAAATTATCTCCTTTTACGGGGCAGGCGGTAAAACATCATTCCTCTTGCGCCTGGCCGAGGAGCTTTCCCAGGATAATAAGAAGGTCATCCTGACCACAACTACCAAGATATTTTCGCAACAAAAATATCCCCAAATAATTACTTGTGATGGGGATCTGGCTAGAGAGGAGCTGCAGCGCCTACTGGTGCGGGAAAATGTCGTTGTGCTGGGCAGTTCCCTGCTTCCCAGTGGCAAGATAGATGGCCCTAAACCCTCCCTGATCAGCAGGCTTCATGCGGAAGGAATAGCTCCATATATTCTCATAGAGGCGGATGGTGCCAATAGGCGGCCCATCAAAGGGTATGCCTGGCATGAGCCTGTTATCCCATCCTTCTCGACGATCATTGTTCCCCTGCTGGGAAGTGATGCTTTAGGACTTCCTATTTCCGAAGAACATGTCCACCGTCCAGAACTTTTGGCCCATCAGATAGGTGCTGCAGAGGGTAAAACAATTGGCCTTGAAGAGTTTATTCGTTCCCTTGCCTTTATGCTTGCCCGGGGGCAGAAACAGGCCCCAACGGCACGTGCAATTCCTGTTATTAACAAAACCGATTTGCTTGAGGGCGGGGATCTGGCCAGCAATATTGCCAAGGCCTTTTTAGCCTCGCCACCCGGAGATGTTTACCGTCTGCTTTTTACAGCCCTGGCCGAGGATTTTCCTGTACACTATATCTGGGAAAAACCCTTTGCCAGGCCTTTTATTTCTTGTGCAGTTCTAGCGGCAGGCTTTTCCAAGAGAATGGGGAAGGATAAACTGGCCCTCGATCTCAAGGGAAAAACAATTCTTGAACACACTGTGGAAAGTGCCCGGCAAAGTGGTGCCGATGAAATTTTTATTGTTACCCGTCCCGAACAGGAATGGATAGGGAGATTATTTTCCACGAGCGGGATCAGGGTCGTGAACAATCCGTACTCTGCGTTGGGAATGTCTACTTCTGTTCAGGCGGCCATCAGCGCCAGTCACCCCCTTACCCAGGGGATTATTTTTGCCCTTGGTGATCAGCCGCTCGTCGATCCGGGGGCTTACCAGGCGTTAATTAAAAGCTATAGCGAAGGTTTAGATTTGGTTACCTATCCCCATTACCTGGGGAAAAAAGGCAATCCGCAGCTCTTTGATCGCCGAACCTGGCCACTGCTAATGAAGCTGAGAGGCGATCAGGGGGGAAGGGGTATCATTTCCCAGATCCCGGATAAATGGATCTGTGGTGTGGAAATACCCTATTCCGGTGTTACAGAAGATATAGATACTGTTGAGGAGTACAAAAGGCTTCTTGGGCAGTAAAATTGCCGAATGTCTGCATTTTGCCTTTTTTTAATAGATTGATATTTTTATTTTCTGGAAAAAGGGTTTTTGATGGGGAAGGCGAATTAAAAAAGTGGGCATGGGCCGGGGTAGGCGGGAACTTTTTTGCCGCATTCCAATTTACATAGACCAGGAAATCTACGGGATGGTCATCATTTCCCAGGACATCTGTAAAATTCCAAATATGGGGGTGCCCATTCGCAAAAACTCCACAGTAGCGGATTGGCCTCATGGTACATTCTTAATTTCCCATCGGTTCTTCACACGAAAGAAAGATTGTTGCATAAAGGGTCGTTTACTTGAAAAACATCAGCTTGTTCAGAAGGATAAAAAGGCAGAAAAAGGAGGAGGGATTAAAAAACAATACTGCCCGCCGTGTTCAGTTAAAAAAATGGACATGCTTTTTTAGAACGCCCGGGGGGAAAAGCCGGGGAAAAGTGGAAATGTAGTTTTTGGGTAGCAATGGGGTTGGGTTTTTGTGCAGGTACAAACAGAAATAGGAAGGAGGAGGACCCGGAAGCAAACACTTCCGGGGAAACAAATGAAAAAACCAGTAATTGTAAGTGCAGTACGGACTATCGCTGGAAGTTTTGGCGGCAGCCTGAAAAGCCTGAGCGCCGGCGATTTGGGCGCGGCGGTAGTGGCCGAGGTTGTCAAGAGGGCAGGGATTACCCCTGAGGATGTGGATCAGCTTATATTTGGATGCGGATGGCAGGCGGGGATTGGCCCCAATATTGCCCGTATCTGTGCTGTGCGCGGGGGGCTTCCCCACAGTGTGCCGGCCTATACTGTCAATGTTCGCTGCGCTTCCAGTATCCAGGCGATGATCGATGCCTGCCGGTCCATTATGTGTGGTGACAATGATGTCGTCATTGCCGGAGGCACCGAATCCGGTTCCAACGTTCCCTTCCTGATTCCCCAGGCACGCTGGGGTGCTCGCATGTGGGACTTCCCTGCCTATGATGGATTGCATATGGACGGTTTTAAGTGTGCGCTGGCAGGAATGTTTATGGGCAATACTGCTGAGCTCCTGGCGGAGAAATACGACATTAGCAGGCAAGAGCAGGATGAGTTTGCCCTGTGGAGCCACCAGAAGGCATCTAAGGCCGTGGCCGAGGATAAATTCAGGGATGAAATCCTTTCCATCGAAGTTAAGCAAAGGAAAAAAACAGTGATTGTTGATCAGGAAGAAATTCCCCGCCCCGATGCCTCTTTGGAAAAGATGCTCAGGCTTCCCGCCGTATTCCAGGAGGGTGGAACAGTAACGGCCGGCAATAGCTGTGCCCTTTGTGACTGTGCTTCGGCTGTGGTGATTATGTCCGAAGAAAAGGCCAAATCCCTGGGGCTTACGCCCATGGCGCGCATTCTTGGATATGCCGAAGCAGGAGTGGATCCCAAATACATGGGCATCGGCCCGGTTGCTGCTGTTCCCAAGGCCCTGAAAAAAGCCGGCCTTGAGCTGAAAGATATCGATCTCATTGAACTGAACGAGGCATTTTCCGCCCAGTATATTGCCTGTGACAGGGAGCTGCATTTTGATCGGGATAAAGTCAATGTCCATGGCGGAGCCATTTCGCTGGGGCACCCTGTGGGGGCTACCGGGACCAAGCTCGTTACGACAAACCTAAATACGCTGAGGCAATATGATAAGACTTTGGGTTTGGTCAGCATGTGCGTAGGCGGAGGGCAAGGCTTGGCTGTTGTTCTGGAAAGATTAAGCTAGACTATTAATTTTGTTGTTATTTTGTTTGAAAAATATCGGGAGGAGGAAACTGTATGGCCATTAAGAAAGTATTTGTACTCGGGGCCGGGATCATGGGTACAGGTATTGCCCACCTTTGCGCCCAGCAGGGGTTGGATGTTGTTTTGGTTGATATTGATGAGGGTATCCTCAAGCGCAGCATAGGTAATATTGAGGGAATCCTGAACAAAAGAGTTGAAAAGGGAAGAATAACAGCCGATGAGGCTAAGGGAATAGTTGGAAAAATTAAGACTTCCACCGACAAAAAAGAGGCAGCCAGCTGCGATTTTGTTATTGAGGCAGTTACGGAAAATATTAAACTTAAGCAACAACTTTTTGCGGAACTTGATGAAATTGTCCCTCCGCAAATAATTCTAGCCACCAATACGACTGCCTGTTCTATCTCGGAAGTTGCCTCTGTGACCAAGGATCCCAGCCGGGTGATCGGGATGCACTATTTTAACCCTGCCGTAGTAATGAAACTGGTAGAAATTATGCCGGGCCTGGCAACCAAAAAGAGTGTAGTCGATACGACCGAGGAATTCGTCAAGTCCCTGGGCAAAGAGCCCGTCGTCACTGCCAAGGAAGGTATTGCCGGGATCGCCAGCCGTGTCCTGGCAGGGATGCTGAATGAGGCGGTCTGGGTACTGGAAGAAGGAATTGGCACCGCCGCCGATATTGACAAGGCTATGAAGATGGGTTCCAACCTGCCCATGGGCCCCCTGGCCCTTATCGATATGATTGGTATCGATACCCATCTTGCCAAGACCAGAAACCTTTATGAAAAACTAGGTGATGCGCGCTATCGTCCCTGCTATCTACTGGAGAAAATGATGCATGCCGGTTATCTGGGGCGTAAATCCGGCAAAGGTTTCTACGATTACTCGCAGGATCCGCCAGTGCCAACAGTTCTAAGATAATTCCGTCTGCCAAGGCGGATGTTTGCCTGGAAACAAGATCGTTATTTAGCCTGGCCGGTAATGGCAGGGCCGATAGAGAAATGGGAAAAAAGGAGGTTTCTTTTATGGATTTTGAACTAAATTCCGAGCAACAAGCAGTACAAAAGATGGTCCGCGAATTTGTGGAAAACGAGATTACACCTAATGCCAAGCAATGGGATATTGATGAAAAATTTCCCATGGATGTATGGAAAAAAATGGGCGATCTCGGGATTGTCGGTACATCCATTCCTGAGGAGTACGAAGGTAGCGGAATGGATTTTATCTCACACGCCATTGTGGCAGAAGAGCTGGGTTACGGATGCTCCTCCATGCGGGGCACCTATTCCGTCAATATTTCCCTGGTGGCTAAGACCATTTTGCAATGGGGCAACGAGGAACAAAAGAAAAAGTATGTTGTTCCCATTGCCCTGGGAGACGCTTTTGGGTGCTATGGCCTCACCGAGCCAGACTCGGGCAGTGATGCTGCCAGCATGAGGAGTACCGCCGAAAAGGACGGGGATTACTATATTATTAATGGCAATAAAATGTGGATTACCCATGCCAATAGTTCCGATGTCTCCCTTATTTTTGCCAAGACTGACAAGGATGCCGGGGCAAGAGGTATTACCTGTTTCCTGGTGGATAAAGACACCCCCGGGATGAACCCGTTGCCCATCCATGGGAAGATTGGCCTTCGTGCCCAGGATACTGGCGAAATTAGTATGGAAAATGTCCGCGTACACAAGGATCAAATCTTGGGGCCTGTCGGTAAAGGTTTTGCAGTAGCCATGTCGGCCCTTGATAATGCACGTTTTACTGTCTCGGCTGGTTGTGTGGGCACCGCCCAGGCTGCCTATGATATTGCCAAAGAGCATGCCAAGGAAAGGGTTCAATTTGGTAAGCCGATTGGCACCCGTCAGTTGGTCCAATCACTTTTGGCCAATATGATTCTGAATATCGAAATAGGACGGATGCTTGTCTGGAGGGCCGGCTGCCTGAAAAATCAGGGGGTCCGCAATACCCGTGAGACCTCCATGGCCAAGTACTTCTGTGGTGAAATGGTCAACAAGGTTTGCTATGATGCCATGCAGATACTTGGTGGCTACAGCTTCAACAACGAGTATGATCTGGAAAGAATGTACCGCGATTCCCGCATTAATACACTTTACGAAGGGACATCCCAGATTCAGCAACTGATTATCGGTAATGCCGAGCTGGGCATGCCTGCCTTCTAGGAGGGGAAATCGCAGGCTCTATATTATTTTCCAAAAATGAATGGGGAAGGGGAAAGGGAATTATCCCTTCCTCCATCCCCATTTCCATATAAAATAGGGCCCGATTGCACAAACTTTGTTTGTGGAGTATCTTGCTGCCCAGGCGGGCAGTAGGCACCGCGGCATCAATTTAAAGAGGAGGTATTTAGAATGTATAAGTTTATTAGGTATGAAAAAGAGGCCCCTTTGGCCATTATTACTGTGATCCGTCCAGAAGTGATGAATGCCATGAATAATGCCCTGGTGGAGGAATATGCCCTAGCCTTTAAAGAGGCCGAAAATGATGACGAAGTTAGGGCGCTTATATTAACAGGCGAGGGCGAAAAGGCATTTATGGCCGGTGCAGATATCAAGGAAGTACAGGAAAGGGATTTTGTTCTTGGGCGTAAGCAGACACGCCGGCGCCAGGAAGTTTTAAATATGCTGCCTGAGATGCCCAAGCCAGTCATCGCTGCTATTAACGGTTTTGCCCTGGGAGCCGGGCTGGAGACGGCACTGGCCTGTACACTACGTATTGCCTCGACAAATGCCAAGCTTGGTGCCCCTGAGGTAAACCTGGGGATCATCCCCGGTGATGGTGCCACCCAGCGTCTGCCCAGGGTAATTGGCTTTGGCCGGGCGATGGAAATGGTCCTTACGGCACGCATGGTCGATGCCGAAGAGGCCTATCGTATCGGCCTTGTTAACAAAGTGGTGCCCCTGGAAAATTTGATGGAAGAGGCCAAAAAGATGGCCGGTAGCATTATCAACAAGTCGCCTCTGGCTATCCAGTATGCCAAGGAAGCGGTCAACCGTTCCATGGAAATGGGCCTAAACGAGGGTATGGCGCATGAATCCTACCTGCATGCCCTGGCCTGTGCTACAGAAGATAAAAAAGAAGGCGTAGCAGCTTTCCTGGAGAAACGCAAGGCAGTTTACAAAGGAAGATAAACAAGCAATTTTGGGGACAATGGAAAAGCATAAAAGGCCCATGTTTATTGGGCCTTTTTACCTGTACAGGTATTATTTTCGCAATGTAAAAAGAATGTGTTATAATTATTTTTAGTGTATAAGCAAGAATAGTAAGGATGGTGATAGTTGTTGGATATTACCCGGGAAGAAATTATTCAGGCGTCGTGGGATGTTCGCCTGGAATTAACGCCGGAAGAGATGGAGGAACTTGAGAAACAGGTGATGAATTTGTTCAGGCAGGCAGATTTCCTCGCAGATGTGGCACTCGATGATCTTGAGCCTTCAAGTTTTCCCCTCGTGCAGGAAAATGCTGTCAGGGATGATACCCCCGCTCCTTCTTTATCACGGGAAACTGTTTTGTCAAATGCTCCTGAAGTCGAATCGGTATATATACAGGTACCGAGGATCGTTGAATAGGTAAAAGAAAGGAGGTTAATAATTTGGATTCACACCAATATGCAGTTCAAAAGCTTGCCGAAAAGGTTAATACCAAAGCAATTACCCTGCAACATCTAGCCGGGGACATCGCCCGCCGCTCTACTGCTGTACAGGAAAAATGTAATGCTTTCATAAATTTTGATCGCCAAATGTTGGAAAAAGGGGTAGACAATCTACAGCAAAAAATTGATCAGAATAAATCATTGCCACTGGCCGGTGTTCCCTTTACCCTCTCCGATGCAATATGTGCCGCGGGGACAGTGACAACCTGTGCTTCAAGGATTATGGGCTCCTACAAGCCTCCCTTGGAGGCAACTGTAGCTCAAAGGCTGAAAGAGTGCGGGGCTATCCTCGTTGGTAAGACAAACATGGACGAATTTAACCTTGGCACTGCCGGGAAAAATTCCCTCTTTGGGGAAATTAAAAATCCCTGGGATAAGCAGTATACGGCCGGATCGGGGGCGGCGGCAGCAGTTAGCGGCCAGGCGGCAAGTGTTGCCCTTGCTGCTGATGGGTGCGGGGAGCTGCGGCAAGCAGCTTCCTATTGTGGCCTCACCTCCCTGAAGCCTACATATGGCCGGGTTTCCCGCAAAGGGCTGGTCGATAGCGCACCCTCCCTGGAACAGATAGGTCTAATTGCCCCGACGGTTACCGATCTCGCAGCTGTTTTGGAACATATCAGCGGTTATGATGCAGGAGATCCCACCTCATTTAGGCATGAGGTACCGGTATATATATCCTTGCTCGATGGCGAAGAGGATCAGGCGCTTAAGGTTGCAGTCCCTGAAAACTGGGCAGAAACTCCTTATCTAGAGCAGGGCATAAAGGAAGCATTTATTTCTGCGCAGGAAAATCTCAAGGTAAAAGGTTTTCAGGTTGAAACGGTAGCAATGCCGAATTTTTTCCATTCCCTCGTTACGACAACAATTATTCGTGCTGTGGAAACATTTTCCTCGCTGTCTAATTATGATGGTGTGCGTTTTGGGCTGAGAGCAGAAGGGGGCAGCAACCTTCAGGAAATGTATAGAAAAAGCCGGACCGAGGGTTTTGGCAGTAGGGTAAAGCAATTTATCACCTTTGGATCGCTTATTTCTGCTGGAAAATATTATGATCAAGTTTTCCAAAAAGCGCAAAAGATGCGCACACTTATTATCAAAGAACTTGAAAAGTGTCTAGAGGCTTATGATCTATTGTTTATTCCGACAGTACCTTTTGCTGCGCCATTGCATGTTAATGATAACGAGGGCGGATTTTTACCCGATCCGGCCGGCTACTACACAGCAGCGGCAAACCTTGCCGGTTTGCCGGCAGTATCCTTCCCCATGCCTGCTGAAACTGCCCCAAGTGGATCGGCGGGCATGCAATTTATTGGGAAGGCCTG
>DUNV01000023.1 GCA_012839215.1 Bacillota bacterium
CCAAGGTTATGGCCTTGTTAAAACGTGCCAAGGGCTTCGTCAAAAATGAATTTATGGTGGCCGGGAGTATAAAGCTTGATCCCTACCGTTGTACAGTTTATGTTCGTGATGCCGAGGTTGATCTGGCTCCCATGGAATTCGCCATGCTAAAAATGCTGATGGAAAACCGCAGCAGAGTGGTGAGCCGGGAAGGTTTTCTTCTGCGGCTGTGGGGCTATGATTTTGAGGGTAACGACAGGGTGGTGGATAACCATGTAAGAAAGCTGCGCCTGGCCCTGGGGGATGCCTCGGCGCAAATCAAAACTGTGTTTAAAAAGGGTTATAAATTGGAGGAGAGTTAATTGAAGGGGAAAATGGCGTGGCGTTCCATTTTTGCGCACAAGGAAAATTCAGCGAGACGTAACATTTATACGCGTATTTTTTGTGCATTTTTTGCCACATATTTTTTACTAATGATAGGTTTTAGTATTTTCCTGATCGCCAGGGAAAAAAAAGCAGCCGGCATGGATCTGCGGGCCCATGCTGTGCATATCAACAATAGGGCCGGGGATGTTTTAAGGGATCAACTCGACGATAATATGCGGATCAAAGATCCGGCTGAAGTTAAAAAAGAATTGTTAAAAGTATCCCTTATTAACCTTTTCGGAACAGAAATGGCTGTTTTCACGGGTGACTGGCAGCTGCTCTTTAATACAAATGACTACTGGTTATGCGGCTATACGGAACGCA
The DNA here is from genome assembly GCA_012839215.1 of Bacillota bacterium. Classification (GTDB taxonomy): domain Bacteria; phylum Bacillota; class Dethiobacteria; order DTU022; family UBA8154; genus DUNV01. Next base: position 730 of record DUNV01000023.1, read on the forward strand.
GTGAGGGAAACAGGCACTTTGTGGGGTATGGATTTTTAAACCCCCGAGATTGGTTTAAGGCTGAGGAAATAACTGAGCTGGAAAATTACCTCTATGCCAACCCCAGGCCTAAAAAAGTGGGCGATCTTGCCGGGTATGCAGTTCATTTGCAAGGTTTTTGGATCGATAATGAAATGATCATCCCGGATAAAATTACGGTTAATGCTATGTTTGCCCACACCTTTGATGAAAAGGGAGGCGTAAAGTCCAGCGGAGGGACACGCACAGATGATATTGTCTATACATCCGGTTATGAAAACACCAAGGACCTGCCCTATTTTCAACACGGTCATATCAAGCCGGAAACAGGCGGCAGCCGCAACAGCAAGAAACAGGCTGCCCTGCGGCAAATGGTTACAGATCCGCAAAGTGTAAAAGAAGCAATAAAGCAGTTGGATCAACCCGGGCGTGCCGGCGAAAGAGTAGGTTTTTTAACTTATCGTTATTATTTGGTGCTCCCCTACCAGAATAGTGTTAAAGTCATAGGCGAGCAAAACTATTATAGTGATTTTTGGACGGTGGTCGCCAGCGACATTAGCATTTGGGAACGGAGCCATGCCACCTTGCTTTTTCTATGGATTTCCAGCCTGCTAACATTTATGCTCGCCGCGGCGGTCCTTTCCAAACAAACTTATCAAATCTATCAAGAGAAGGACAAGCTGGAAAAACGGCGCCGGGAAATGACCGATGCCCTGGCTCATGATTTGAAAACGCCCCTAAGCATCATTTCCGGGTATGCGCAAAATTTACAGGAAAATGTCCATACGGAAAAAAGGGAGCATTATGCGAAGCAGATCCAAGCCAATGTAGGCCGCATGGATGAGCTAATCCACGGCATGTTGGAAATGACGATGCTGGGGCGGGACCCTATACAGGTAAATTTGGAGGATATTTCCTTGGATGAGGTCTGCGATGAGGTTATTAGCCACTATCAACATTTCTTTGAGGAAAAGTCCTTAACGGTTCGCCTGGAGGGTAACGCAGTTTTAAGGGCTGATCGCTTATTAATAGCCAGGGCCATCGATAACTTTTTTATCAATGCTCTTGAACATACCCCTGACGGAGGTACGGTTTCCATCCTGATCCGGGACGATATATTGGAAGTTCATAATAGCGGCAGCCACATACCCGGGGATAAAATAAACGAAATTTGGCTGCCATTTAAAAAAGTTGATCCAGCACGGGGTAACACCAAAAAAGGTACCGGCCTTGGCCTGGCCATTGTCCGGACAATTTTTGAATTGCACGGCTTTTCCTATGGCGCCAGAAACAGCGCCGCCGGCCCGGTATTCTGGTTCAAATTCCGCTAGTGCCCAACCAGAATACCACCTGTTTTTGCATCCCCCTGGACAAACGAATGATTTTGCCTTGGGGATCTGTCTTGACTGTGGTCTGCAGTGCTTGGGAATTTTATCCTGGCTTAGTAACGCGGCAATACCCTGCCGGGCTGTCACTGTCTCCATCCCTTTTAATGGCACGGTGGCATAGGGAAAATGCTGCCGTGTTTATTTACTTTCGACATAATCCAATACCATTCTACTTATAAAAAAAGGATTGCTGCTTTATGGGATTGTCGCGGCTATGAAGTTACCTTCATAAATCACACGTTAGATATACAAGCTACTGGTGAAAAGATTCAATATGAGCGTTTAAGTTGGGCGTCCGAAACGGTATTCTTTCATGCTCCATTTTCAGGTCATTTACTTTATCTTGAAACGTTTGGGATGTAAATTATGGTTCGTTGTCAGTACGGATTACAGGTTTATTATCGCTGTGAAACAGCTTTCTATCCTGTAGCGACTGCGCCAGAGCCCCCTTAAGCCCCCTAACCAGGCTGGCAGTGTTCAGCCTGGTTAAGGGGCTTAAGAGATAACCTATAACGGAACGGTTTTGGAGAACTATCAAATGAGAAAATATCTACATTATGCAATATGAGACCCCTAGGCCCTGCGCCGGGGAAATGATTACCTACACTCGCTACTACAATAGCGAGCGGGGTCATTAGTCACTTAATAAACAAAAACCTAATGAGGTCTACTATGCCCATTCCTGCTGGCAACTAGAACAGATTGCCTGAAAAACTGGAGCAGGATTGCCCATAACCCCACACCCACTTGGACAACACTGCGTATTGCCCACATATCCACAGCCCTTACTACCACAAAAGATCTTTTATTTTAGAAACCTTGAAAATCAAAACATTAGGTAGGAAGGAGGTTCCCCCATCCCGTGTCGCTTAAACTTTAAAAATTTGTGTCTTGACTTTGGGGTCCACTTTATTTTATCTCACGGTGATCAAAAGGTTTTTGTCGGGATTGCCTTTTTCCAAATGGAAATAAAAATTGAACCCAAAGGAACTTCTGGATAACAAATCTCTTTTCGGCGCAGGGTTTTCTGCTAGAACAAGAGCGTATCGGCAGTAAATAGCGGGGCAGGTTTTTATGGATATTTAGTCTTCACATGTTTCTTTTAATTTCATTACTTCCTCTAGGGTCAATTCGGCTAGATCTACTACCTGTTCCGGCGAAAATCCCCGCAGCAAAAGTTTCTTTGCCGTTTTTTCAGCAGCTTCTTTTAATCCTTCCAATTTCCCTTTTTCTATGCCCTTTTCCATGCCCTTCTCCATGCCCTTCTCAAGGCCTTTTTCCATGCCTTTTTCCAGACCTTGTTCAAGGCCCTTTTCCATGCCTCTTTCCATGCCCTTTATTTCTGCATATTTTATCCTTGAAATTTCATCAAGTCTGGCCTTTTCCCTGGCATAATATTTCTGTCTCATTAACTCGTCGGCGCTTATTTCGTTAAGCATTTTTTTTGCCATTTTGATGGCCTCGCTCCTTTCTATCAGTTTATTCATTTTTTCTTCCATCTCCGGCTTGTCAGCGTTTTTCATAAATGTCAGCCATTGTTCGTGGGCCTGCATCTGCCCGGTATCTTTTTTTGGATCGAATTTGGGAAGTTCCAGGTAGTGCATCTCTAGGTCATCTATGAGCCGGAAGCGTTCTGCTTTTTCCAGAATGTGATATTCTGTATGATATTTCGTGGTCTCGGTGATTATTTCAAAGTCTAATAAATTTATGACGATGCACTTTTTAGGAGACAGGTAGGCTTCAGATTCTGCAATGGTTTCCGTATACATGTTTGCCCAGTAAAACAGGCTACGTTTTCAAAATCGTCTTCCTTGTTTACCTGAACTTCGATGTTAATTCTTTTTCCTTCTTCTGTTTTAACCTTTAGATCCAGGACCGATGCTTTGTCCCCTTCAAAGTTTTGGAGATTAAAAGGGTTCAGATGGGTTATCTTTTCTATTTTAGCCTGGCCCTGCAGGTGTAGTATAGCATTTAAAAAGTCTATGAGGATTAGCTTGCTTTCTTTTTTCTCCCGGCCAAATAATGCTTTAAATACCAGATCGCTTAAGGGGCTTAGTAATTTGCGGCTGTGCATTTATATTTATTCTCCTTTTATAAATCCTCGCCCATTTCTATATATATTATACTGGATTTGCCCCGGGTTTGCATGCGGGTTGGGGGAAAATTTCGTTTCAGAAGGGGGTAGGGTTTAAAAATTTTTCGCCGTTTTACCATGGGTTATAACTGCGAAGTTATTTGGGATGTGCCTGAGCAAGCCTAGCCGGAAACAAAAAATAGGCTTTTAATGGACCCGAGCTATTTGCGAAGTTCATAAACACCGATAATAGGCGGTTTTAAACAAAAGGGCAAATAAATTTTACCCCGCAACAACCCCGGTTTTAAGGGATTTGTTGTCTGCACAAAACAGATTTCCTGAATATTGACCCCAAAACATTTTAGGGTATTAAAACAAAGAAAATTTAAGAAATAAGAAGGAAAACCCCCATTGTTTAGTGGATTCTTTCAGTGAACAACAAAAAGAGGACCCAAACAAAAGGGATTTTCCCTTATGGCAATTATACCATAACTAATTCTAATGATATTTTAGGCGTGTGTAAGGAGGCTAAAAAAACAGTCATGAAAAAGGCGATGATCATGATTGGCGTAGCAGTCTTATTTGCCTGTATTTCCCTCAGTGATGCACAGGCAAACCCCGCTGTTGAATCAATCAACAAAATCACTCTGCAGCCGGATAGAAAGCAGTATCAGCTTAACGCTGAGGAATTTGCCATGTCTGTTCCACCCTTTAAAAGTGATGGTCGGATTTTTGTGCCGCTGGATTTTCTGGGCAGTGTTTTAGGAACCGATGATAGCCGGGCAAGCTGGCGTGTCAGCTCGGGCGAGGTTGATTTGCTCGTTCCAACCCCGGAAGGCGGTTTTGTGGAGATGAAGATGCAAAATGCCAGCCACCAATTGGCGCTTACTTATTCTTATTTACACAACGAAATGGAAAAACCGGGCATGGATGCCGGGCACAGCAAAATAATTGCCATGGATGTCACACCACTGGTAAGAGAGGGACAAATTTATTTACCCCTACGCTGGGTAGCCGAAGCTTGTGGTTTTAAAGTAACCTGGGATAGCGCTACGCGACGATAATATGCGGATCAAAGATCTGGCTGAAGTAAAAAAAGAATTGTTAAAAGTATCCCTTATTAACCTTTTCGAAACAGAAATGGCTGTTTTCACGGGCGACTGGCAGCTGCTCTTTAATACAAATGACTACTGGTTATGCGGCTATACGGAACGCAGTGAGGGAAATAGGCATTTCGCGGGGTATGGTTTTTTAAACCCCCGGGAATGGTTTGAGGCTGAGGAAATAACTGGGCTGGAAAATTACCTCTATGCCAACCCCAAGCCTAAAAAAGTGGGCGATCTTGCCGGGTATGCAGTGCTTGGGAATTTTATCCTGGCTTAATAACGCGGCAATACCCCGCCGGACTGTCACTGTCCCCCCATCACTAGGTTTACGTCCACTCCAGCCTGGCAAAAAGCTTATTGGACAATAGCAGCAGTATCCCGATAATTATGATGTTGACAACTGCAATACCGGCAAAAACCAGCGCCGGGTTCTGAAACAAAAAAGCCAGGACTCCTCCCACGACTGCACCAGGCAGTAAGAGCAGCAGCACCTGCAGCATGAGAAACAGGGGATACAAGGCCTTTTGATCCAGGGTATTCCGAAAAATGATCCGTGTTAAAAAATTGGCGCCCAAGTTTAAAATATAGAAACTTACGCCAAATACGATCATGATGATTATTGTCGGCAGCGGTACTTTAAGCAAAATTCCCAGGGGGATATTCAGAGCCAGGATATTGGCGCTCATGCGCAGTATATCCGCCAAATTGCTGCCGACGATCTTCAGCAGGTTAGAAGCGGGAATTAGAAAAATATACGGTTTGGCCAATTCATGTTGTGTGGCGTTGGATGCAGAAAAAAAGAAAATAATGTAGGCAATGATCCCATTGGTAGTATAAACAGCGGTTAACCCTCCGGCACCTTTGGCAGCGAAGATTCCAACAGCTATTCCGGCCAGCAAAAAGATGAGCGCCCAAAAGCCCAGGTAAGGATGGAAGTCGCTGCGGCTGTATTCAACCTTGCTGCGCCACAGAAATGCCCAGGGTCCGCTGCCCATTTTGGGGATGGATAGGTTCTTTCTGCTGAAGGTAGGGGAAAAACCCCTCTTTTTTCCTATGCCGGCCCTTTGTTTTCTGCGCAGGGCTCTTTGCGCGGTGGCCTTGAGGGTATCTTCATAATAGTCATCTGCTGTGCGGTATGAAAGGATGATACAGCCGGCCAGGAATAAAAACTGAAGAACAAGGCCAATGGTGCTCCATGCACTGTAGCCGGTAACAGCCGTCATAAAGACAACCTTACCCCAGCCAATTACGGGCAGGTAACAGAGCCAGGGCGCGTTCAAGCCCTGCAGCAACCCTTGCCATAAATCCCCGCTAGCAATAATAGACCAGGCAAGATAAAGGGTAAAAACAGCGATCAAGGCTAGGACGGCCTGCTGCAAACGCCGATGGAGACCGTATTTACTGCCGATTGCAAAAACTAAAAAGTTTAATGGTGCAACAACTAAAAGCAAGCTTATAAACCCAAGATACAGAAAAGGAAAATGTTGTAGGTTAACCTTCGTGATATTTAGAATCAGGGGCATCAGGGCCAAAATAAAAAAGCTGTAAAGGAAAATATGTGACAAACTTTGTTTCACCATGCTGTAGAGCAATACTTTTTTGGGGGAAACGGGGGTGGGGAACAACAGGTGCAGGTCCCCCATAGTAAAGAAAGTGGAAGATTCCAGCGTGCTGTGATATAAGGAATATAGAAAAAAAGCGGCGGCCAGCCCGGTAAATCCAGCCCCGATTATTTGGGAACCCAACTGTGCTTGAATCTCCGTGGGGTTCCGGTACCTGGCCACCATATTAAAGACAAGGGCTCCAATCCAGAGTAAATATAGAAAATAAACCCCCAGGCGTTTGGGGTTATGCTTTATTTCCAAGAAATAATTTGCCATGATCCAGCCGTCTCTCCGGGCGAGGAGTCTAAATTCATTCATCCCTGGTTACCTCCAGAAACAGTTCCTCCAGGGAGACACTTTCGCTGTTCCCAAGCTTTCTTTTCATTTCTTCCATCGCCATATCCACGATGATTTTCCCTTGTTTCAACACCAGGACACGGCCACAGAGGTTTTCAATGCTATCCAACAAGTGTGTGCTGACCAAAATTGTTTTTTGCTGTGCGCTCAGCTCTTTAAAAATTAATTTGGTTTCCCGGATCGACTTGGGATCCAGCCCGATCATCGGTTCATCAAAGAGGTATAAAAGGGGTTCCGGGAGCAGGCCACAACAAATAGAAACCTTTTGTTTCATGCCTTTGGACAGTTCCTTGGCCAGTTTATCCTTTTTATCCCAGAGGTCAAAGCGCTCCAGCAGCCGTTCTGCTTTGTCCTCAAAGCCGGCCACATCGTAGGCATAGGCAATAAACTGCAGATGCTCCCAGACCGTCAGCATATCGTAAAGTTCAGGTGCTTCCGGTACGTAGGTAAACTTTTTCTTGGCATCCCGGGAAGTGTGAGGATGATCGCCGACAGTAATGCTGCCGCTATTTTTACGCAGCAGCCCGACAATAGTTTTAATGGTGGTGCTTTTACCGGCCCCATTAGGCCCCAAAAGCCCGGCAATATCGCCCCGGTTAAGAGTAAAACTGATATTATCCACGGCGACAATATTTCTGTATTTTTTGGTCAAACCCTCTACCTTTAGCATCATATCCCCTTCTTCTTCCAATTGAGTAGGTGGGGCGCAGGTTTCACTAATTATACCTCAATTTTTGCTGCCTTTACAATATCGCCGGAAAGGGTGGGGGTTTTTTCCCCTTTTAAATACTCTCGAAAGATTCACGCCGGATATTCAACCTGTATTTATTGATGAGGCATATTTGGGGGTAAAAAGAGGGCAGGCACCTTTTTTATAGAGGAATATAAACAGTGAATTTGAAATCGCTGATTCCCGTAATTATCTTTTCGCGATAGGAAACGAAATGAGTATAAATGCAGCAGATAAATTTTAATTTGAAAGGAGAAAGCTATGATTGGAGCTATGTGGTTGAATATGGGAAGTCTTATATTTGGGCTAATTGCCTGGACACTTCCTGTGCTTAATCTCCTGCGGCGCAATAAGGAAAACAGCAGAAACTGGATTGTTTTGTGTATGGCAAGTATCGGCGCCTGTGCCATCTCACTATGTATGCAACTATTCTATACAAATTATTTGGTGAAGATAGAGGATTGGTCAGCACTTATGGATACTTCTTCTGCAGTGGCATTGGTCGCCGCGATACTTCTCGCAGTTACAATCACATTTAATGCAACTACATTGATTTTATATCATAGAAAAAATTTACGGTAAGTTTGAGATCATACGGAGTTGAGGCACGGAATATTCCCTGTTGGAGGGGATTGCCAATCTATGCTGCCCATGGATCATAAACTGATGACGCGTGCCTGAAAAAGGGCCATTAAAACCAAGTTTTTTGATCCGGTGAATAAAATTACGTCGCTTACAAGGTTTCCATTTATCCACGGCGCAATTCCAGGTTTAGATTGACTTCCCCAATAATAGGAAAAACATGCCCAAATTTGAGGCCGATCAAAATCCAATCTTCCAGTGTAGAGCGCAATTGAGTTTCACACTCATGCTGGGTGGTGCCAAATGCCACTACTCCCTTGCATACGGGGATTCGTCCGCCAAAAGTTCCATCTTCTAGTTTGTCATAAACTGCATTTTTCATGGCTTGGATAATAAAATCAGTAAGGACGAAGGATAGCGCCATAAAAGAAACCTCCCTAATAGTTTCTGAATAATACTGGTTACCTATTGGGATTTCTACACAATAATTATAACACATAGGCCAAAATGAGGGGTTCTGCCTATCCGGCCGGAAAGGGATGTTTAATACGCCGCATTTTCAAACCCCATGGTATTCCCTTTGCATTTCACCAGCCTCTGCAAGGGTTGTTTCCAGTTCTGTCCGGGAGAGCATTTCAGAGATAACAGATGGGACGTTTATAACAACAGTAGCGGCAATCAGATCGTGTAAACCGCGTTTTTTTTCATGCCACCCGATCATTAAAAAACCAATTAATAATATTATCGATGAAGCAATATAGCCTATAAACCGGAGGATAGCATCGCTAAAACTGATATTTTTCCCATCCAGCCGGACAATCTTGATACCCAAAGCTGCCTTGCCCGGTGTCTGTCCCGCAGCGCCCCAGAAACCAATCAGGTAGACAGCCAGAATAACATAGCGCAAAATATTTCCGAAAAGGCCGAACAAACTAATTACCCAGCAAATAATACCTATTATAAAATAATCGATCAGATAAGCCGCCAATCTTGCCCAGAAGCCGGCATACTCGATTTGTTCTTTTTCCTTAACTATAGTATTCATATCAGTTCGCCATCCTTATGTTTTTAGCTACCATAACAAACCCGGTAACCACACTGCAATTTGTGGAAAAGCGATCAGGATGATTAACAATACAATTGTCAAAACGGCAAAAGGTAGCACCCCGGCCAGCATTTCTTTATATGAAATACCTGTACTGTAAACAGCGGCAAGGCATCGGTTAAGGCGGTAGGGCGATAACAGCATCCCAAGGCCAATAGATAGCATCAGGATCACACCGAACCATATCGGGTCATAATCAAGAGCCATAATTACGGGAAACAAAACAGGTAAACTAAAAACGATCACGGAAAGCGGTTCCAAAAAGTAACCAAGCAGAATATAAACCAGGCAAATGAAAATAAGAATGATTGCTGAAGACAGGTTCAACCCGGCGGCGAAATTGGCCAGCGCAACAGGCAAAGCGGTTAAGTCAATAAAGTGACTGAAAATAATGGTGCCTATTAGGAGCAGTCCAACCATGCTCGTGGTATGCAGTGCCTGCAACAAAGACTTTCCCGCAACGGAAACGATGGAGCGTCCCCATACCGGAGTCCATGAAGCGGCCATAATAAAAGCGGCTAAAGCACCTGCCGCCGCAGCCTCCGCAGGTGTAAAAATGCCCGCATACAGGCCGAATGATGGTATAAGCCATATCCCTACGGGTAATAGCAAGATAAGACCGCTCAAAGATCGTTTTTCTGCAGGCTCCGGCAGGCTGCAAGCCGCCTTTAATCTGGTGCGTCCGGCGAAAAAAGTATATAGCAGGAAGAATGAGCTTAGCAAAATGCCGGGGATGAGTCCGGCTAAAAATATTTTTATAATTGATAGTTTAGATAACAGGGCATATACCATAAGCCCCAGGCTGGGCGGTATGAGCAGGGTGATAGTGGTGCCAGCGGCAATTTTGCTCACAGATAGGGCGGAATCCTGATTTTCCTTTTCCATCTGCAGCAAGGCAACTGAGCCTGCCACGGCAGCGCTAGACTGGCCTGAAACGCTGACAGCCGCATTCAGGGCAGAGGCAGCAATGACGCCTAGGGCATGCCCACCGGGTAAGTGCCTGAAAGATCGAATAGCCACTGCATATAATGATTGGGCTATGCCGGATTGTTGAATAAAGGCCGTCATCAGCAGGAAAAGAGGAATTGCAATGAAAGTATAAGAGGCTATCGCGTTAAAGGGAATACTCCTCAATACTCCAACCCCCGGCCCAATCCCCTGCAAACAAACGGTACCTATAAAGCCGGTTAAAGCCAGGGCGACAGCCACAGGCATTCCAAAGATCAACAATGCAAGCAATGATATGATACCGAGGATGCCTACCAGTTCCCGGTTCAATACTGCTAACCATTCCTGTCCCATTATCAGCCACACAAAGAAAACTAATATCAGTATTAGGAGAAATAACGATCTGACACAGGCTTGCCTGCCAGAACTTCTTACCACCTTTGCCAACTGTTTAATAACATTATAGATAAAAACAAGACACAATATGGCACTGCCGGCTGCCAAAATATACAGGAACAGAAAAACCGGTATTTTTAGCATCTGGTCAAGTCTTGAGCTTTCAGCTTCCAACACGGTCCCCCAAGTAATTAGCACAAACATACCCAGGCATAAAAAGTTTATGATACTATCAATTACAGCCCGGTTTCGGGAAGAAAGCCGGGATTTCAACATGCCTATACTGAGATGGCCTTTGCGCAAAGCTGTATAAGCCAGCCCCGTTGCTACAGGTATGATCATCATTAACTGCAGTATCTCATAGGACACCGGCAAAGGCCCATGGAAAAAATATCTCAGCATAATACCTGCTACAACTAAAATAGCCATCAAGCCCAGCGTAAACAAACCAACTGAGTTTGCTAGCAAACTGATCCTCAGAATTAAATTTTCCGAGGTTTCAAGCACCCTTTTGTGAATGGTTGTCCCTCCGTCTCTAAAAGTCGAATAGTTGTTATTAAATGGAATAATAATTGTTCAAAGATTTTGTATTTATTTCCATGTTAACGTAAAATATACAGATTTGTCAACCCAATAAAATACAAGTTGTAGTTATTCTGTGATAATGTCATGTCGGATTTATTCTGATAAAATGTCACCTACTAACCGGAAGGATGTTTCGTTTCAAAGGGGTTCTTAGGAAAGCATGAG
>DUNV01000024.1 GCA_012839215.1 Bacillota bacterium
AGTAGCTCCTGGTCGCTTTCCTGCACAAATTCACATAAAAACAGGTAATCATCAGAAAGCGTGATGACCTCGATTTCCTCTTGTTTAAACTGATAATCTGCGGGGAAAACCTGTTGATAATAATGCAGGAAGGCCTGCGATTCAACCCGTTTGGCCTGGTAGCGAAAACCGGGCAGTAGATATCCATCAAGGAGGACCTTTTTATTAACAAAATAAAGGGTTTTGCCCACCCACTGTTCTGCCAACCCGGGGCTGTCCTGCACAGTGTCCTGCTCAAGAAGGGAGACAATCTGCCACGTGCCCTCCAGTGGGGGCCGTCCATCCCCGGGGGGAGCCACCCTGAGGGTAAATTCCGTATTTTGCCCCAGGCAGCCCCCCGCCAGAAAGCCAAGAAACAACCATAGAACCATCATGTAAATCTTTTTCCGCATTTCAGATACCACCACTACCTTCGGGAGCAAAGGGTAGGGTAACAACAACCCGCGTGCCCACATCAACCTTGCTGCTGATCTTCAGTTTTCCCCCCATCAGATGCACAATTTCATCCGAGATGGAAAGGCCAATTCCGTTTTGTGATTTGCTTGATTTCCCCTTAAAGAATTTCTCTTTGACCCTGGGAAGTTCATCCTCCGGAATTCCGCATCCCGTGTCCTGGATACAAAAACGATACCCCTCCTCCCCCAGTAAGGCCGTTAGGGAAACCCGCCCGCCAGGGGAGGTAAATGTAAAGGCATTATCCAGCAAATTAATAAATACCTGTTTGAGGCGGTCCCCATCGGTATATAGGGGTAGGTCATTGCTATTGTCCTCAAAGGTAACCAGGAACTCGATCTCCTCCCTTAGGGCCCTTGGGGCAAGTTGAATACGCAAATGTTCCAAGAATTCGCGGATATTCACCCTCTCTTCCCTGAGGGTGATCTTCCCCGAAATAAAACGGGAAAAGTCCAGGAGTTCGGCCACCATATTGGTGAGACGATCGCTTTCCTTTTCAATAATATCAAGACCATCCTGCAAAAATTCCCTGTTTTCATAGCCTTGCCTGAGAGTAACCGCCCAACCCTTAATAGAGGTTAGGGGGGTGCGCAATTCGTGGGAAACTGAGGAAATGAAATCGTTTTTTAACGCATCCCTTTGTAATATTTCGCTAGCAAGATAGTTCAGCGTCCTGGAAAGCCTGCCAATTTCATCCCTGGATTGACTGGCGCTTTTAACCTTGAAGTTCCCCTTGGCCATCTCCTCGGCTGCACGGGTAATCTGTTTTAATGGCTCGGTAATTGTTCTGGCCAAAATAATGCTCATCAACCCGGAAATAAGTATTACCAGGCCGCCAAAGGAGAAATAGCGATAGGCAATAGTCCTAATCTCCCCATCCACTTCTTCTAGAGAAGCCACAAAACGCAAAACACCTATCTGTTCCCCGGCCACCACAATAGGACATGACGCGGCCATGACCTTTTCCCCACCTTCCTGAAGGCGGCCTAACCAAACACCTTTTTCCCCCCGCAGGGCCAACTGTACATCACTTGTTTCCAGATGGGAATCGTTAATAATGCCCTGGGAATTCATCAGGACGCGACCCTTGATATCAATAATCTCCACCCGGGCAGTCACTTGTTTCCAAAAGGTATCCACGCTATTAATGATATTCTCCGAAAGGGATGTATCAGAAAAATACCTGATATATAAATCCGTGGAGGTGTGCAACTGGTTAATTAGAGTGTCCTCCAGGTTTTTATAATAATTTTGCCGAATATTGAAAATAAAGAAGAACTCTAGAACGATGACCGTCATGATAATAATAAATAAAAAATTAATTGTTATCCTGCTTTTAATGCTTATGGTTGCTCCCCTCCCCCCAGGCGGTAACCAATACCCCAGACTGTTTCTATCCAACAAGGATTCGAGGGATCATCCTCCAATTTTTCCCTGATCCGACGTATATGTACATCCACTGTTTTAAGATCGCCAAAGTAATCCCCACCCCAGACGTTGTTCATGATTTCATCGCGGCTGAAAGCCTTTAATGGGTTGCCGAGCAAGACCTTCATGATGGCAAATTCCGTGGGGGTCAATTCTATTTCCCTACTATTCTTATAAAAACGCTGCCCCTCCAGATCGAGCATGAGCTGCCGGTAGAAAATGCGTTTCCCCTTGACCGGAGGGCGACTGGGCATCTTGCGCAGGTTGGCGCGGATCCTGGCAATCAGCTCCAGGGGATTAAATGGTTTAACCATATAATCATCGGCCCCCAGCTCTAACCCCATAATTTTATCCATATCCTCCCCCCGGGCCGTCAACATAATAATAACGATATGGGGCATTGATTTCCTGATTTTAAGGCATACTTCAAAGCCATCCATGCCAGGCAGCATCACATCTAGAACAACCACATCCGGCCGGTAGGTCTCGGCCATTTTGAGGGCCGCCTCCCCATCCCCGGCCTCCAGTACCTCAAAATCATTCCTGTGGAGGTTGACAGCAATAAACTTGCGTATGGAAATTTCATCCTCCACAACCAGCACTTTCGCCCCATCGGCCTGCATGAAATGCTCACCCCCGCCCCCTTTTTCCCTGCTATTGTACTATATTTTCACCGAGCTTTACCACTGGAAACCCTTGTTTCCTAAAACTGTAACTTTTTCGTAACCATTTTTCAACGGCTTTGTAAATCTTTGTCGAAGTCGAACAGTTATAATAGATACAGGCTGGCCACGTAGATTCTACTTGCGAAAGGATGTCTAGAATTAATGAAACATAGGTTGCCCAGAACAAAGCGTCCCCTGCACCTGATGTCCTTCTGCCTTCTCGTCATGCCTTTTTTCTTTCTCGCTGCCTTGGCGGCAATTATTCTGCCCGGCCCTGTCTGGAAAACAGAAAACAGTATTTTACACTATCTGGCAACTGGCCTTCAGCTCGAAGAAAAGCGCATTTCCCCCTCCCCTGCCCTTTTATCCCCGGCACATTTATCGCTAAAAAATGTAGAAGCATCGCCTTGCGATGATTTGCCTGATGAAGGAGGGCTTTCAACCGGGGAAGATAAATATGATTTTGGCAAATCGGTGGCGGCCCTTGATGTTGCCCTTTCAGATGATTATTTTGAGGATGTAGTTTTTATTGGCGATTCGCGCACTGAAGGTTTACAACTTTATAGCGGCCCGCAAAATGCTACATATTACCACTCCAAAGGCCTAAAAGTCGATACTATTTTTAGCAGTAGGGTCGTAAGAACAAATAGCGGGATGATCACCATCATGGAGGCCATAGAGCAGAACCCGCCGGCAAAAGTCTACATCATGTTGGGTATCAATGAACTGGGCTGGGCCTATAGCGATCTTTTTATCAGGAAATATACAGATATTATTAGGGCTATCCGCAAAATTGAACCCGGGGCACAAATTTACGTTCAGTCCATCCTTCCGGTCACCCAAAAGCGCTCACAAAGCGATAAAATATATAATAATGAAAACATCGGCAGGTATAATCAACTGATTCAACAAATGGCCATTGATGAAGGGCTGTATTACCTGAATGTGGCTGAATGTGTTTCCGATGAGGAAGGGAACCTATACGATGATGCATCAACCGATGGTATCCATCTTAACAAAACTTATTGTGATCGCTGGTTTAATTACCTTAAATATCATGCAGCCCTACCGGTGCAGGAATGATATAATATAACAGTGGTTCCGCTCGGGTAATACTCATTGCGAAATGTTCATAAAGTCTATCGATGGAAAGGGTAGGTGCCTGCTAACAAATGCAGAAACGTTATGGTCTTGTAATGGTGACATTTCTTATCATTTTTAGTTTGGCTTTTGCTAGTTGCAGCAAGCCCCCTATGGAAACAATCGCTATGGATGTTGGGGCGTGCGCAGATATGCTCCTGAACACGGTTTCCTTTCAAGATATTTTAACAGCAATTAGCGATGAAATGATGGCGACACTTTACCTGATCGATGAGCAAGATGTCACCCAAAGTAAGGTCTATGTCAGTAGTGGGGCTACCGCTGAAGAAATAGCCGTCTTTGAGGCCAGGGATAGCGATGCGGCCCGCCGGATCGAGGCAGCTGTTTTGCAGAGGGTAGCCGAGCAGCAGAGCAGTTTTAGGGACTACCTGCCGGCGGAGCTGCCCAAACTTGATGACCCCTTTGTGCAGGTGCGGGGCAAATATGTCATCCTTTGCCTTTCCAATGATAACAAAAAGGCCAGGACTGAATTGGATAAATTTATAAGCCAATCCTCCAGTCAATGAAAATATTTGGCTGACAATTTTTAGGCGGCTATAATTAGAAAACGAAGGACAGCATATCATGGTCTTCAGCAGTCTTTTTTTCCTCTTTATCTTTTTACCCCTTACCCTTCTGCTTTATTATCTGGTACCACAGCGCTGCAAAAATTTAATCCTTTTCATCTCCAGCCTGGTTTTCTATGCCTGGGGAGAGCCTGTCTACATCTTGCTCATGTTCTTTTCCGTTACCATAAACCACGCACTGGGGTTGCTGATAGGCAAAAGCAGGAAGAACAGAAAAACTGCGCGACGGGCGCTCATATTTTCCGTTATAATCAATGTGGGCCTGTTGGGTTTTTTTAAATACAGCGGTTTTCTACTGCAAATCCTTGGCAGCGTTGTCGGGGCATCCCTGCAGAACCCCGGCCTGCCACTGCCCATCGGCATCTCTTTTTACACCTTTCAGGCCCTTTCCTACATCATTGATATTTACCGGGGGCGCATCTCCCCGCAGCAAAATTTTATCGCCTTTGGTACCTATATCTCACTTTTTCCCCAACTGATCGCCGGTCCAATTGTGCGTTACCAAACTATTGCCGGGCAATTGTTGAGGAGGCCTATCGAGTTTAACATTTTTGGGGAAGGGGTGAGAAGATTTGCAGCGGGCCTGGGCAAAAAAGTGCTCCTGGCCAATAATGTTGGCCTGTTGTGGGAGCAAATCCGGGAACTGCCCCCAGAGGGTCTGCCGATCATAACAGCCTGGCTGGGGATTGCCGCCTTCGCCCTGCAGATCTATTTTGATTTTAGCGGCTATTCCGACATGGCCGTCGGGCTGGGCAAAATGTTTGGTTTTACTTTTCCTGAAAATTTCCGCCACCCCTATATTTCCCGTAGCATAACAGAGTTTTGGCGGCGCTGGCATATCACCCTGGGAACCTGGTTTCGTGAATACGTTTACATACCCTTGGGAGGCAACCGTACAGGAAGGCAAACACACCTTAGAAACATCTTCATTGTCTGGTTTTTGACCGGGCTTTGGCACGGGGCTGCCTGGAATTTTGCCCTCTGGGGCCTTTATAACGGTCTCATACTTGTACTGGAAAAATATTGTCTTTTAAAATGGCTGGGCCGTGCCCCCCGTTTTTTGAGCCATGCTTATGCCATTGTAACCATCCTGCTGGGTTGGGTACTCTTCAGCTTTGATAATATGGCTACAGGTAGCAGCTATCTGGGGGCCATGTTTGGGCTTAGTGGCGGCGGGATTTTTAATTTACAGGCAATCTATTACTGTTATACCCATGCCATCCTTATCGCTATTGCTATCTTTGCTTCCACCCCAATTTATGGAACTATTAAACAAAAGCTGCAAAAGAAGTCAGGGGCTCTTTACTACGTGGCGACAACATTATCCTCGCTGCTGCTTCTTTTTCTTTCTACCGCTTACCTAGTTGATGCGGCCTATAACCCTTTTCTTTATTTTCGTTTTTAGGAAAACACGTGCCGGGGGTTGTCTTTATGCATCTCCATAATAAGGTTCTAACGATAACCATGCTTTCTTATTTGGCAGCATTGCTGTTACTATTTGCCATCACGCCGGACAGGGATTTTTCCGAGGCAGAAAACCGCATGCTGCAAAAAATGCCCGCCTGCACATGGGAAAGCCTTATTTCTGGCAAGTTCAACCTTGCTGCCGAAAATTACCTGTCAGATCAATTCCCCGGACGGGACGCGTGGGTGGGCCTCAAATCTGCGATAGAGCTCTTGTTACTAAAAAAGGATAACAACGGCGTCTATTTCGGCCGCGATGGCTATCTGTTGCCAATGATGGAAGGGATAAACATGGCCACCCTGGGAGAAAACATGGAAACCATCAATCGTTTCGCTGAAACCTTCCCCGGCCAGGTCTGTTTCCTCCCGGCACCTTCTGCAGCACAGATTCTTCAGGAAAAACTTCCGCCATTTGCTGCCCCCCGGGAGCAGCTAGAATTACAAAAAACCGTGGAAGAACAACTCGCCCCGGGCATACATTTAATAGATGCCCCGAGCGCCCTGGCGGCCCACAAAGGGGAATATATTTATTATAAAACCGACCACCACTGGACCTCAAAGGGGGCATATTATGCCTATGTGGAGGCCGGGAAGGCGCTGGGTTATAATCCTCTGGAATTGAATGACTTTATCATTGAACAGGTTAGCGATGATTTTTATGGCACGCTTTATTCCAAGAGCGGACACCGTTTTGCCCGCCCCGACAGCATACAGCTTTTCCTGCCAAACAAGGAACAGTCCTGCCAGGTGGAATATGAATATGAAAAAAGAACCACCGCCAGCCTCTATGCAATGGACTGGCTACAAAAAAAAGATCAGTACGCCGTTTTCCTTGGTGGCAACCATGCACTCGTGCGCATTACCGCTTCAAATGAAACGGGTAGAAAACTGCTCGTGATCAAAGACTCCTACGCTAACTCCATGGTGCCTTTTCTGATCAACCACTTCGATGAAATCCATCTCATCGATCTTCGCCATTTCAATTCTGATTTGCGATCCTATATAGAGCAGCATGGCCTGGGGGAGGTACTGTTCGTTTACAACACCACTTCCTTTGCTGGGGATCCCTCCATCCGCAAACTCGGCACGTACACAAAGGGGTTACAGGATCTAAGCCCTATTGCTCCCCGGGGCCTGGGGAAACCCGTTCCCCCATCGGACACACATTTGTTATAATAGCATACCAGGATAAGGAAGATGCCCATGCCCTACAAAGATGAGCAAATAGATTTAAATAAAGATAAAATAGTGGAGGAAGAATGGCCAACGGCAAAGGAACAAGGAAAACCCTGGCCGCTCAAAGCCGCCGCCGCCCTGGTTCTGATCGCCTTCCTTTCCCTGGCGCTGGGCAGTTTCCTGCAGGTATTTAACCCGCCGTCCTTCCAGATTTTGCTCGAGTCCCGGCAGTTAAACAAGGATCCCCTCGTCCGGGAACTCCACAAGGCTGTTGTAGAGATCCGGGTAACGAGGCGATCGGGTGGCAGCGGCGAGCTAAAGGGAACCGGATTTAATATCAGAAGTGAAGGTTTAATTGTTACCAACCGGCATCTGGTGGAAGATGCGGTTTTAGTCAGCATCCTTTTCCCTGGGCAGGGAACCTTCCGGGCAGAAAACTGGCGCTCCAGCCCTGCAGCGGATCTGGCAGTTGTAAGCCTTGCAGCCAACCAGGATCTACCTGTTGTGGCACTTGAAGAGATGGTCCCTAAAGTTGGCGAAAAAGTTATCATTATCGGCAATCCCTTAAGCTTTCTCAAGGTAGCCATGAGCGGAGAGGTGGAAAATCACAGGATGATGGGAATACCTGAAGCACCCCTCCTAGAAATTAAGGCCCCAATCCAGCAAGGTAATAGCGGCAGTCCTGTTTTTAACGGGGATGGCAAGGTCGTAGCCGTTGTCTTTGCAACCATAGAGGGCATTGACGGGGATAAGTCAAGAGGGCTTGCCCTGCCTGTTGCCTTGCTGGAACCCCTTCTGAAAGAGGGTACACCGTAAAAAATCAGCCCCCACCCAGCGTATGGAGCAGCTGGGTAAAGTCTTCAAGGGAACCCGTTTGGACATGGTTGCGGGGAATAGACGCCAGGGAAC
>DUNV01000025.1 GCA_012839215.1 Bacillota bacterium
ATATCGCTATCCAAAACAATCCTCTCAAATTATGTTCTTTATAACTAGGTAACAGTAATGGGGATGATTTTTTACGGGCCGGGGAAGGCGGGCATTATCCGGCTAGACAGCGCCATGCAGGGTTATTATTGATCGGCTTGGGAATTATTTTTTTAATTCATCAATTTTTTGGTCCTTTTTTACATCTCCTCTGGCCACTGCTGATCGTCGCGGCGGGGATCTTTCTGTTGACGCGCAGCGGGAAGGAGGCCGGGGAATGAAAATTGGCCCATTCATGGCGGGGTTCGTGCTCATCATAGTAGGAATGGTCCTTTTTTTGGGCAAAATCGGTTCCTGTCCATTTATATTTACGCATCAATTATACAAGTTTTGGCCCGTTTTGTTGATTCTTCTGGGGATCAGCCACCTGTGGGGGGGTGTAATTCCCCGGCTGCTAGGGATAGTACTGGTCGTGGTTCTGGTATGTGGTATTCTTGCCTTGCTTTTTCTCTGCCCGGCTGTTAATTTTGTGCATTGGGATATATGTGCAGTCTGCCAGCGGAGTCAGTTATTTATGGTTCCCCTATAATATTTGCATGCTCTAAAAAAGGAGTATTGAAAAATTTGTCGAATAATAGAAAAAAGCGCATCAAAAATGGAAATAATATGCATGTATAGGAGGTTTTTAGTTTGGGCGGGGAAAATGTTCAACAGCAGGGTAATGGGGGTAGTGGGGGTAATGGGGGCAACGATAAGGGTCATGGTGGGGGAAATACCAATACGCTCGAGGCTTTGATTATGGCGGCACCGATCATGCAGCAACTTTTTCCTTTTGATTGTATGGTCGGTATCGCTAACAAGGATAAGAAGTATGTGGCCTACCTCCCATCAAGGGATGTGGATCTGGGCAATGTCATCGGGACGATGGTCCCCCCGGGGGATCCGGTTCATGATGCAATCACTACCGGGATGATTCAAAAGGCCACTGTTCCCAAGGAAACCTTCGGTATTGCTTTCAGATCGATGGGTATTCCCCTGCGTGACGATGATGGCAATATCATTGGATCGATTGGCCTGGGAATGAGTTTGAAACAGCAGGAGGCCCTGACGGATGCAGTCCAGTCATTTGCCGCCACGTCCGAGGAGGTCGCCGCTACATCCGAGGAACTGGCTGCCTCGGCCCAGGAACTCT
This sequence comes from Bacillota bacterium, assembly GCA_012839215.1. Taxonomy (GTDB): domain Bacteria; phylum Bacillota; class Dethiobacteria; order DTU022; family UBA8154; genus DUNV01. The sequence goes on from DUNV01000025.1 coordinate 1,172, forward strand.
CCAACGAAACCGAATCCCTCACCCATTTGCAGCAGGAAATGAACACGCAGGTCGACAAGACAGATACCATGCTCGATTTTATTAACAAGGTCGCAGCGAACTCCAACCTGCTAGGGCTCAATGCCAGCATTGAAGCGGCCAGGGCCGGCGAGCACGGGCGGGGTTTTGAGGTCGTGGCTACCGAGATTAGGAAAATGGCCGACAGCAGTGCCAGCTCCGTCCAGGAAATCCGCGGCATTATTACCGATATCAAAGAAAAGGTGGCACTGCTTAGCAATGCTACAACAAAGGTTGCCGATATTGCCCAGCATCAGGCTGCCGCTTCAGAGGAGATATCTGCTTCCATGCAGCAGTTGGCTTCCGCAGCGGAGAATATCGAATCGGTTTCAGAGCTGTTATAGTGGGGGAAAAGGGCTGTTTGAATTATTTGTTTAAAGTTATGGGCCTATAGGGTAATGAAGGGGATCAGCAATGACAGCGTATATAAGTACAAGGAACAATTATCCTGCAGTTTCTGCGGCAGCTGCTATTAAAACCGGTATGGTTCCCTTGGGAGGTCTTTTTGTTCCCGAGAAAATTCCCCGATTAGATAGTGAACAAATATTTGCCCTGCCCGGGCATGATTATATCCCGCTGGCACAGCAAATTATTGCCCCTTTTTTGGGTGATTTTACGGCGGATGAACTCGGTAGTAGTCTTGCTGAAGCCTACGGGGGGAACAGTTTTTCCCATCCTCTCATTGCTCCTTTGCACAGTATAGATGGGGGACTGTATTTTTTAGAACTTTGGCATGGGCCTACAGCCGCATTTAAGGACTTGGCCCTGCAGTTGATGCCACACCTTTTAGTCAGATCAGCAGCGAAAATGTCCACTGGCAAGGAAATCATCATCCTGGTGGCCACATCGGGAGATACGGGCAAGGCCGCCTTGGAAGGGTTTAAAAATGTTCCCGGGGTGAGGATTGTGGTTTTTTATCCCTACCGGGGAGTAAGCAGGGTTCAGGAACTGCAGATGACGACGACCGATGGGGATAATACCTATGTTGCTGCTGTCAGAGGCAATTTTGATGACTGCCAGAACGCTGTCAAGGAAATTTTCGCCGATCAGGGGTTTGGCCGGGCCCTTGCCGGGGATGGATTTGAACTATCTTCGGCAAATTCTATTAACTGGGGCAGATTGGTTCCCCAGATAGTGTACTATTTCTGGGCCTATGTTAGCCTCCTTCATAAAAAGGCAATTATGCCCGGCGAGAAAATTAATTTTGTCGTCCCGACAGGGAATTTCGGGAATATTTTGGCTGGCTGGTATGCAGGGAAAATGGGCCTGCCCATACGGAAATTAATCTGTGCCTCCAATAAAAACAAGGTCCTGACGGATTTTTTTCAGACGGGGATCTATAACCGTAACAGGGAGTTTTGGCAAACCCAAAGCCCTTCGATGGATATTCTCATTTCAAGCAATTTGGAAAGGTTTCTTTTTGAAATGACAGGCCACGACGCGGCAAAGATTGTGGATTGGATGGGGGATCTTCAGGCAAAAGGGCTATTCCAGGTTGGGCAAACTATTAGGGAACTAATGGAAGAGACAATTACGTCGGGTTTTGCTGATGAGGAAGAGACCCGGGGAGCTATCAGGGAAATGTTCGGTTCCCACCGCTATCTTTTGGATACGCATACCGCTGTAGGATATAAGGTATATCAGGATTATCGCAGGAAAAGCGGGGATGAAACAGTAACAGTTATTAATGCAACCGCCAGCCCCTATAAATTTGCCGGCAGTGTTCTGGGGGCGATTTGTGGACGGGAGCAACTACAGGGGAAGGATGAATTTGCTGTCTTGCATGAACTGGAAAAGCTTGGCGGGGCGATGCCCCTCCATCCGGGACTAAAGGGTTTACAACAAAAACCTGTCCGGCACCAGGCAGTTTGTGATAAAACAGCAATCCGCCGGCAACTGATGCAGTGGCTGGCATAGGAGAGGTACGCGGGGTATTCCTTTTATGCCGCTCGCACACTTCTGGTAAATTAAACTGTGATACGCTAAGGCAGGCGGGACAACTGAAACTATAGTTGGCTCGCTTTTTTTATCCTTTAATCCGGCACGGGCATGTTTTTGGGATGGGCTTTTCCATGGGCTCTCCCACTTTCCCTGAAAAAATCGTTTTGACACTGATTTCAAACATTGTTACTATAACACTATAAATATTTTAATAAAATTTATATATGGGCGGGAAGATATATGTTTTATCAACTTGATTGTCTGCCGTGTCTGTTCGGGCTGGCCCTGAGGGCAGCCAGGGCCGCAACTGATGATGAGGAAATTCAACGCCAGGTGTTAAATTCAATTGCCGAATCCATAGCCCGATTCCCACCTGATTTAAAACCCCCCGAGCTATCCCAGCGCGGTTTTCGGCTCATTACCGAAATTAGCCAAAATGATGATCCCTTCATCAAAGAAAAGGCGGAGTCCAATCGCCAGGCACTGAAAGCCTATCCGCTGATGAAAAGACTTGTTGAAAAGGCGGAAGATCAGTTTTTCACGGCATGTAAACTGGCGATTGTCGGCAACTCATTCGATCTGGGCATGGATTTTGAGCATGGTGGCATGGATAAGGTCCTGGAGGATGCCATATCATATTCATTAACTATAAATGATTATGATAAATTTAAGTCAGCTCTCATGAAATGTGAAAGCTTATTATATCTTGGCGACAATGCCGGTGAAATTGTCTTTGATCGTTTGTTGATCGAGGAAATTGCCAAATTTTCCGATGGCCATATCCACTTTGCTGTCAGAGGAAAACCTGTCATCAACGATGCTACCATGGAAGATGCTCTATCTGTGGGCATGGACAAGGTGGCAACGGTGATTTCCAACGGATCCGATGCGCCTGGTACCATTCTACCAGAGTGTAGCGATGAATTTATGGAGGTTTACCAGGCTGCGGATGTTATTATTGCCAAGGGGCAGGGTAACTATGAGTCACTGGAAGGTGAACCCGGCAATATTTTCTTTTTTCTCCGGGCCAAATGCCCCATCGTAGCTGAATTAATCGGTGTTAATGTAGGTGATTTCATCCTCAAACAAGGAGGTTGATCGATTCAGGGTGCCAGTCAGATATATAATTCATTCCGTGAAGTGTTGCTGTGCTATCAGAAATAACTTGTTTACTTAGGAGGTTTTCTATTTGGCGGATAGTGAAATTTTATCTAACGGCAGTGAAAAGCTGGGGGAAAAAGTCATTATTGAAGTTTTAAAAATGGTGTTTCCACAAGTACAGAAACTTTTTCCCTATGATTGTTCAATTGGAATATTTGACAAAGATGATACATTTTTGCTTCACCTGCCATCGTCTGAAATAGACCTTGGGGACGTTGTTGGGAAAAAGGTAACCCCTGGGGATCCGGTTTACGAGGCACTTCGCTCGGGTACAGTCCATGTAAGGGTTCTCCCTAAAGAATATTTTGGTTTCCCTTTTAAAGCTGTTGGGGTTCCACTAATGGATCAAGATGGCAATATTATTGGGGCAATGGGCCTATCACTGAGCCTAAAGCAGCAGGAAGCCTTAACAGAGGCGGTGCAATCTTTCGCTTCGACTTCGGAGGAGGTTGCCGCGACATCCCAGGAACTTGCTGCCTCTGCCCAGGAACTTTCCCATGAGATGGATTCATTATCAAACTTACAGAGGGAAATGAACTCCCAGGTCAACAAAACTGATGCTATGCTGAATTTTATCAATAGTGTGGCGGCAAATTCCAACCTTTTGGGGCTTAATGCCAGTATTGAGGCAGCCAGGGCCGGTGAACATGGGCGGGGTTTTGATGTCGTCGCCACAGAAATAAGGAAAATGGCCGACAGCAGCGCCAATTCTGTCCAGGATATACGCGGCATTATTACCGATATCAAGGAAAAGGTGGCGCTCCTCAGCAATGCCACGTCAAAGGTTGCCGATATTGCCCAGCACCAGGCGGCAGCATCTGAGGAAATATCGGCCTCCATGCAACAGCTGGCCTCCTCCGCGGAGTCCATCGAAAAAGTATCCGAACAGTTATAGAAGTGGCCACCCTTGCTTTGAGGCCCTTTCGTCTTGAAGAAGTACCTAAACAAAGGTATGATAGATATAGGCGGAAGGACTATTATGGGAGCCTGTGGTTCCCTGAAAATAAGGGTGGAAGAGATGAAAATTGCTGTTGTACAATTTAACCCGAGGATTGGACACCTGAAGAGCAACGTGGAAAAAATCAAGGGGTTTATTGGAAGGGCAAAAGAGGACGGGGCGGATCTGATCGTTTTCCCGGAGCTGGCCGTTACCGGCTATCATCCCCGCGATCTGCTTTTTTATAATGCCTTTTTAGATGGTGTGGAAAAGGCTGTTACTGAGGATATTGTGCCCCTGGCGGAAGGAATTGTTGTTGTTGTTGGAACACCCTGGAGGGAGAAGGAAGGTGATCTGCCTAGACTTTACAACGCTGCCCTGGTGTTAAAGGATAAAAAAATTATTTCCAGCCATTATAAAATCCTGCTATCCGGCGATGATGTTTTTGATGAGCACCGCTACTTTAAGCCGGGGGCAAAAACAAGCCTTTTAACCCTTGGTGGCAAGAAGATTGCTGTAACTATTGGGGATGATCTACAACTGGAAGAACATTTCAGGCAGGGTCCGGGCATGGTGATTAATCTGGCGGCTTCCCCGTACCATTTAGGCAGGGCAGGGGAGCGGGCAGAAATGTTTCGCTCACTAGCGATGGAGAAGGAGGTTTGCCTGTTTTACGTAAACCAGGTCGGTGGCAACGATGAACTTATTTTTGATGGCAGCTGTGTAGCCTGCTCGGAATCGGCTAAGGTTTTTCATCAGGTGGAGCCCTTCCGCGAAACCCTACTTTATTGTAAAGTGGATAACTTTGATCTTGAAATTATCGGGGTTGAGGAGGACTTTCCCTCCTTGAGGACAAGGAATTATCTGCAGGAAGAGGATGTCAACTGGGTTTATGCCGCCCTGCAACGGGGCTTGGCCGATTATCTAAAAAAGACAGGTTTTGACAAGGTGATTATTGGGATGAGCGGGGGCATAGATTCGGCTGTAATTGCCGCCCTGGCAGTGGAAATTCTCGGTCCTGACAAGGTTCTCAGTGTGATGATGCCGTCACGTTATTCCACTGATCACAGCATAAGCGATTCTGAAAAACTGGCAGCCAATCTCCAGATGGAAAACAGGCTCATTCCCATCGAAGGGCCCTTTAAGGAATTTATTGAAAGCCTTAACCGGGGAAGAAAGGCGATTATAGATCTGGCTGAAGAAAACCTGCAGGCCCGGATCAGGGGCGATATTCTCATGTTTATTTCTAATAGGGAGAGCGGTATGGTTTTAACAACAGGGAATAAGTCTGAGCTCGCCGTGGGCTATTGCACGCTCTACGGGGATATGTGTGGCGGGCTGGCTGTTCTGGCCGATGTGCCCAAGCAGATGGTTTACCGCCTGGCGGCCTATATCAATGATCTGGCCGGGAAAGAGCTGATTCCTCAGTCAATTATTACCAAGCCGCCTTCGGCTGAGTTACGTCCGGATCAATTCGATCACGACTCTTTGCCTCCCTATGAGGTTCTCGATCGATTGGTGCATTACTATATTGAAAAAAATATGCACGTCGATGAAATTGTGGCCATGGGTTTTGAGCGGGAACAGGTTGAAAATATCGTGGCTAAGATCGATAGGTCCGAATACAAGCGTTTTCAGGCCGCGCCGGTTTTAAGAATAACATCGAAGGCCTTCGGCAGCGGTAGACGCATTCCCCTGGCAAGAGGCAATTTTTGGTAGGTGCCAGGCACCTGGAAAAAGGAGGCAAATTTTATTGAAACAGTTGGATCTTAAATTGTTTACCAGGATAGCCCTTTTTGCAGCGATAATACTGGTAGTGCAGCAGTTTAAATTGCAGTATATTACCGGGCCGCTGGTCAACACGACCCTGCTTTTTACGACAATGATAGCCGGAATGCCGGGGGCAATTTTTATTAGCTTTCTGTCCCCGCTGTTGGCGTTGGTGCAGGGGATTATGCCCAATGCTGCCTTGTTCCCTTTTATAGCTCTGGGTAATTTTCTTTATTGTGTCGTCTTTTTTGCCTTTCGCCGGGAACTGTATGGCACGATTTTTGCCCCCATACTCAAGGCCCTGGTGATTGCCGCCGGGGCATATTTTGTCGTCGGCCTCCCTCTACCCGGCGCCTATGCGGTCGGCCTTCCCCAGTTGCTTACAGCTATCCTTGGCTCCCTGCTATTTATCATTATCCAGGCGTATCTGCCTAAGTTAAATATATAGATGATAATTTTACTCCCCTGGGCAAAGCTATGTATGGTGAATTATTGCGGTAGGGTTGGTACTGGTTTTTTAAAGGAGCTTCAAATATGAGAACAGAAAATTATGATGTGATCGTCATCGGGGCTGGACATGCCGGTTGTGAGGCAGCACTGGCGGCGGCCCGCATGGGTTGTCAGACCCTTCTTTTAACGACAAATCTTGATCATCCTGCCTTGATGGCCTGTAACCCTTCCCTGGGGGGGCCGGGTAAAGGGCATTTAATTAAGGAGATTGATGCTCTTGGTGGGGCCATGGGTATCAACGGCGACAGGAACGCCTTGCAGATGCGCAGGCTGAACACCAGCAAAGGTCCGGCTGTCCAGGCTCTAAGGGCACAGGTCGATAAGCTTGCTTACCAGGAGGGTATGAAAAGGATCCTGGAAAGGGAGCCTCTTCTTTATCTCCGGGAGGGAACCGCCGCGGACCTTTTGGTTGAAGATGATCAAATCAGGGGAGTCATCACCCGCCAGGGGAGCCGCTACCATGCCAAGTCCGTTATTCTGGCCGCCGGCGTTTACCTGCGTTCGGTAATCTTTGTGGGCCTGGAACATTATCCCGGGGGGCCGGGCAATCAGGCCCCTTCCTCTGAGCTGGCAGAAAACCTCGTTTCCCTTGGTTTTGAAGTGGATCGTCTCAAAACAAGTACCCCTCCGCGGGTTTATAAGCGCAGTATTAACTTTGAGGAGCTGGCATTGGTAGAGGGTGACGAAAATGCCGGATCCTTTTCCTTTGTTACCGAAAAGGCAAATTTTAAACAGATACCCTGCCATTTGACCTATACAACTGCAGAAACACACCGGCTTATACTGGATAATATTGACTATGCACCGCTTTTTAAGGGTTTGATGAGGGATAAGGGCCCGCGTTACTGCCCCTCTATCGAGGATAAAGTTGTGCGTTTTATCAACAGGGGCAGGCATCCTGTCTTTATTGAGCCGGAGAGCGCCGGGAGCGAGGAGATGTACCTCCAGGGAATTTCTACCGGGCTACCGGAGGAGCTGCAGGTTACTTTTTTGCGGACAATTCCCGGGCTGGAAAATGTTGTTATTACGCGTCCGGCCTATGCCATCGAATACGATTATTTCCCACCCACGCAGCTAAAGGCAACCTTGGAAACCATAAGGGTTGGCGGGCTGTTTTTTGCCGGCCAGATCAATGGCACAACGGGCTATGAGGAGGCAGCAGCCCAGGGACTTATTGCCGGCATCAACGCTGCCTTGCACTGCCGGGGTGAGGCCCCTTTTATCTTGCGAAGGGACGAGGCATATATCGGGGTTCTTATCGATGATCTCATCCTAAAGGGCGTTAGCGAACCCTACCGCATGTTTACCTCACGCTGCGAATATCGTCTTCTCTTGCGCCATGATAATGCTGATTTGCGTCTTACTGAGAAGGGCTTTCGCCTGGGCCTGATTACAAAGGAACGCTTTGAGCGATTCCAGGAAAGAAAAGCCTCGATCGAGGCGGAGAAAAAAAGGTTGGAAAGTTTTCGCCTTTTACCCAATCCCCAACTGCAAGATGTTTTTGGTAAAAAGGGGCTTGCACCACTATCTAAACCACAAAGCCTGGCCGAGCTGTTAAAACGGCCGGAACTTAATTACGAGAAAATGCAGGATATTTTGCAAGAAGTGAAGGGAAGCCTGGAACTTTCCCGGGAGGATAAAATTACCTCCGAGGTAGAGATCCAGGTGAAGTATGAGGGCTATATCGAAAAACAGCAATCCCATGTCAAACAGATGGCCAGGCTCGAAACAAAATCAATCCCCTCCGACTTCGATTATGATCAGCTCGTCAACCTTTCTACCGAGGCAAAACAAAAATTGGGAAAGCTACGGCCACAAACACTGGGGCAAGCTTCCCGCGTGGAGGGCGTAACACCGGCAGATATTTCCTACCTAGCCCTCCATCTGGAAAGGAGTCAAAATATTTTGCCTCCGGGCAGGAAATAGGTGTTTTTTTAGCGAAGTAGTAAATTAACAAGGTAATAATAGATCTTATATAACAATAATGAAATCAAAACAATATGTGAGGCAGATGCCTTTTTAGGAGTAACTGATTTGCTACACACAGGGCCACCCACCGATTACGATCTTTTCCTATTCCACGAGGGGAACCTTTTTAGAAGCTACAGGGTTTTCGGGGCACACCTAGACCAGCTGCAGGGTATTCGGGGGGTAAGGTTTACACTATGGGCCCCACGTGCTGCAAATGTTAGCGTCGTAGGTACCTTTAACGGATGGCAGGGAGGCCTCAACCCTATGGAAAGGATCCGGGATTCCGGGGTATGGACTTCTTTTATTCCTGATGCCAAAGAGGGAGATTTATATAAATATGAAATCCAAACTTCCCGAGGCGATACCTTTTTAAAGAGTGATCCCTTTGCTTTCTTTTCGGAACTGAGGCCCGGGACGGCCTCCCGTGTCTATTCACTTGGTGGATATCGATGGGGCGACGATCGATGGGAAAGGGAGAAAAAAAGTCGCAATGTTTACAGTGAACCCTTGTCAATCTATGAAGTCCATCTAGGCTCTTGGAAGCGCCGGGATGGAGGAGGCTTCTATACCTACCGGGAGCTGGCTGAAGAACTGGTTGACTATGTATCCCGGATGGGTTACACCCATCTGGAAATTCTACCCCTCGCCGAACATCCGCTTGATGCCTCCTGGGGTTATCAGGCCACTGGTTATTTTTCTGTTACAAGCCGCTTTGGATCGCCCCATGATTTTATGTATTTTGTCGATCAGTGTCACCAAAAAAATCTCGGTGTAATTTTAGACTGGGTACCCGGCCATTTCTGTAAGGATGCCCACGGGCTGCGCCAGTTTGATGGTTTTCCCCTGTATGAATATGAGGACAGCCGCAGAAGTGAAAGCGCAGAATGGGGTACCTTACATTTTGATTTGGGCAGACCCGAGGTTAACAGTTTTTTGGTTTCCAATGCCTTATTTTGGATGGAAGTATACCATGTCGATGGTTTAAGGGTTGATGCTGTGGCAGATATGCTTTATTTGGATTATGGTAAAAAAGGAGGGGATTGGGTCCCGAACAGGCACGGAGGACGGGAAAACCTCGAGGCCATATCCTTTTTACGCAAGCTGAACGAACAGGTTTTTAAATGGTATCCTCAGGCCTTGATGATTGCCGAGGAATCATCGGAGTGGCCCCAGGTGAGTGCACCTGTCTACTTGGGGGGCCTGGGTTTTAATTTTAAATGGAATATGGGATGGATGAATGACATTCTACGTTATATGCAAAAAAAACATATTTATCGAAAATGGTATCACAATCTTCTGACTTTTTCCCTTTGGTATGCCTATTCGGAAAACTTTATTCTGCCACTTTCACACGACGAAGTTGTTCATGGTAAAAAGTCCCTACTGAATAAAATGCCAGGGGATTACTGGCAGAAGTTTGCTGACCTAAGGCTCCTACTCGGTTTTATGATGGCACATCCGGGAAAAAAATTAACTTTTATGGGGGCAGAGATAGGCCAGTTCGATGAATGGAGGGAATGGGACGAGCTTGGCTGGAACTTGCTTGACTACGATTTACACAGCAAGATGCAGCAATATGTAAGGGCATTGAACTTTTTTTACCGGGAAGAAATCAGTTTCTGGGAACAGGATTTTTCCCGTGAGGGCTATGAATGGATCGATGTCCATAATTCTGCTCAAAGCATTATTTCCTTTCTAAGGAAAGGAAGGGAGGGCGGTATTTGTTTAGTCCTCTGCAATTTTACTCCAGTAGTGTATCATGGATTCAAAGTCGGGGTCCCCTGTTCGGGGAAATACAGGGAAACTTTTAATAGTGATCTGACTGTTTTTGGGGGTTCAGGGCAAAAAAACGATGCTTTTTTAAAAACAACAGGCGAGGGGTGGCATGGCAGGCCCTTTAGCCTGGAAATTACAGTTCCTCCGCTGGCGATGATTGTCTTAGAGGTGCAACACGGACAAAAATAGGGAGGAGAAAATGATGAAAAAAGCTAAAGAATGTATCGCAATGCTCCTTGCGGGTGGGGAAGGAAGAAGGCTGGGTTTTTTGACATCGGAGTTGGCAAAACCGGCATTACCCTTTGGGGGTAAATTCCGCATTATTGATTTTGCGCTCAGTAATTGTACTAATTCGGGAGTAGATACGGTAGGGGTACTGACCCAGTACCAGCCTTTAGTTTTAAACGCCCACATTGGAATTGGTGCCCCTTGGGATCTCGATCGAAAACACGGAGGCATCTCTGTTTTGCCCCCCTTCCTAAGGG
>DUNV01000026.1 GCA_012839215.1 Bacillota bacterium
CATTGACAATCTCTGGCGATTCACGGTATTTCTTAGCAAGTTCGGCACCATTGACGACATGAGGCCCTTCCGTTTCATGATCCAGGGCTTTGCCGATATCATGCAACAATCCTGCCCTTCGGGCAAGTTTGACATCCAAAGAGAGCTCTGCAGCCATTATGCCGGCCAGGTGTGCCACTTCTACCGAATGTTTGAGAACATTTTGCCCATAACTTGTACGAAATTTGAGCCGGCCTAGCATGCGCACAAGTTCAGGGTGCAGGCCATGGACACTGACATCAAAAGCCGCCTGTTCACCCTCCTCACGTATCTGGGCATCTACTTCGTGGCGGGCCTTCTCCACCATTTCCTCAATACGAGCGGGATGTATCCGCCCATCGATAATTAGTTTTTCCAGAGCAATGCGGGCAACCTCTCTGCGAATGGGATCAAATCCCGAAAGTATCACTGCCTCAGGAGTATCATCAATAATTAGATCAATCCCCGTGAGGGTTTCCAGAGTGCGAATGTTCCGGCCCTCCCTGCCGATAATTCTACCCTTCATTTCATCATTGGGCAAGCTAACCACTGATACGGTAGACTCCGAAACATGATCAGCCGCACAACGCTGAATAGCCTGGGTAACGATCTCCCTGGCTCTTTTTTCAGCTTCCCCCTTAGCTTGTGATTCAACGTCCTTAATCATCTGGGCAATCTCATGCTGGATTTCATCCCTAACCCTGCCGAGCAGAATGTCCTTGGCTTCATCGGCGGACATTCCGGATATCTTTTCGAGTAGGACGAGCTGTTGCCTATGCAAATCCTCCAGTTTTTCCTGGCTCTGAACGATTTCCCGTTCCTGTTTTTTTATCTCATCCTCTTTTTTTTCCAGATTAGCTGTTTTTCGATCAAGGTTTTCTTCTTTTTGTAATAGCCTTCGTTCCAACCGCTGGACCTCGGATCGACGTTCCTTGGCCTCGCGATCGAATTCGTTTTTTAATTTAAAAACCTCTTCTTTGGCCTCTAATATCTTTTCCTTTTTCAGAGATCGGGCCTTATCATTAGCTTCCCTAATTATTCTTCCTGCTTCTTCCTCTGCTGATTTAATTTTCGCCTCTGCCAGGTGTTTTCGCAAAAAATAACCTGCGCCTAATCCAAATAATATACTAACAATTACGATGATAATAGTTAATGCGTCCAACTAAACTTTTTCACCTCCTGGTATTTATTTCCTGTTTTAAGCATAAAAATAAAGCTGTAGATGAACACAGCTTAAAATAGAAATGGCCAAAATCTTTTTTTTAGAAATGTTATTTAACTGTATTCTAAAAATATATATTAAATGCCATGCTGGTGGTGGCACTAATCATATGGTCAATTCTATTTTAAGATCAAGCCATGGTGCTTTTTTTCATTGTATCCCTTAAAACGCAAAGATGTCAAGCAAGCGGGATTTTGTGGGCTATACCCAAGCCCATTGCATTATTTTTCCAGATTTGCGGGAATATCACCATCATCGGCAAGGGGGTTATCTTCTTTTGCTTTAGGGTAATAATGGCTAAAAACCTGTTTTTCAATAGTATGAAATAGTTCTTTATTGGTTTTAAGAAATTCCCGAACATTTTCCTTGCCCTGCCCCAATCTCTCCTCACCGTATGAATACCATGCGCCACTTTTTTTGACAATTTCACAATCAATGGCTAAATCTAAAATACAGCCTTCCCGGGAAATCCCCTTTCCATAAATTAAATCAAATTCAGCCTGACGAAAAGGCGGGGCCACCTTATTTTTAACAACTTTGGCCCGGGTACGGTTTCCTATGATCTCGCTCCCCTGCTTAAGGGGTTCAAGTTTCCTGATGTCCAGCCTGACAGAGGAATAAAATTTTAGAGCCCTCCCGCCAGGGGTCACTTCGGGGTTTCCGAACATGATGCCCACCTTTTCCCTGATTTGGTTAATAAAAACAACTACTGTCTGGGATTTACTGATGATCCCCGAGAGCTTTCTCATTGCCTGGGACATAAGCCGTGCCTGCAGACCGACATGGGTATCCCCCATCTCCCCCTCTATTTCCGCCCGGGGAACAAGGGCCGCAACGGAATCTATGACCACAATATCCATGGCACCGCTACGCACCAACGCTTCTGTAATTTCCAGGGCCTGTTCTCCAGTATCTGGCTGGGAAACGAGAAGTTCATCAATATTGACACCCAGGTTTTGGGCATAAGAGGGATCCAAAGCATGTTCAGCATCAATAAAGGCAGCATATCCCCCACTTTTTTGCGCCTCGGCAACGACATGCAATGCCACCGTTGTTTTACCGGAAGATTCCGGCCCAAAAACCTCAATTATTCTTCCCTTGGGCAAACCACCAACGCCCAGCGCAATATCCAACGACATAGCCCCCGTAGGAATAACACCAATATCGGCAATTCCTTCAGATCCAAGTCTCATGATCGAACCCTTGCCAAACTGTTTTTCAATTTGAAATAAAGCCGTTTCCAAAGCTTTCTTTTTCCCCATATCCAAAAACCTCCCGATGGCGGTCTGTAATAAGTTATCCTGAACATCTGTTTGACTCTATTTGACCCTATTACTATTCTTTAAAAAAAAGGCAAATCCTGCTTATTAAAAAACATCCAGTAAAAATTCCTTTAAAGGGGTGTAGACGGGGCCACCAGGGCGGAGGGTGCTTTGCATCAGGAAAAAACGATCGACATACCCAGCAGGATGGCAACCCGGATTTTCCTGAAAAATTTCTGCAGGGAAAAAAACGTCGGCATTCCTTTTCCTCCTGCCTATGGTCAAATGCGGGACAAAGAAACTGAATTTAGAATAGCCAGAGGATCCCAAAACATTTTCAACCTTTTCAGCCAAAAGGGAAAGCTGCTCCGCCCCCGATTGCATACCGAGCCAGATAACCCGGGGGTTGCGCCGATTGGGAAAAGCACCGAGGCGACCAAGGGTAAAATGAAAAGCCCTGGTTTCCCTAGCCAGATCCGCAAGAGGTTTTTCAAAAATTTGAGGATCCTCAGTTCCAATTTCTCCGAGAAACTTGAGAGTAAAGTGCAACAGATCCGGATTAACCCAGCGAATACCACGTGTCCGTGACTTTAGCCTCTCCTGGAAACCGGCAATATTTGCTTTCATTGGTTTGCCCAGATTTACAGCCAGAAAGGCCCGCATGGCACACCACCTCTTAAAGTAACAACCAAAATATCAGACGGTAGATCGCATCCTAAACACGGATATCATCATAGAGAATCCCAAAATCAAGCCAAAATTTAGGCAGTAGAACGCACTTTTTACTGTGGAATCATAGGTATCGTAAACATCATAAGGTTACTTCACCATTTAGGAAACAGTTTCCTGCCGGGAAGGCGGGTTATTAAATAAAATGCGTTCAAGACTATAATGTAGCGGGGCATGCTCTATTTTAATCATATCGGCCGAGTATAGGCTTAAAGCAGAGCTTTCCTGTACATGCTGAAAAGTAAGGAGAACCAGGCTGAATGTTAAATCCAGATCCCTTAGCCCACGGATACCCGAAGCCCCTGTGCTCCCAGCATTAACTTCAACATATTGTCCTTTCTGTTCGATTGCAGCCCTGTGCAAATGGCCGCACAGGAAAAGCCTTCCATTTTCTCTCAGGTAGCGAAAAAGGCTCGAATTATGTGCGGCGATAATATCCACAGGTTCCCCATCCTTTACCAAGGCTGCAAATTTTTGGGCGGCCCTGCCCATGGTCCATTCATCAGCCACAGATGCTCCCTGGAAGGATGAGGAGGGGTCGGCCATGGCAGCAATTTTTAAACCGGCAACCTCGATGATCCCTTCATCTAGTACGGTCACACCATCCAATCCTTCCAGGTAGGCAACAACTTGGGGTGATTCGTGATTCCCGGGAATAAAGAGATAGGGGATATTTAATTGCGCAAAAAAGGTGGCAAAACGCTCGGCCTCGAATATTGTACCATAATCCACCAAATCCCCTGTATCAATAATTAGATCCACCTCGAAAGTTTCGATAATGCTGCGAATAAAATCCAGAGCGGCAGGATTGTTATGAATATCGGAAACATGTAAAACTTTGAGAGGGTCACCCTCTTCGATAGTTGATATCCCGATCTCATCATGCAATATAGAAATATTTTCAACCACCCCGGCAGCCTGGGCTCCAAAGTTGTCCACAACATCGATCCCCTTTTCCAAGGCATTGAGTACCAGGGGAGCCGCCTCAATAATTCCTTGGTACTCAACGTGGGCAAAAGCCCCTAAATTATAAGAGCCAGCCATAAAGAGCATGATCAGCACCAAAAACAATACATTGACCAGCCCCAAAAGACCCATCTCTTTTTTATTTATTCCCTGGCGTGAGGACAACAATGAAAAACCCACTCCCAGAAAAAAAGCCAGAACGAGAAAAAAAACCAGGTAGCGTATCAGGCTACCCTTTACTTGCATTAGGAAGGGGGTAAACCAATCTTTTTGCGCATAGGAATTGCCCAAAAGATTGCTGAATTCCCGCAGGTTAATATACTTTAATGTAAAGTGAAGATCAAAAGGAGGTAAATGGGTTTGCGTGGTCAACTTACCCAATGGTGGAAGATGAATAATTGTACTGCCATCGCCAAACAACCTCAGGCATGTCTCAAATTCAAAAGCCTCGGTGGAAATTACAACAGGGCCCATAAAATGTAGCACCAACAGTAACAGGAAGATGCTACAGGCAATCCTTGGGGCAAATTTAACAAACCTTCTGTTGTTTTTTTTGCTCGTATTTTTCAAGGATGTTTCGCAAGCAGGCACCGCTGATTTTTTCTTTTTCAAGCAGATAATTGGCCACATTTTCAATAATACCCCTATATTTCAAGATAATATCCCGAACACGTTTTTCCTGACCATCCAGTATTTCTTTTAAATTTTTATGCAAAACCCCATTGGGCAGATCATCGGTGCTCACGATCCCTAGCGAAGACATACCAGCAGAAACGATCTTTTTTGCCAGTTCTATCGCCTGTTGAAAATCGGCAGTTGCACCTGTGCTGCGATTACCAAGAATTTCCTCCTCACTGATGGCACCACCCAATAAAATAGCAATCTGTTCTTCAATATTGCTACGAGTAGAGATATAACTGTCCTCTGCCGGAGTTTGCCGGATATAACCCATTGCTTTCCCCCGGGGAATGATCGTAATTGTAGAAACTGAACAAGAACGAATGCACTCACTGACAATGGCATGCCCGGTTTCGTGGATAGCAATCCTAAAAAATTCCTCTCTGCCGGGTTTGCGATCTATCTTCTCCCCCATAATAACTTTATCAATAGCCTCGCTAAAATGTTTGTTTTCCAGCAACTTCTTTTTCTCCCTAAGGGCAACAATGGCTGCTTCATTTGCCAGGCTTTCCAAGTGCGCCCCTGAAAAACCAAAAGTCTCCTTGGCTATATTTTTTAACTGAACGTCAGCAGCAAGGGGCTTATTCCTGGTATGAAGCCTCAGGATTTGCAATCTGCCTTCCTGATCAGGCAAATCAACCTGGACGATCCGATCGAAACGCCCCGGCCTCAGCAAGGCGCTGTCCAAAAGATCGGCCCTGTTTGTTGCACCTATGAGAAGAACCCTTGTTTCATCACCGACACCAAGGCCATCCATTTCCACAAGAAGCTGATTTAAGGTCTGTTCATGCTCCAGGTGTGAGTTGCTGCCGCTGCCCCTTCTTGCCCCCAGGATATCTATTTCATCAATAAAAATAATGGCACTCTTTTTATTGCTTGATTTCCCACCACTCCTGGCCTGTTTAAATAGCTGACGTATCCTCTGTGCACCAACTCCGGCATACATCTCGATAAATTCGCTCCCGGCAGCCGATAGGAAAAGGGAATCGGTATAATAGGCCGCGGCCTTGGCAAGAAGTGTTTTTCCCGTCCCCGGAGGGCCAACCAGAAGAATGCCCTTCAAAGGCCTGATTCCAAGAGAGCTAATCTTTTCGGGAATCCTTAAAAAATCGAGTGCTTCGAGCAGTTCCCGCTTGGCAGAATTTTGACCACCGATATCATCAAATGATATCCCGCCTTTCGCCTTGGAATTGCTGATGGGAACAAATTGCCTCACACTTCCCTTGATATCCACAACCCTAGTAAGGAGGAAGAATAGCCCGACTAAAAGCAAAAGAGGATAAACATTAAACCCCATGATAAATAATCCGGCCATCAGGCCCAGAGCCAAACCCGCACCAATTTCTTTAATCATGGAAACAAAACCTCCATTTGCAACCTTTATACCACTGCAGTTGAATCAGGCCCCCTACAAAACTTATCCCACCTGATCGATCGTTCTAACAGGAATCACCTTATACAGATAATGCGGGCCGGAGGAAATAAAGAGGTAGATCCTCTCCTGGTCAACCCAAAGGCGGTAATCCAACTCGGTTTTTTCCTGTTCTATCAATCGATCGATTTCCTCTTTCA
>DUNV01000027.1 GCA_012839215.1 Bacillota bacterium
ATAATAAATAAAAATACATTATGCTGTAGAATACAACATAGTCCCAAGCAGAAATTCTGCTACCGAAATAAATGAAGGAAGTGTAGAAAACAGCGATGGAAATTGAAGAAGTAATTGATTTTCTTGGAACAGACACCGTCTATGCAGTTTTTTCCCCAACAGGGCTGAAGTATTTATCCCTACGGGTTAGGCAGGAAACGCTAGGCATCGATCCATTACCCATCGATCTCAGACAACCGGAAAAAAAAGAGGGACAGAATGCCATGATAACAAAGGTTATAAAGGAAACCATAAATTTTCTTGAAAACGGCAGACATACTATGCCCCTTGATTTTTCCTCCTTTACCGATTTCCAACAAAGGGTTTTTGCGGCGGTTGGCAGAATTGAACCAGGAACGATCACCACCTACAAGGGTGTGGCCGAAACACTTGGAATACCGGGAGGCGCTCAGGCAGTAGGAAATGCTGTGGCCAAGAATCCTGTGGCCTATTTTTTACCAACCCACCGTGTGCTACCCCAAAGGGGTATAGGTATTTGCCGCACAGGGGCAGGCCATTTAAGAGAAAAACTTTTAGCCCATGAGGGTCACGATCTTTCCCAACTGAGAGGAAATTATATCTGCACCAGAAAAAAATGTTGCATGGAATAGTTATGTCAATAGTTATTGACTTCCTATGAGCAAGGAATTAAACTGAATTTATCGGATTTAGGCTGATCTATGGGTGCGGGTAAGTTTGCACCCCAGGGGGGGCAATAACATGCAAGGGGAATTGGGTAAAAGCACTGCGGTAAACGCGCAACGCTACCGGATACTGATCGCCATCATGCTGGGCGGAATCATGGGACCCATTGATGCCAGCATCGTCAATGTTATTTTACCGACCATTGCCGGTTTTTTTGGTGTCTCCATTGCTACCGCCCAGTGGGTTCCACTTATCTATCTTCTCACGATCAGTAGTTTACTCTTATTCTATGGCCGCCTGGGAGATATTTTTGGTTATAAGCAGGTCTATCTTGCCGGGCTAGCCTCCTTTACCGTTGCTTCAGCCCTTTGCGGCCTGGCACCCACTATCCACTGGCTGATTGCCTTTCGTGCCTTCCAGGGAATAGGATCCGGCATGATGATGTCGGTGCCCTTTGCCATCCTGACGACTGTTTTTCAACCTCAGGAAAGGGGACGGGCTCTGGGGATCAATGCCATCAGCATTTCGGCTGGGTTGGCCTTTGGGCCCACCCTTGGCGGGATTCTTGCCTCCCTCTGGTCATGGCGGCTTGTTTTTTTGATCAACATTCCCATTGGCATAGTTGCATTCTTATGGGGTTGGAAGGTTATCCCCGAGCTCAAAGGGCAGCCGGGAAAAATCGATACAACCGGCGCTGTAGCAGCGTTCATCTGCCTCTTTTCTTTTCTCTTTTTTATCAATCAGCTACAAGGGACAGGAATTGGGCCCACGACTGTCGGCGCCCTGGCCATAGCCATTATTTCCGGAATCTCTTTTATATATATCGAAAACCATTCCCCCCAGCCCATGGTCAAGCTGGCCCTTTTTGCCAACAAAACCTTTACTCTGGGCAACATTAGTGCTATGTTAAATTTTGCCTCACAATACATCATGGTCTTTGCTACACCTTTTTATCTACAGCGTGTTCTTCATTACCCACCAGATAAAATTGGTTTTCTGATGACCTGTTTCCCACTGGCAGTAATGATCATTGCCCCATTTAGTGGCACACTCTCGGATCGGCTGGGCACCAGAGGGCTGGCAGCCGCCGGTGCAGCTCTTTGCGCTGTGGCCCTGGCAACTATGGCCTTTTTGCCCGTGGAAGCCTCCCCACTAACTGTCGGATGGAGGCTGGCCTTCTTTGGCCTGGGAACCGGGCTGTTTCAATCCCCAAACAATAGTGCCGTCATGGGTAGCGCGCCCCGGCTCCACTTGGGGGTCGCCTCTGGCGTGCTGGCCACTGTGCGGAACACGGGAATGGCCATCGGGATTGCTATGGCCGGACTGATGCTTTATTCCGTTGTACCGGCAAACATTATCGCCCTTGAATACCTCGATGGATTACAGGCAGTTTCTTTCCTGGAAGGCCTTCAATATGCCTACCTGCTGGGAG
Source organism: Bacillota bacterium (assembly GCA_012839215.1). Classification (GTDB taxonomy): domain Bacteria; phylum Bacillota; class Dethiobacteria; order DTU022; family UBA8154; genus DUNV01. Next base: position 2,117 of record DUNV01000027.1, read on the forward strand.
CAATATTTTCAGCCTTGGCAGCCCTCCTTTCCCTCCCGCAGGCCAAACATGTCTAGAAAACACCCGGATCGCATAATTACACCCCATCTACGGGGAAACAGGCTTCTGGGGCAGTTCCGTTCCGGACATAATAACCATTATTGTTAATCATTTGCCTTGATTCTTTAAATATTGCTGAATCCTATCCTTAGCCAGCCCCACATATTCGCTTTTTATGTCATACCCGATATACTTTCTTCCGCTTTTTAGAGCGGCTAAACAGGTAGTGCCGCTACCACAAAAGGGATCGAGGATTACATCCGCCTCGAAAGAATAAAGTTGTATCAACCGCTTGGGGAGCTCCTCGGGGAAAGGTGCAGGATGCCCGATGCTTTTCGCAGATACGGCAGGAAAAGTCCATATGCTTTTCGTCCATTCTAAAAATTCGTTTCTTTGAATGGTGCTGGTTTTATCCTTCTTTCTCCTGGAAAAAGATGCCTTGGAAAACACGAGGATATATTCATGTGTATCCCTCAGGACAGGGTTGGAGGCCGACATCCAGCTCCCCCAGGCAGTTGAGGAAGCAGCACTGGCTCCTTTATCCCAAATTATTTCCCCGCGCATGGTAAATCCCAGATCGAGCATCTCTCGTATTACATAACTATGAAGCGGTATATAGGGTTTTCGCCCTATATTAGCAATATTGATGCATGCCCTGCCGCCGACAATGAGTTTTTTATAAGTTTCCTTAAAAACAGCCCTTAAAAAGACCATATATTCATCCAGTGTCAAATCCTCGTCATATTCTTTTTTTACATTATATGGTGGTGATGTAATCATTAGATGAACACTATCGTCCGGAATATCATCCATTGATTCACTAGATTTGCAGTAGATTTGGTCTAAATTATCCCTGGAAATTTCATTTTCTATATATTTTGGTTTTGCGACTTCCGCATTTTTGACATGGCTATAAAGTCGGCCACTGTAGAATTCGGAGGAGTCATGGCCACTTCTTCCACCTATCCCAAATGAGCTGGTCCTGGTTGATTGTCGCTTTGCCCTGCCGTTTTTCATTTATCCTTTCACCACCCGGCTCTAAAGCAATCAATATTATAAATAATAAGCAGGAGAAACGTGGAAAAAATAGAAATACAAATATCAAGAAAGGAGTGGATAAATTGACTGATAGAAAATTGCTAGAAGCCATACTTGAGAAAATTACCAATATGGAAATGACCATGGCCACAAAAGACGAACTCGCTGAAATAGGATCAACTATGGCCACAAAAAACGAACTCGCTGAAATAAGATCAACTATGGCCACAAAAAACGAACTCGCTGAAATAAGATCAACTATGGCCTCTAAAGATGAACTCGCTGAAATAGGATCAACTATGGCCTCGAAAAATGAACTTGCTGAAATAGGATCAACTATGGC
>DUNV01000028.1 GCA_012839215.1 Bacillota bacterium
GAGCCCGCCATGTAAAAACTGGGCAATACCCTGGTCGTCCACGGTGATATTGAGCGTGCCCAGTATGTTGCCACTGCGCCCGTTGCTTCGCACAGGGGCACCCACAGTCATCACATTGCTATTCGTCACATTGGAGAAGAATAGCTGGGACCATTCTGTGCGGCCCTGCAGCGCATCCTGGATATAATTGCGGTCTGATATATCATCCCCCATGAAACCCTGATCCGTGCTATAGATGACCATGCCCTGGTGATCGGTCAAATAAAGCAAATCATAACCCTTGTCTTCGGCCAGGGCGGCCATAAGGTTATCAATGATTTTTAGCCGCTCGTGCCAGGCCGGATCGCTCGTGTCGTATCCTGTTTCTGCGAGGACATTTAAACTCTGGTAAACGTCCCGCGTTGCGGCCATAACATTGGCATCATGGTAGATATCTTCGAAGTAAGAATCCATAGAGTGCTTGCATTCGCTGGAGAAAATTTCTAGCTGTTTAAATACCCCCTGGCGGATTTCTTCCTGGGCTCTGTTATAGGAAAGCAACGCAATAACGGCCAGAGGAATTACTCCGACCAGAAGAAAAAGGGCGATCAACTTGAACTTGAGGCTCATTTTTTTCAGCATTTTTAACCCTCCTAAAAATTATCAATAAAAAATTCCCAAATCATATTGTTAATTAATTTGCCAGCAGCTGTTCGCTGGAAATTTCCCTGGACATGCGGAAAAGGGAGGATACATCGAGAATAAAAGCCACGGAACCATCCCCAAGAATTGTGGCACCGGCCATGCCTCCCCGATCCTCCATAAAATCCTTGACGCTCTTGATGACCACCTGTTCCTGATCGATTATTTCATCGACAAGTAGCGCCAACTTTTTGTTGCCTTCATTCAAGATGATGAGGATCCCCTCATAGGGGCTGTAATAATCTGCTTCGATATCGAAAAGGCGGTAGAGGCTGCTGAAGGGTATATATTCCTTACGTAGATGCAACATTTGTCCTTTGCCTTCTGCCTGTAGGATCTGGCCCGGCTTGGCCTTGATAAATTCTGTAATGGAGGTGAGAGGGATGATAAAGCGTTCTTCCCCGACGCGTAGCATAATGCCATCAATGATAGCCAGCGTGAGGGGTAGCTTGATGCTAAATTTTGTACCCTGTCCCTCCTTAGAAAAAACCTCTATCTTGCCGCGTAGGTTTTCCACATTGTTTAAAACGACATCGAGGCCCACGCCACGCCCGGAGACGTCGGATATTTCCCTGGTGGTGGTAAAGCCGGGTTTGAAGAGCAAGCGGTGAATCTCAGCTTTGGTTAAGGTTTTTCCTTTTTCTAGTAGGTTTTTTTCATGGGCTTTGCTGAGGATGGCCTTTTCATTGAGCCCCCTCCCATCGTCGCTTATTTCGATAACGATGTTTCCTTCCTGGTGAAAGGCGTTGAGATGGATCGTGCCACGGCGCTTTTTCCCTGCCGCCGTTCTTTCTGCCGGCTTTTCCAAGCCATGATCGACGGCGTTGCGGATCAAATGTTTCAGCGGGTCAGAGATCTGTTCGATCACTTTTTTGTCCAGTTCAGTTTCCTTGCCGCTAATGATTAGCTCGACTTCTTTACCTAAATCCATGGCTAGATCCCTGACGACGCGCTGAAACCGTACAAATGTATCACCAATGGGAATCATACTGGCGTTCATTACTTCTTCCTGCAGGCGGCGGATAATCTTGTCCACTTCTTCAAAGGAATTATGGATCTCCATATTGAAGGATTGCTCGATCCCGGCATGTTGAAAAACCGTTTCCTTAACGTGCGACTGGGCAATTAACAGCTCGGCAATATTATTCATGATATTTTCTAACTTATTTGTATCCACCCTGATCGTTTCCAGTTGTTCAGTACCGCGAAAACGGGCCTTTGTTTGCACAACTTTTTCTACCTGTCTGGAACTGATCTTACCCTCCTCAACAAGTAACTCGCCAATGCGCTTTTGTTTTTGCAAAGCCTTTTCCACATCTTCAGCAGTGACGAGTCCCCGATCGACCAGTAGCTCTCCGAGACGTTTTTCATCGCTAAACCATAGGGCAGTGCTGGCGGTGATATCTTCCAGCACTATTTCCTCAGTTTCTCCAAGGAAAAGATTTTCCAGTTCTATTTGCTCTAGTTTTGATTCGTAAAATAAAGTCCAAAAAATGTAGAGGAGGTGGGGATTAAGTTCGGTTAGTTCAGGCAGGTTGGCAGCGTTGATGTAGTTTTCCAGTACCGTGCCGTTCTCTTTCAGCTCGTATAGAAAGAGAAGGGGATCGATACCTCTTTCCAAAGCATCCGGGGGGAACTTGCAAGTTATCCGGTAATATTTTATTTTTGGGCCGTGCCTTCTTAGGGGTTCAACTCCTTCCATACTGTTATCTGCGGGTTGCATACTGTCTTTAACCAGGAGCTTTCTTAGATCACAATGTTCATCAGGAATAATTTCTACCTTTTCGATCTCGCTGATCCTTTCCAGCATCTCTTTGAGCTTATCCGGATCAGGGTTGCCAAACAATAGAAGGGTAAAATCGCGATCAAATCCCTCTTCTTCCAGGATCTTCAATGAGGGGATGGCTTTGACGATTTTTCCGTGTTTTTCTATTTCCTTGACGACCATAAAGACACGGACAGATTTTAAAACGCAGCCCGGCAGGAGCGATACATCTACCTGGCAGATTTTTTCTCCCCCAAGCAGTGCATTCTCGATCATTTCCCAATTATATTCTTCTATCTCTTCGCCAAAGATGTTTATTTCTTCCTGAGGGGAACCTGCCGCCATCTCCAGGTTATAGAGTTCCAGGGCGGGGATCAGCGTGTCAATATTTTCCTTGACAGTTTCACCTTCCAGATCGCCGCTGGTAAATATTTGTTTGAGCAGATCCATGCCGGTAAAGAGATGATTAAAAAATTGTTCATCAACTTGGACGGTGGAGCTGCGCAATCTTTCCAGAATGCTCTCCAGTTGATGTGTCAGGGATGAAATCCTTTCCAGGCCCATGAGGCCCGCCCCGCCCTTGATCGTGTGCATGGCCCGAAAAATAACATTAATTATTTCCAGATCGTGCGGCGATTTTTCCAGTTCTAACAAACCTTCTTCTATTTCCTGAAGGTTTTCTTTGCTTTCTTCCAAAAAAACGTCTAGAAATTGCTCGTCTGGCATAAAAAGTGTCCCACCTAGATAAATATTTTTATAAGATGTCCCCGGCACCGCTTAGCTTTAGCAGCTCCTCTAGCGGTGACTGTAAATTGATGACCTTCAAAGGACAATCGCTCTTCCGGAAAGTTTTGGCTGTGGACAACAAAAGCTGCAATCCAGCCGTATCAAGATCCTGCAGATGGGAAAAATCGAGGGTGGTTTCCCTTGCCTGTCCTGTCACTTTTGATTTATGTTTATAGAGGGTTATTAGCTCGTCCCCAATGAGCCTTGCATTGCGCAAGGTCAGGCTTTCCGGTAGCACATACATTCAAGCACCCCCTTTTTACGGAATAATGTGTTTCTACTAGTCTAGACCCCGGTTGATCGGTTGTCTATGGGAAGGTTCCCCATAGTTGCCTGACAAATAACCCATTTTGCAGAAAAATTTCCCCATCCAGTGTAGATTTGCTCGCATAAACGGCCGTTTTAGGGATTTCTGTTGGCAAATTTGTGCACATTAAATGCCTCTGCCTAAAAGGAATTTGTTCATAATTGTAGAATAAGGAAAAACGGAGTAAGATTGTTACTGGAGGAACTTTTGATAGTGGAAAAAGGAAAATATCGCTTACTTTTAAAACATCTTCCCGATGCTTTTGCCTATTGTCAGATACTTGTGGATAGCGTGGGAAAGCCTGATAATTGTCTATTCCTCGAGATTAACCCGGCTTTTGAAACCCTGCTGGGATTGCAAAAGGATCGGGTTCTGGGGCGAAAGATTACGGAACTATACCCTGGAATCAAAGATTCCACCTTTGACTGGATCGGTACCTTTGCCCGGGTGTCCAAAGGAGACGGTAATATCCGTTTTGAGCAATTTTTCGGGCCGACCGGCCGCCGCTACGAGGTAACCGCCTACAGCGATGAGCCTGGATATTTTGCGGCTGTGTTCCGCGACATTACCGCGCAGTATAAAGTCCTGAAAAATAATGAAGAGACAGCGCAGCGCCTGGAGCATATTTTACGGGCTACGAAGACGGGTATAGATATTATTGATAAAAATTTTAACCTGCTTTTTGTGGACAACTACTGGCAGACGATCTATGGCCCCCCCGGGGGACGCAAATGCTATGAATATTTTAAGGATCGCCGGGAACCCTGCGAAAACTGCGGGGTGCCCCGGGCGTTGGAAACAAAACGGATTATGGTTTCCGAGCAGATTCTTCCCAAGGAAGGCAACCGTGTCGTTGCCTGCCAGGTAGTACCCTTTCAGAACAAAGAGGGTGAATGGCAACTGGCCGAATTCAAAACAGATATTACACAGCGCAAGCTGCTGGAGGAAAAACTAAAATACCAGCTCCAATTTGAAAAGCTGGTCAGCGGTATTTCAGGTAGTTTTGTTGCTGCCGGGGCAGGAAAAATTGATGAAATGATCGACCTATCGTTGAGGCAGGCGGGAAAATTTTTTGAGGCAGACCGCGGGGTTGTTTTTCAACTTTCCCCCAACGGAGAAGCGATGGAGAGCACCCATGAATGGTGCTATGAAGGGATCAAACCATTAGAAAACTATCTTAAGCGCTTTTCCCGGGGCTCGCTGTCCTGGCTGCACAGGCAGGTACAAAAAACAACGCCTTTTTATATCGAGGAAATAGAAAGACTTCCGGAGGAGGCGCAGGCAGAAAAAGGGGCTTTTGGGCGTCAGGGTATCAAATCTTTTTTAATCCTACCCTTTTTTACTAAGAGCGGTGCTTTTGTCAGTGGTTTCCTTGCCTTTGATTCTGTCAGGGAGAAAAAATCCTGGACGGGGGAGCAAGTGGAACTATTGAGCATCGTTGCCGATACAATCCACGGCGCGCTGGCCAGGCAGCAGCTGGAGGGGCAGCGGCTTAGGGCCCTAAAAGCCTTGGAGCACGAAAGAAAGGTCTTCGAGGATGTTCTGGAGCTTACCCTTTCAGGGTACTGGGATTGGGATCTAAAAAACAATACCCAGTATTTTAGCCCTGCCCTTAAGAAAATGTTTGGCTATGAAGAGGACGAGCTGCCCAATAGTCAGGAAAGC
>DUNV01000029.1 GCA_012839215.1 Bacillota bacterium
CCCGGTGGCAAAATCTATTGGTTCCAACCGGATAGTACCGACAATTTCTATTCCATACCCCTTGGGAGACCCGGGAACAGATAAAGAGCAGCAGTGGAAACTTCGCTATCACCGGGTGGGTGTTGCTTTACAGGCATTAGCGACAGATGTAAAAGAACAGACTGTGTTTAAGGTACAGCATTAGGGAAAATCTGAGTTATTAATTGCATAAGTCTCATCGAATAAAAGATGAGACTTATGCTTATGAACCTTTTGGAGGGGCGGAAAAAATGAGCAAAGAAGGTTATATCGCAAATCAAAAGCCAGACCAAACCGTGTATCTGGTATCACTGGTTGTGACTTTTCTGGTAGTGCTTTGGGCAATACTGGCAAAAACCAATTTTGAAAATGCCGCTAACGCCTTGCTGGGTTTTTTAACCAACAAATTTGGTTGGTCATATCTTTTATCCATGTTAATTTTTGTAGCTTTTGCCCTCTATATTGCATTTAGCAAATATGGAAAAATTAAGTTGGGGCCGGATGACTCCAAACCTGATTTCAGCACTGCCTCATGGTTTGCCATGCTCTTTGGGGCAGGAATGGGTATTGGCCTAGTGTTCTGGGGAGTGGCAGAGCCTATATCCCATTTTGTCGCTCCTCCGGGGATAAAAGAAGGAACGGTTGAGGCGGCTAATTTTGCCATGAATGCATCATTTGTTCACTGGGGATTTCATCCCTGGGCCAACTACAGCATCATCGGCCTTGCTCTTGCCTACTTTCAGTTTAGAAAAAACAGGCCGGGCCTTATAAGCACCATTTTTGAACCTCTGATCGGTGAAGAAGGTGTCAAGGGCCCTGTGGGAAAACTGATTGATATCTTAGCAGCCATTGCTACGGTAGCCGGAGTTGCCACATCTTTAGGCCTAGGAACACTGCAAATAAACAGCGGGCTTAAATATTTGTTTGCAATACCGGAAACAGAGTTTGTCCAGATAGTAATTATTACGATAATTACCGTAATATTTATCTGGTCAGCCGTCAGCGGGATTGAAAAGGGTATCAAGTTTATTTCAGATATCAATCTATATTTGGCATTTGGGATATTGATTCTTTCCATCCTTGTCGGGCCGATGGTAAAAATGATCAATGCATTTATCAGCGGCATGGGGCAATACCTGAACACGTTTATTCAACAAAGTTTGTATATTAATCCTTATGGAGATAACTCATGGGTCAATGGATGGAGGATATTTTACTGGGCATGGTGGATTGCCTGGGCACCGTTTGTCGGTACATTTATTGCCAGGATTTCCCGGGGGAGGACCATCAGAGAATTTGTCCTCGGTGTAATTGTGGCCCCCGCCATCGCATCATGTATCTGGTTTGCCGTGTTCGGCACATTAGGATTAAATTTGTTCTTTACTGAAAAAATGACACTGGATGCTTTGCAATCAATATCTGCCGCACCTGAAACAGGTTTATTTGTTGTGTTGAAGAGTTACCCGCTAGGAACTATCATTTCATTTATTACGGTGTTTTTGCTAGGCACATTTTTTATTACCTCAGCCAATTCGGCCACATTTGTGCTTGGGATGCTAACTTCTGAAGGTAATTTGGATCCCACAAATACAAAGAAAATTATTTGGGGACTGATCCAGGCGCTTCTTGCAACGGCTTTGCTTCTGGCAGGAGGATTGAAATC
>DUNV01000030.1 GCA_012839215.1 Bacillota bacterium
CTGGTTTTTATGTTGCGTATCCTGGAGCTATTGCGCCTCTCGCCCCTCTACAAATGGGTTTATGAAACGGCGTTCAGGGATTCCTTTGTTTCCATCGAAAAAGCAGAAAACCTGCTGGGCTTTTCCGCTCAATATTCCAACCGGGAGGCCCTCATCCGCAACTACCAATGGTACCTGGACAATATGGATTTATTTGCCGGCAAAACAGGGGTTTCCCACCGCCTCCCCTGGAAACAGGGCATACTAAAGCTGGCCAAGCTGTTTTTCTAAAATCAATAAATATATTAGGGTATTAGAATTTCAAAAGGTTTTAACTTGCCAGATCACAATAAAAGTGATACACTTATTTACGTGAAGGAGGGGTGAAAGTTATGGAATACCAAAATGTGACCCTGTCTTTACCCAAGGATGTCCTAAGGAAAGCAAAGCATATTGCCATCGACAAGGAAACATCCCTTTCTGGGTTGCTGGCAAAAACCCTTGCTGAAATAGTTGAAAAAGAGGATGCCTACCAAAAGGCCAAGGCCAGGCAACTGTCCACCTTGAAAAACGGTTTCCATATCGGGCTCGGTGGTAAGGCAAATTGGGACAGGGAGGATCTGCATGCCAGAAAATAGTGCTCTTCAGTTCGTTGATACTAATATTATCGTTTATGCCTACGATGTTTCCCATGCAGAAAAATGGAATCGGGCAAGATCTTTGCTTGAGGATCTTTGGAAATCAGGGCATGGATGTATAAGTATTCAAGTATTACAAGAACTGTTTGTTACCCTAACACGGAAAATTCCCAAACCTATACCTGTGGATACGGCTACGCGGCTGATAGGTGATCTTGGCCAGTGGCGGCTTCACACCCCCGGCCTGGAAAGCATTTTAGAGGCGGTAGATATACAGCAACGTAATCACCTTTCCTTTTGGGACGCCATGATCGTCTGCAGTGCCAAATCCATGGGTTGCCAAACAATCTGGACAGAGGACCTCAATGCAAACCAGGTCTATGAAAATGTAAAGGCAGTTAACCCTTTTTTATAGGTGCCTGGCACCCACCAAAATTATCCACTAATCACTTTAAATAACCCCTCGCTTACCCCCATGATAAGTATTCCGGCGATGAGGTTTCCCACGAGGATGGCGGGAAAAGCTAGCTTAAAGCGCATGTCCAGTAGCGCCGCCACCAGGCTGCCGCTCCACACCCCTGTCCCCGGAAGGGGCAAGGCCACCAATAATATGAGGCCCCAGACACCGTATTTCCGAATCTTGCCACTATTGCTTTGCAAAGATCTTGTTGTCAATTTCTCAACAAGCTTCCTAAAAACCCCCGTCGTCTTCAGATAATTAAACAGGGGGCGGACGGTAAAAAGAATAACCGGCACGGGGATCATGCTGCCCAAAAAGGCAATAAAAGCTGCATGGATAGGCGTCATCCCTAGGGAAATGCCCACCGGGATTGCCCCCTTCAGTTCGATAACAGGCAACGCCGCCGTTAGCAGCACGGTTAATTCCACAGAGATTAAATCAAGGATGGCCCTCAGTAGGTGCATATGCTCAGTTCCCCTGTTCCTAGTCCACTATCAGTTATCCTGCTCCCAGTATACTATATGAAACAGGTTTGAAGAACTGGTCTAGCTTTCCTGTAAAACATTGCTGTCACCATAATGCTCAGTTGAATTCCCCCCAGGTGCCTGGCACCCACCATGGGGTTTTACATATTTCCCCAGGTGCCTGGCACCGTCGCCCTTTCACGTACTTCCGATGCGAACGAATCCGAGCCCATAATATCATCGTAGGTGATTGTCCCTTCGAGTAAATCGGGATTGTCAAGCCTAGCATATACAAAACGCCGGTAATCTTCCATCGCTTCCTCCAGATCCTCGCTAAAGAAACCGAGAACATTTTCCCGGTAAACAAGACTTTTTTCCACCCCTAACCCCATATATACCCTCATACTGCTCCAGGTATAATCCTCTGGCAACTCCACCAGGCCAGCGCTGACCGGGTTAAGATGCACGTAACGGCTTACTTCCAACAAATATGCATCCTTTTCTACCAGCACACTTCCGAAACGACCCTGAAAAAGGTGACCGGATGTATCGTATTTCTTGTGATGCTGCTTGGAATAATAGGTATTTAATGCATGCATTGTGTCACTAATGTGTACCTTATCGGTCTCGATCAAAAGGTGATAATGGTTGGTCATTAGACAATAGGCATGTATTTTCAGTCCATGATCCTTCACAAGCAATCCTAATTTATTTAGGAATACAAGGCGATCGGATGATTCAGGAAAAATATCCCTCCGGCTGTTCCCCCGATTGGTGATATGATACATTGCCCCCTCATACCAAATGCGCGGCTTCCTCCCCATAATTTCACCCCCATCCCATTCGGCCATTATTTCCAGTTTCCCCCAGGTGCCAGGCACCCACCATGAAGTTTTACATAATTTCCCTGGTGCCTGGCACCTACACGGTGCCCTTCACCATAATGCTTAGTTGGGCTGAAAGATCGTTTAGTTCCCCGGCTGATGCTGCTATTAGTTTGAGGTTTGCTGCCTGCTCGCTGATGGAGGCCAGCACCTCCTCTGAACCGGCGGCGTTCATTTGGGCTACATCGGCCACGTTTTGGATCAATTGGGAGACTTTTTGTACCGCCTCATTTTCCCGGTTAATTTCCTCGACGATTTGCTTTATCAATGCGGCAGCATTTTGGGCATGGGCAACAATTTGCTCCAATGCCCCCATGGTCTTCCCAAAGGCCGCCGTTCCTTCCTCTACCTGCTGTCTACTTTGTTTCATCAAATCAACCGTTTCCATTACCTTATCCCTGATTCCGGTTATAAGCTGGTTTACTTCATTAACTGCGCTGCCGGAATTGTCGGCCAGTTTGCCTACCTCAGCTGCCACGACGACAAAACCCCGGCCAGCATCCCCGGCCCTGGCCGCCTCAATGGCAGCATTAAGTGCCAGCAGCTTTGTTTGCTCGGCAAAACCGGAAATTACCTCCACGACACCCTCGATTTTATGGGAGTCCTGATCCAGTGAGGCTACAACACCACCAAGAGAAATGATACCATCCGAGATGGCATCCATTTTCTTTTCGGCGGCCTGAACAAGAACCTTCCCTTCACTGGCCACCCCGACAACCCTTGTTGAGGAGTCTGAAGTGCTCTGGGCATGGCTTTTGATTTGTCCGCTGGAGTGGACAAACTGCTGTATCTGCGTGCCAATATTCTCCAGATCCGCCGCCTGTTCCGTGGCACCAGCGCTCAACTGATCAAAGGCTGCAACAATGTGCTGCCCAATGGTATTGGTATCCTGGGTATTGCCGGTAACTTCATGGCTCATATCTTTTAGCCTGCTGCTCATATCACTAATTTCCAAAATAATTTTCCTGGTAAACCAAAGCCCACAGCCCACACAAAGAAGCAAACAAGCTGCCATAGGAATGAGAACGCGCAGCAGCAAATCCTTTTTTACACCAAGAACCTGACTTGCATCATAATCAACGCCCAGAACCGCAGTAACCTTCCCGGTTTGATCAAAAATTGGGGCATACCCGCTTTTAAAGGTGCCCCACTTATCTGTATAGAAACCCTGATCGAAAGAGGGCGTACCATCAAAAGCCTTTCCCAGATCATCCGAGATGGTATATTCCTCCCCGATAGCAGCCGGTTCATCATTATCGGTATCAATAACAAAGGTAGCCGTATTTTCATCCATTTTTTTAAGAGTATAGACATAGACCGCCCCGTACCGGTCGCGGGCCTCCCGCAAAATATCCCTGATTTTTATGTATATATCGCTGCTTTCATCCCCCGGCCGCAGTGAGCCATGTTCCTGCACATCGACAAACATCGTGGAAACCTGGGCCAGATTCATGAGACGCACACCCAGGGATTCCTCCAGTTCCGCCGCTGCCTTGCTGTAAAGCAGGAAACCTATTAAAACAGCCACCACCATCGTCAGGGCCAGGATTAAAAGGTTTATGCGGGCCTTAAGCGACTTTAATGATCCAACCTTCATTGTCTTACCCCCCGTTTAAGGATCAGCATTTTAAACCCTAAAGCAGTATTCCGTTTTTATTCGCCAAAATATTCACAAATCCTTTGGGCGGGAAGAATTTAATTTTCTGGATGGCCTTCCGGCAGAAGAACCGTTCGGGCGACAGAATCCTACCCATTATGTTCACCACCGATTCCCCATGCCGAATTCCCATGCCGAATTCCCGTGCCCCCCAAGGAATGTTGCAATTTTTATCGAACTATTAATTAACCAATAATTGTTGCCTTGAATTTACAGCCTTTTGGGAGATAGGCAGCTTTTTTGCTTGGGGGATCAAATCAATGAGTAAAACAATACATAAATTAATGAAAAAACCAATCCGAAAATACTTATTTACAGGACCAACATTTACCTTATCTGTTGCCGGTTTAATTGGATTTATCATCTTTGCCAGCTTTCTGATTTGGGGGTTAGCCCTTAAAACCCTGGAAAATACACAGCAGGAATTGCAAGGCAAAGCGGGCCGGGTTGCTACACGGTTGGAGGGGAGGCTTCAACAAGCCTGTGAATGTGTCGAGCTTGTGGCTCTAAATCCGTTGGTTCAGGAAATCGATCCGGAAACTATGGAAAGTTTATTGGCGGAAATAATCAGGCGGTCCTCTTTATGTGAAGCCCTGGCTGTAATTGAGTGTGATGGAACCCTAATCGCCGCGGCGCCCCCGGGTTCCAATTTACATAACATTACCAATAACGTGCAACTGCCCTGCACGCAGTCAGAGTGTCAGCTGCTACAGGCAAGCACCACCGATGGGATAACCCATTATGCTCTCTTCAGCGCAGCTCTAACCCCTGATTATAATATCCCTACCGAAAGGCCGTTGCGAAATGTAGTAGGGTTCGTAAACCTAAACTATGTTGCGGAAACAACCTTTCTGGGACATAGCATGGATTCTATTTCGCTTTTTACCCAAAGCGGCGAGGAAATTGTTCTTTATAATCCGGATCCGGAAAAGGCGGAGGCACCCGCGTCCATGCTGGTCAGCCTTTTATGCTGTCTCATGGCAAAGATAACGCCCGAAACCCCCGCCTATTTGCAAGGTTCCGCCACACTCCCCAACTCTGCATGGGTAGTGAGTGCCACCAGGTCCATGGAATCATTTATAATCGGCAATTTACAGACAGTTTTCTCAGGATTTCCCTTCTACATCCTGTTATTCTTCCCCATGATCATCATATTGGTTCTTATAATCATAGCTACCAACCATTCCCGCAGTTATTTCAGGAATCTGGCCCGTAGGGATGGTTTAACTGGACTTTACAACCATCGTTTTTTTCAGACTGAGCTGCGGGCCCTGGTAAATAATGAAAAACAGGTATCTTTGCTGATGATAGATATAGATGATTTTAAATGCTTTAACGATACCTATGGGCACCAGGCCGGCGACAAAATATTAGTTGGGGTTGCCAATATTCTTCGGAAAAATATTCGAAAGAAGGATATTGCTGCCCGCTACGGTGGCGAAGAATTTTCTGTAATCCTAGCAGACACGGAGGTGGGGGATGCCCTAAGGATAGCCGAGCGGATCAGGCAAGATATTAAAGCCCATGGTGAATGTACTGTCTCTATTGGGGTATCTTCATTTCCCGTGCACGCCGCTACCGCCGAAGAATTAATTGGGGAGGCAGACAGTGCCCTATATAAGGCCAAAAGCATTTCCAAGGACCGGGTAGAAGTAGGCAACACCCGCTCTTTACTATGTCAGGAAGCGAAGATGGGGGGTTGGAATTAGAAATAGGAGGATAGGAGACAAGAATACAAGATACAAGAATCTGAAATAGGGGATTGAGTTAGGGGCAACGTGACCAATACAAAAAAACCAGGCGATCCACAGGGAGCGCTCTGGTTTTTTTTGACTACAGGCTAAGCAGGCGGAATGGCTGACTGCCACCGCGCGCTATGGGTAGGAGATGGTGATCTGTTGCGAGGCGGAATCCCAGTCCACCTTGCAACCAAGGTTTTCGCTGACAAAGCGCAGTGGCAACATTGTTCTTCCCGGCGGAACCATGATCGGTTTCACATTAGGGTTATCGGGATCGATCGTTTTTACTTTCCCATCCACCCTGGCGCTATTGCTGCCGATCAAAAGCTCCATAGCCTTGCCGTTCAACGTAATTGTTGTTTTTTTAAGGGAGGCATCCCAATCGACTACTGCCCCAATTGCCTCGGCCACATACCGAATGGGCAGAAAGGTCCTGTCCTCGGATATTATTGGCGCGGCATCCATCGTTTTGCGCTGGTTATTGACATAATAATCCGTCTTGCCGATGTTGAGGACGATGTTTTTTTTATCTTCTGCCCTGGTAACCATCCCGGCCTCATTGGAATAGGCAGAATTGCCGACAGCGTTGTAGGCCCTGACCCGATAATTATAGCTGGTCCCCGCCGATATGCCCGTATTGGCGTATACCGTTGTATTTGCCCCCACCGTGGCGATTTGCGTATAGCCGCCGCCGGACGTTTTCCGTTCAATTTTAAAACCGGTTTCATTATGGGAATTGTCCACCCAGGTTAACATAATTTTGTCGCCGGAAACAACAGTTGCCAACAGTTTCGTGGGTGCAGCCGGAACACCGGCAGAAACTGTAGCCTCGGCAGAATACGGCGAATTCCCCACGGAATTATAGGCCCTGATCCTATAATAATAAGTTGTATTTGCTGATAAACCGGTATCAGTATAAGTTGTAACGTTAACACCCAGGCGGGCAATCTGGGCGTAATTACCGCCAGATGTTTTCCGCTCCAGTTTAAAACCGGTTTCATTGCCTGAGTTATCCTTCCAGGTAAGTTTGACCTGTGTATTGGAAATAGTTGCAGCCAGAAGATCTGATGGAGCCGAAGGGACTGCCCCCGTGGTGGCATGTGATTCGTTTGAATAGGCCGAATTTGCGTTTTCATTATAGGCCCGCACCCGGTAAATGTAGGCAATATTGTTGTTCAACCCCGTATCAGTATACGAGGAAACATTTTTCCCCAGCACGGCAATCTGCGCAAAACTGCCGCCGGACGTTTTACGTTCGAGCTTAAACCCGGTTTCATCTGTGGAGTTATCCTTCCAGGACAGCTTTATCTGCGAGCTGGAAACTGTTTCGGCCGCAAGGTTAGAAGGGGGGCTAAGATAAATGGTTATAATACTGGCCTCGTTGCTGTAGGCCGAACTTCCAAAAGAATTATAAGCCCGCACCCGGTAGGAGTAAACCCGATCCTGGGTAACTCCGCTGTCCGTAAAGCTGGTGACGTTTGCCCCAACTGTATCAATTTGCTCAAAAAAGTCCCCTTCTCCCTTCCTTTCGATTGTAAAACCGGTCTCACTATCAGAGTTATCCTCCCAGAACAACTTGACAGATGATGAAGATAGAATCTCTGCCTCAAGCTTTGAGGGCGCGGCAGGACTTGTCATCGTTACACTGGCCACTGTGGAATAGTCTGAATCCCCACTATTGTTATAGGCCCGCACCCGATAGTAATAGGTTCTATTCGCCTGGAGCCCCGAATCATAATAGGATGTCGTATTTTGATTGACCGTGCCGACCTGGCCAAAATTACCCCCTGCCAGTGCCCTTTCGATCTTAAAACCTGTTTCGTTGCCCGAATTGTCGTTCCAAGTCAGTATTACTTGTGAATGCGAAGTAACAGTGGCACATAGACCGGAGGGAGCCGCAGGCGCAACAGATGCTTCGCCCCCCCAGCCCGAACCCGCCGTTTCTCCTGTTACTGCACTGGCACTATTGGAATAGTCTGAATTCCTGCTGCTATTATATGCCCTAACCCTATAGGTATAGATAGTGCCGGGATATAGGCCCGTATCAGCATAAGTTGTAATATTGGTTCCAACAATAGCAATTTGTTGAAAATCACCACCCCCGCCACCGCCCCTGCGTTCAATTTTAAAACCCGATTCATTAGATGATCTATCAGTCCACATCAGATTAATCTGCGAACCCGTGGCAGCAGTTGCCTCCAGACCCGTGGGGGCAAGCAAAGAAGTAGAGGAGGTTGTTGCACCTGATACATTGGAAGGATAGGAGTCGCCATTCTCATTATAGGCCCTGATGCGGTACCAATATGTAGCATCCCGGGAAAGACCTGTATCGGTAAACGTCTGCACATTGGGACCAACGGTGGTAAGCAGGTAATATGTTCCATCAGGAGTAAAACTTCTTTCAATTTTAAAACCTGTTTCATTGTACGAGTTATCCGACCATACCAAGCTAATTGCCGTTTCTGATACCGCGCTTGCCGTAAGGTTGGAAGGGTACTGCGGAACGCTGGCAGCCTGCACAGCCCCAGGCGCAGGACCCAAAACCCCCAACCCCAAAATGCTAAATAACAAAAGAACCAGTAGATAGCTTGTTTCCTTTTTCATTAAATCCCTTCCCTTCCCTTTTCTTTCCTTGTCTTCCTATCTGTTATACGTCCTCCCCAGGCATCTGGTTTCGCCATAGCAAATAAGAATCTGCCGGACGCGCTGAGGATACCCCTAATGTCAATATTCCCCACAGGTCTGTTACTCCAGGAAAATCCACATCTATGTTGGCGAATTGTTAACGAAATATTTTTGGCATGATATCACAGGTTTAATAAGAGGAATTGCCGCAAATTCCTATCCACGTAACCATAGGCATCACCTCCCCTTGCGGGAAGGCGGCCAACCGCCAAGCGGCTACTCCTCTATAATTTTAGCATATTTTGCATGCATCAGCAAAAAAATTGCAGCAGGCCCTTCCCGGCCACGCCAAAGGAACCATTCTTCAGCGTGGCCTTGCTATTTGGCAATTTCCCCCAGGTGCCTGGCACCTGACAGATTACCCCAAGTCAAAAGATTCTATAATATCTTGACATAATTTGAAAATGGTAATAATATTAAAAATGCCCAAGGGGGCGAAAGTTTGAAACAGTGGGTAACCATTTCAGTTGTGAAGGGTAGGTGGTAGTGAGCGGGTAGTTAGTGGTATCAACCGATCGAATAAAGGCAAGAGGATCTGGGGTAACAAACGAGTTTTGAGACAAGCCATTTTAGAAAAAGGAGAAGATTAACATGAGAAGGAACCGTGTTTTTGCCATTATTGCAACTTTATTATTGGTGCTGATGGTGGCCTCACCCCTAGCGGCTGCCCCATCCGCTGCAGGGCAGATCTCGGCAAATGGCGAAATTGGAACATATATTTCCGGCGGCAGAAATGTTATGGCAGATAAATACATACACTCCGAAGGGTACCCGCCATTTGCCGACAAGGCATCTTTTATCGGAACGCTGTCAGGTGATTGGTATTCCATGGGCAAGCAGTATGGCGGAAAATCAGGGGAAAACGTACGGATTGTCTCGGATTTATGGTGGAAAGAACAGTGTGATGCCTGGGGCAAAAAGGAAACCTTAAAGGCCATGGCTATTTATGAGGAACAAATTAAAGCCCTGGATCCAAACCTTATTGAGTTTATGAAGGGTATAACCGATGGGGCTTCACCCTGGCTAAATAAATCAATATACAACCGCAAGGATCACCCCTTATACTCCACAAATTATGAGCGGGTGCTGGCTGTAAACGTTTACGATGAATGGACAATGTGCCACCCCAGCCAATTTCCAGATGGATCGAGCACCTTTGGTGGCGCAACCAAACCACCGAGCTGGAATGAACCGGAAGGGGGCGGCAGTTGTAGCGGTTTTGGGGCATTTGGCAAGGCAACCTTAAACGGTGAAACAATTATGGCTCATAATCGCCAAACCCCCCAGGATCCCCGGGATTACCAGCAAGTTTACATTATTGACCCCCCCGATGGATATGCCTCCTGGGTCCTTTCCAACAGCCCGCAGGTAGCTGCAAACCAGGTCGTCAACGAAAAGGGGGTTTCAGTTTCCTTGTTTTTCGGTGGGCAAACAAACCCCCGCTCTTTAAATTATGAGGGCGGGCCCTACCATTCGGAGGACTTTGGTGTTTCCTGGTTTACGCTTCTACTATATATTGCCACACATGCTGAAAACGCCGAACAAGCTATAGAAATGCTCACCGTTGGGCCGGCAGGATACCTGGAAAGAACAGGCCGCAATAGCATACTACTGGGTGGCGGATGGATCTTTATGGTCTCCGATGAAAACACCACAGCAGTTGTGGAACGGACTGCCGATCGTTATGCCGTGCGTTATCCGGGGGATAACCATAAATTTACAGGCAAGGCCTGGACCGGGATTGATTATATTGTGGTAGCCAATATTAATTTATGTGATTTCAGCTACGATGAAAACAACAAACGTACGGATGTGCCAATGACCGTATTTGGCTGCGGGGGCTATACCTATGATGATCAAGGGAAGGTCACCGGGTTTAGCTCCAGCGGGATGCGTTTTTGGACATTGATGTGGGATCTGAAAAACAATTATGGCAAGGTCGATCGGTATATGGCCCAGCATATCATGTCGGGCTATCATGGATATGACAAAGAAGGCAATAAACTTTCCTGTGCCCAGGATGAAAAGGGTAATTGGCTCCCCTATGGTATGGCCAAGGAGTGCAACCAGGGATGGAGTGTAGGCCCAATGTTTGGCACCAACGATGGTAAGATTGCCATTTTGGACGGCCTCAACAGTGTGGTGTATTGGACCCTTGGAAACCCGGGAGATTGGCAAGGCGCCTGGGATGAATATCGTTTTAAAAGGTAGCGGCTAATATTAAAATATGTTTCGCATCAAGACAAAATATGGGGTAAGCCTGTAGGGACAGCTTGCCCCATATTTTCCCAGGTGCCTGGCACCTTTTATACTGAGGAGGATTGCTAAATGAAACGGTTGCTGGCCCTGTTTCTATTGGCTTTACTGGCTGTTTTGATCTTCCCCGGGGGTACCAATGCGGTAAGTCAGTACGGGGCGGAATCTTTAAAAATAAGGGAACAAGTAATTAAAGAAGTAAGAGAACGGCAGATACTGGTTATGTATAAAGAGAATGCATCAAGCCAGGCGAAATTAAGGGTTGCCGGTATGCCGGAAATTTCCAATAGGGCCGAAATGTTACCTAATGTGGATATATTGACCGTTAAGGACGATGTTAATATCAAAAGGGTCCTTAGTGAACTACAAAAAGAGGATTCCGTTGTGGCCGCTGAAATGAACCAGGTATCGCGGTTCATGGATGGGGAGCCCACTACATTTGCGGAACCTGGATGCGAATTGGAAAGACAGTATATGGATTTACGCGCTGCCCAGGAAAATAATGAAGATCCAGAGGAATATGCCAAGGGCCATGGGGTTGCGATTGAAGACCTTGGCCACGCCACAGATATGATTCGCGAAAGTCTAAACTCCTCCCACGGCGGGGACTACGACATCATTTATGAGATGGAGCCCAACAATTCCATAAATACTGCTACATACATTGAATTGGATTACTATGTTGGCGGGACCATTACCGACGTCTATTATGACCTTGATTATTATGCACTACCCATCACAGATACAGGCTTCTTGAACATTCTGGGGGTTTGCGATTACCCCCAATACCTAGCGATAGCCTTGCTCGATTCATCTGGCAACCACCTTGTGTGGGGCTCACTGACGAGCAAAGCCCAATACCTTCAGGCCTATGTAAAGCCAGGACTGTACTATGTCCTTGTATTCCAGTGCAGCGACTACAAATACCTGCTTAACAACATGCCGTATATGTTTACCACGTGGATGTCGGGCAAGGGATTGTACATTCCGGTATCTTCCGTGGCATTGAATAGAACCAACCTTTGCCTTTACGAAGGTGAATCGGAGACCCTACAGGTTACCGTATACCCCGGTGATGCAAGCGATAAATCGGTTCTTTGGTCCAGCAGCGATAATGCCATTGCAACCGTGGACCAGAACGGCAAGGTGGTTGCACGTAACCAAGGAGAGACAACAATCCGCGTTAAAACCTGCGATGGCGGTCTATCCGCAACCTGCAATGTGGAGGTGTTGCGGTTACCTACCAACAATAGCCCCGTAAGGCTCAGTGATCCTTTCTATGGACAGCAATTCTGGCTGGACATGGTCAACGCGCCTAGAATTTGGGGTGAAACCAAAGGAGGCAAACAAGCTGTTGTGGCCGTGATCGATGGCGGCCTTGATCTTTTGCACGAAGATTTTGCAAAGAGGGTAGCACCCGGGGGCTACAATTTCATAATTGATAACTTCGACGTATATGATATTGGCGGCCACGGGACCGCAGTATCCGGGGTTATAGCGGCTGAAGCGGACAACGGCAGGGGAATTGCAGGGGTGGCAGGTCCACTTGATGTTAGGATATTACCCTTACAGGTGGCTTTCTTTGATGGTACGTCCTATACTAGTGACATCGTAAGGGCAATAGGCTACGCCATAAATCGCAACGTGGATGTGATTAACCTCAGTTTGGGAAGCTACCAGTATTCGGCTATCTTAAATGCGGCAATCCAGGATGCAATCAGCAAAAATATTGCCGTCGTTGCGTCTGCTGGGAATGATGGGGAAAGTCGTTATGTCTACCCAGCTTCCTATAATGGCGTTATATCGGTTGGAGCGCTGTCGCCTTCTGGTCAGATAGCTTATTTCTCCAACCGCAATGACAAGGTTGATTTTACGGCCCCGGGGGAATATGTTTTTACCACCAAACCGTATGATGGCTACGATTATAAAAGTGGTACTTCTTTTTCAGCGCCCATAGTGGCCGGTATAGCGGCGATAATAAAATCCGTCAGGCCATCTATTACTCCGGGCAATATAGTACGTATTCTAGGCGCCAGTGCAATCGATAAAGGGGCGCCGGGTAAGGACAACACCTATGGTTATGGCCTTGTAAATGCATATGATGGCATTATAGGATTAATATCACCGCCGCCAAAAGATTATTTGCAGCTACCCGCCAAAATGAACGTAGCTGTAAATAAGGGTTGGAAAATAGAGTTTAATTTGAGGCTGGATGCGGGTTCCATTAGTCCTAGTCAGATTTATATTACCGATACCAAAGGAACCGTCCTGCCTAGCAATCTTGGACTAAGCGATGACGGAAAGAAAGTATTTATTACCCCAAAGCAGCCTTATAGCTGCGGCAAGGTCTACTCCTTGTACATTGAGGACGGCATTAAGGCCCTTTCCGGCGATAAATTGAAACGTCCAGTAAAAATGGAATTTAGTTTCCAAGCATTGGATCAGATGCAAGAGGAAAATGAACTATACGGAGTACTCCCCATAAGATAGGGCAGAGGCAAGACAGGGGCGGTGAAGGGATCCTGCAAACAAAGCATCCCGGTGGCTTCCCCAAGCCGGCTGATCGATTGTAGATCGGTCGGCTATTGTTGTTTGGTCGGGTGGACACAAGGGGATGGTTCATGTGGGATAAGGGGCCTGCCCCCATTTCCTTCTCAAATATTGGGGTCAGGGTCTGGCAGATAGCCTGCTGGATGAGTCTGTCCACCACCGTTGGTATCCCCAGTTTCCTGACTTTCCCGTTCTCTTTGGGTATTTCTACCCTGCGTACGGGCTTCGGACGGTATTTACCGTCCCGGAGTGATTGCAAGAGCTCATTGCGGTTTTCTTTGAGGAAGGGCAGAAGTTCATCCACCTGCATCCCGTCAATTCCACCTGCACCTTTGTTTCTCTTAACCTGCTCACTATACGGGCCATAGTTATACAGTATATAGTCATACCCACAAGGGACCCCATAAACCTCGAACAAAGACAGCAAAACCAGCAGGTAAGAAGGATCAGGGCAGCCCGTTTCCCGGTTAAGAAAAGCCTTGATGACTTTGATTTCAAACAGCTACTGCATGTAGAAGAAGCATTGATCTGGCAGCTAGCCACAGGTGAATTCATCGATAAACATGAGAACATTATCGCTATCGGGAATCCGGGAACGGGAAGGACCCACTTGCTCATTGGTCTGGGAATCAGACCTTCACCAAACCACAGGCAGAATTGCTGTTTCACCAATTGTCAGTACGCAATGAACGGGGCAGTGTTGCCATAACAACAAACCTGGAATTTTCCCGTTGGGGAGAGTTTTTCCCGAACACCATGCTGACCGCTGCACTGGTGGACAGGTTGACACACCATGCCCACATTCTGAACATGAACGGAACGAGCTTCCGGCTAAAACAAAGGGCGCAAAAGAAAAGTCCGGCAGTTGATGATACTGAAGAAAAGGTGGATACCTGATAGTGGTAAAGGGAGGTCCCCCGCCCCTGGATCTCGGGGGAAAGACCCCCTAACACCATACCTTTGAGGTGGATCAGTTATTGGAGATCAGGGTGGATCACTTTGTAAAGATCAAGTGGATCACTTTTTGGTTGACGTTTACAATAGCCCCCCCACATTTATTTAAGTACAAGGTAAGCGTCAATGGGACCCTCAAATAGCAAAGCAGGTTTGTACAATCACCATAAAAGTGGTTGAAAAAGTTTAAAAAGTAGGCCAACCTTTTCAACCTAAATGAGGTGATCGTATGGATACACAAAAAGTTACAACACAGTACCGGTTATCGCAATGGGCCAAAATAATACAAGCCCGACAGGAAAGCGGGCAAAACATTAAGGGTTTTTGCCAGGTGATGGGAATAAGTAAAAGTCAATATTTTTACTGGCAGAGGAAACTTAGAAATATGGCATGTACAGAACTTACAATACAAGATGTTTATGATAATCTAAAAGTACCCCACGATAATAATTGAAAACTCCCCCACCATAGAATAAGATCCTCCCATAAAGCAACTGGTAATTATATCCTATCCCTGCCTGCCTGGTATACGCCTGTTCCCATAACAACCATGATATGAACAATATGAACAAGAAAAAGGAAGGCCCCAGATTAGAGCCCCCCTCACCATGATGACGGCAAGCCCATGGCTGAGATAGTTGCCTGAGTACTTAATAAGTTAACAAGTTGACGACAGGCACCGTTTTCCCTGCAATATTGAATTTTTGAAGGCGACACTATTATTCTTTTTAAGATGCCGTATCCAAAGGCACCAAATGCCAGCGATCTGTTCATGGCTCTACTGATGGTTGCGCCTTCATGTTGTTTGGCCAGGTTAATAATTTTCTCCATCTGCTCCCTTAA
>DUNV01000031.1 GCA_012839215.1 Bacillota bacterium
GTGGTTTTTAATTTCTATTATTGGTAACCCATATAGTAACGGCGTCCCTAGGGACGCCGTTACTATATGGGTTACCAATAATAGAAATTAAAAACCACCCCAGAAAAAATAGCCCCCTGTTCTAATGCTAGGGGTCAAAGTTATTGCCTTCATTCCCTATGGATCATAAGAATTAAACATCCTGGGCCAATTAGCGAGCGCCTATGATATTCCCTTCAGAACGCTGTTCTTCGTCCCGGGAGGAATCGTAACTTAAGAAAATATCGGCAGGCCTATCCTGCAGGTAAATATACCGGTATTCCCCTGTCTTTTTAGCTTTCTCATAAAGATTTTCTACCTCTGATCTACAGATCGGACATGCCCCAAAGGGAAGGGAAATACAAAAAGCCTTTCCACTACCCCTTCCATAGCTATGTGAGGCGCTTGTACCTATCGTCAGGTAACCCGGACAGTTATCACAAAGCCTAAGCTTTTCCTCCCGGCTTTCGCTGATTCCATCCGTATCATAATAAATCCTTTTCGTTTCCTGGTGGAAATTGCCTTTTATTGATCGGGAACCGGCAAGAGGCTCATGGCGCCTTTCCCAGTTTTGCAGATGGGTTTCCACAACCCTCTTAATATAATCGGCAATTTCCCTGTTTTCAGGAAAATCCTGCAGGTCCGGTTCAACTACACAACTATAATCTAACCCGGCCAGCGCCAGGATAATACCCATATTGACATAGGGCAGGGCAGTCTCAATTGCATAGCCGCCTTCCAGCACAGCCAGATCCGGGCGCAGTTTCTCCGTCAGGCGGGCATATCCCCGGGCAGTAAACTTCATGCTGCCCAGCGGATCGGTAAAGTGATTATCCTGACCGGCAGAATTCACAATAAAATCGGGCTTGAAGTCGTCTAGGATGGGTAAAATCAGATTATCAACAATATATAATATGCTTTCGTCCGTCGTTCCCGGCGGCAAGGGAATATTAATAGTCCTGGCAAAAGCAGAAGGGCCGCCCAGTTCGTCCATAAAACCGGTCCCGGGGTAGATCGTCCTTCCGTCCTGGTGGAAGGAAATAAAAAGAACATCCGGATCATGCCAAAAAATATCCTGTGTACCATCGCCATGGTGAACATCCGTATCAACAATGGCTATACGTTTTAGACCATGGGTGCTGCGCAAGTAATCCACCATGATAGCCTCGTTATTAATATTGCAGAAGCCCCTGTTACCGTGAACCACCCTCATGGAATGATGGCCAGGGGGCCTAACCAGGGCAAAGCCGTTCCTTAACCGGCCGGAAATAATCTCATTGGCTAGGAGGATTGCCGCGCCGGCCGCAATCAGGTGCGCCTCGGTGGTTTGATCCTCAACGCGGGGTACACAGAAATGTGTCCTAGCAATATCATGAATCTGGGCCAAAACCGGAGCATATTCCGCTATTTGCGGAAGGTCCATAATCCCTTCCTCAAAGATTTGATCCCGCGTATAAAGGAGGCGTTCCTCCCTTTCCGGATGGGTGGGGGAAATAGCCCAATCGAAAGCAGGGAAAAAGATTAAACCTGTTCTTTTATGATCGTTCGTTTGCATATTTATTTACCTCCCACTTCGATCCGGGTGGCAACGCCACCGGGGGTCTGGACAGTCAGATCGTAAAGGCGCCCTACTGTACTCCATCCCCTGATCATATTAAACACTTCCTGATGGGTAATCTCGATTTCCTCGGCTGTCACTTCCAAACCATAGCTTGCGGCTTTTTCCAGCAGCCTACCCCGGGCGAGTTCCAGCGCTTTTTGCTCATTAAATAACTGGCCGCTAATTTTTTCCTGCAGGCCATCCTCCCGGAAAATATAATAACCCTGCTCTGTATCGGCCCTAAGGCTCATTTGCAATGTAGGCCTTGCCACTGCTGCACCAATAGCATTGGCCACTTCCGCATGGGGCGGGGTGACAGGCTCACAACCCAGTTCCTCGGCAATGCGCCCAATAAAACCCTCTGCCCCGCCTCCTACCCCAACGACAACAGAAGGTTTGATTTTCTTCTTATGTATCAATTCCCAGATGCGATAGGCAGGCTCCTGTTCCCACTCCCTGAACATTTTTTTAATATCCGCCGTGATGTTACTAACTGCTATGCTGGTCACCATTTCTGCAATCTCCCCGGCGCCTAGACCTAGAGGTGCCCCCAACTTTTCCATCGCCTCCCGGGCTCTGCCCTCATCCCCATGGGAAGTAAGCCCCAACACACGCAAAGCATCAGTCGGTGTGGGCACAGGCCCTCCCATGCAATAGGCCGGGCCAAACCTTTCAGGCCGGAAGGCAACCTTTTCCCCGACTAGCTCCAAGACACTATCGCCTCCAATGGGAACGGACCTCACTGCCAGCGTACGTACCTGCGTAAGCTGCCCGTCCACCCGGGCTCCCCTTGCGGAAAGCAAAGGTTTCCCATCGAGGATCAAGGCAATATCCGTCGTAGTGCCACCGATATCCACGGCCACTTCCGTTATACCCTCAGGTGTTAGCGCCTCCACCCCCAGGGTACTCGCCGCTGGCCCCG
Organism: Bacillota bacterium; assembly: GCA_012839215.1. GTDB lineage: Bacteria > Bacillota > Dethiobacteria > DTU022 > UBA8154 > DUNV01. Next base: position 2,541 of record DUNV01000031.1, read on the forward strand.
AAAAAATAGTTTCCACCGGCAGCTCCACGGAACTGGCCAGTGGAAGCGTCCCGGCATCGGCCTTGAGGATAAAGACATCGGCTTTTATTTCCCTCTTTTTCAGTGCCTCCCTAACTGAATTAACAAAATCGTTATAGGGTTCCCTAGTAGCACAGGTAAGAAAGGTGGTAACCACGCGCCGTGGGAAGTTAAGCTGCGGGCCGGCCTGGAAACCAAGCTCCACCTGCCAACCGGGATATTTTCCCATGACAATTTCGGCAACACGCTTTTCGTGGGAACTATTGCGTGGGGAAAACTTCCCGATGATGCCCACCCTGCTATATCCTTTTTCTTCCAGACCGGATAGGACCCCGCTGATCTCTTTTTCATCCAGCGGTATTATTTCCCTTCCCCGGTAGTCTATGGCACCAGACAGTAAGCGCACATCGGTATGGAAATCAAAGTATCTAAGATTCATGCCTGGCCCGGGAAGAAGCAAAAGAGCCACCTTATCATACTTTTTCCCCGCTATCAGATTAGTAATCATTGTCGTGCTAAAAACAATCCTCTTTAACTTTCCGCTATCAACATCTTTTAGAACAATATCAAGTGCCCCTAGGACGGATTCCAACAAACTGGATTTCGTTGGTATTTTGGCAGTAGCACCCACCACCCCATTGCTGAGGAGAACCGCATCGGTATAAGTTCCTCCAACATCTACGCCAACGTACAATGTTTTCCCTCCTTGTAAGCTTCTGATAGCTATGGCCCCCTATAAAATACATTCTTTTTGGCTTTTCTGCAAATTTTTTATCATCTTTGGCGATACAATGGAATCACTGACGGATGTACACCCCCTAAATATTGCTACACTCTTTGTCTGATCTACGCTATAATATTGTTTAGTTTTAAAAAATTTGAAAGGTGAGTATCAATATATGCGCAATCACTTTAAAATTCTGATCATCACATTTTTTTCTATGTTCCTTTATGGTATGGTTTTACAATCTGTACCGCCAATTTTGACCACACTAACAAATGAACTCAATCTCACCCATACAGAAGGTGGCCTCCTAATGAGCCTTTTTGCCCTTCCCGGGCTTTTTATATCATTACCAGGTGGGGCCATAGCTGATCTATATGGCCCCAGAAAGGTTGGAATTGCCTCAGTACTGCTCATGCTTGCCGGTACGGTGCTCGTCAGTATGGGTTCATCCTTTACAGGTCTAGCGATAGGAAGGTTTACCGCCGGTATCGGTGGCACAGTAATTGTCATTGTAGCAGCACAAGCCCTTTCGCAAGGCTTTTTGCATGATAAACAATTTGGTTCCGCCATGGGAATATTTAATATGGGGGTACCACTGGGGACCATTTTTGCCCATAACGTTTTTATCCGTTGCGCTACCCTGTGGGGCTGGCGGGCACCGATGGTGTTTTCGGCTATTTGCTGCCTAATCATGCTGATTGCTTTCTGGGGGTATAGGGGTTTTGTCAGCGTCCCCACCGGAGGGAGGGTGGAAAAAAAACCACCTACTTTAAGCAATTTCCTTTTCCCGGAAAATCTGAGGGGTTCTAACTCCTACCTTGGTATTTGGTTGGCAGCAATCTCCTTTATGATCTTTATGGCTGCCAAAACAGGGGCCATAACCTTCGCGCCAGGCTATTTCGTCAACTTGGGATATTCCTATGCCTATGCAGGTTTTCTTGCCAGTCTTTTAATGATGGGCTCACTGGTAACCGCCCCGGTAATTGGCCAGCTTATAGGGAAAACCGGGAAAGAGGAAAAATACGTATTAGCTGGCAACCTTGTCCTGACTGTTTTGTTCATCCTGCTCTACCTGTCCTCCACCGGCCACCTGTTTTTGACAGCGCTAATAGGCCTGGCTGTCGGACTCGTGCCCGTCTCCGTCTTCTCACTTGTACCACGCCTTGTCAAAGCAGAAAGGATCGGACTGGGCTATGGCATTATTAGGATCTGTGAAAACGCGGGCGTCCTCTGGGGGCCCTTTGCCATAGGACTGGCCTATGATCTGAGTAATAGTGCGCTGGTTTATGGGGCCCTAGTCTCCCTCCTTTGCCTAACGGCTGCGGCCATTGCCCTGTCGTTGGGTCAGTACCGAAAAAAAACTGACCATGAAAATAAAATAGGACTGTCGCCTTAATTCCTATATTTTTTGGGCAATTTCCTCAATCTTTTGCACATACTCCATTAAACCCTGGATAGAGGCAGCAATTTCTTCGGTAGCTGCTGCCTGGTGCCGGGATACTTCCAGCAATCCGGGTATTTCTTTGCTTATTATTGCAACTTTTTGCTTTATGGTTCCGATAATTTCCTCAATTTCCTCGACTGATTTTGTGCTATTATCTGCCATCTTGCGTATTTCTGTCGCCACTACCTCAAATCCACGTCCTGCCTCCCCAACCCTGGCGGCCTCGATGGCGGCGTTTAGGCCCAGCAGGTTTGAATTCTCGGCAACCTTTTTGATGAAATCGAGCATCACACCTGTTTTATTTACCTGTTCTTCCATTTCAGCTTTTAAAAGGTTTAGTGTTTCCATCCCGGCGGATAGCTCCTGCGCAGAGGCAGAAAGCTCCTCCGTGGAAGCCGATATTTCTTCATTCGTCGCTGCGAAAGATTGGGCGGCCCCGATAAGTGCAACCTGATTGGAAAGGCTCATACCCCGCCCAAAGGCACCGACAATATTGCCCTGATCGTCTTTTACAGCCACGGAGGTCGACTTAAAAGGGAATCCATATAGTTCCTGAGGATAAATACTTTCCTGCAACATTCCCGTTTGCAATGCTTTTCTAATAACACTCTTTTCCGGGATCGGTTTTCCCTTGTTGGCCAATTTTGTAAGCTCCCCGGAACAAAAATCATCAAGAAATGTTTCCTTATCGGTCACGGCAATAGAGCTCTCCCCAGGCAGAAGTTGATGAAAATAGGGGGCCAATTTAACCATTGCCTCAATCAGGCTGTACTTTTTTTCCTCGTTTTCCATCTTATCTTCATCCCTTTAAAGTTAATGTTGGGTGCATCCCTTGAATTAAGGGCACACCTTTAACAGATGTGCCCTTGATTTATACGCCCCTTTTATAACCCCTCTATTAGCTTCTGGCCCTAAGATGCAGGTTCAACACGGACCAAAATAGCTTTGAAATCGGGATAAGCGGTAATCCGCTCCCTTGTATCTACATTTGTTATTTCATTCACGTTGGCCATACCCCAACCATGGGGGACCGATACTACGCCTGTCATCATATCCGGTGTAGCTTTCAGGCGCATTGTCACACTGCCGACCTTCGTGGAAATTCTCACCATTTCGCCATCGACAAGACCGTAACGTTGCGCAGTAGCAGGGTGCATTTCTGCCAGCGGCTCGGGGTTCTGGGCACGCAGCGCCGGGATATTGCGTTGCTGGGAGTGGGCATATTCCACTTGCCTGGCCCCGCTAATCAGGGTAATGGGGTATTCCTTGTGAAGCTCAGGAGTGCTAACAGGGCTCTGGGCCGGTTCCATATAACCGGGCAGGGGATCGTAACCATGCTCTTTTAGTGTATCCGAATAGATTTCGATCTTCTTGCTCGGCGTGGGGAACGGCCTCTCCTTATATTGGTAATACCCTTTCTCAGCAAAATAGATACCTACTTCATTTTCTAGTTTATCCTTAATGCCGCTGGGCTCCAGGAGATAGTCAAATACTTCTTCATCGGACTTCCAGGTAAAGTATTCGCCCAGCCCCATGCGCTTGGCCAGTTCTGTCCAGATCCACCAGTCAGGTTTGCTTTCGCCTAGCGGATCGATGACTCTTTTGCGCAGCATGGCATACGGCTCAGAGTTCACCACGCCATAAACGTAGCCAAGGCTATCTTTTTCCAGGAAGGTGCAAGCCGGAAGCAGGACATCGGAAAGTTCCCCGGTTTCATTGATGAATGGATCGATGGAAACCCTAAAGTCCAACGCCTTGAAGGCCCTCCTGTATAAACCAGAATTAGGATAGGTTACCAAGGGGTTAGCCGCTGTGGTAATGGCGGCCTTCATCGGATAAGGGGTTCCCTCCAGGACAGCCTTGGGGAAAAGGGTGGCAATACCATAAGGGGAAACACGGCCCCAGACTGAATGGAAAATAGGATAATCCTCTGCGCCAATGGGCTTTTCCTCCATGGGAAGACGCAAATCAGCCATGCGCAGGAAGGGAATTGTCACCCAGGTTCCAGGCTTGTCTATGTTACCAGTAATAATCTGCAACAAAGATAAAATTCTGGAGTTCTGGAAACCATTCTGGTGCTGATCCAATGTATTAATACCCTGGATAATGCAGGAAGCATCCGATTGGGCAAAAATCCTGGCGATAGTTTTAATTTCCGTGACAGGTATCCCCGTAATAGGTGAAGCCCATTCGGGAGTAAACTGCTGGATATGTTCCACGAGTTCGGGGTAACCTTTGGTATAATTATCCACAAACTCCCTGTCAACACGGTCCTCGTTAATGATCACATTCATCATAGCCAGACCCAGTGCCGCATCGGTGCCGGGGCGGATAGGAATGTGGAGGCCCAGTTTCGCCAATTCGGTCCTCTTCGGATCAATAACGATGAGCTCCATTTTATGATCATTAACCTTTTCACGAATAAGATCCCCTAACATCCTCCTGGAACCATCAGGGTTGTGACCCCAAAGGATGATACATTCCGCATCTTTATAATCCTCACCGGTATAACGGCCAAAGGTTAACTGGCGTGCCAGAATGCGCATACGGTAACAAATATTTTCTACGGAAAGAAGGTTGGGCGTGTTAAAGGCACTTTTAAAACGCTGGGCAAAGGCAGCCACCTCGATGTTTTCCACACCAACGGATCCGCAAAAGATAGCCAATGCCTTGGAGCCATATTTATCCCTTACCTTGGTCAGGTTTTCCGCGCAAATATCTAGCGCCTGATCCCAGGTTACCCTTTCCAAACCGCCTCCTTTCTTCCGACGGTAGGGATGCAGCAGGCGGCTATCGGAATAAACATAATGAGGAAGGGTTTCCCCCCTCGGGCAAATATAGCCCATACTGACCGGGTGTTCGGGCATACCTTCAGTTTTTACCAACTTTCCATCCTCAACTGTGGCTTTAATTCCACAGTCCCAGACGCACAACATGCAGCTGGTATTCTTAACTGCCATTTAATTAAAACCTCCCAAATTTGCACAAATTTTTTATTTTATATATAGATAAAACCCCTCGGAAAAACCTAAAACCCCCTTCACCTCCTCCTCGCCGCCGGGGGCTTGTACCACCCAAGCGGGTATTTAAAAACCTGCATATCTAATCTTGTGAATTGCAGTAAAATCAAATGAAAATCCGCAATACACAAATTAACAGGCACTATGATAAATATTTAACCAACCGTTTGTTTGGGAAGTTTAACAATACTCCTTCAAAGATTATACAAGAGTCCCCCTTTTTTAATAAAATTATCTCATAGGCGTATTTTACTGTCAAGTTTATTAGCAACAAAATAAATAACTGCCCCAAAAAAAGAAAAATGAAGGATTTACAACAAAAATGTAAAATATAACAAGTAAGCCAGGTTACAAGGTTAACTTTTGGTCCCTAAAGGAATAATAATATAAACACGCACGATAATAATTATTTTTTAGTTTTCCGGGAAGGAGTTTGTTGATGAAAAAGATCATTTTGATCGAACCCAAAACTAGGAAGGAACACGTTTTTAGTACAGCCAGAATGCCCAGGCTAGGGTTGCCCTTGCTAGGAACCCAATTACGGGATGCAGGTTATGAAGTACATATTTACTTGGAGGCAATCACAGATCTTCCTTGGGCAAACATCTTGGATGCAGACCTTATCGGGATTTCCACAACTACATCCACCTGCCAGGAGGCATACCGTCTGGCGAGTTTTATTAGATCCCACCATATCCCCGTCATCATCGGCGGGATTCATGCGACATTTTTACCCGACGAGGCGCTGCAATATGGGGATTATGTCGTCAGGGGAGAAGCTGATCAAAGTTTCCTGCCCCTAGTCCGTGTCCTGGAAAAGGATGAGCAACCGGTTGATGTTCCCGGTGTCTCCTACCTAAAGGATGGTGTTCCGGTTCATAATCCATACAAGAAATATATAGTGGATGTTAATGAGCTGCCCATTCCCGATCTTAGCCTTTTTACTAATAAAAAGATAAAAGGCTCCATCCCGATCATGACTTCCAGGGGATGCCCGCATAATTGCTCCTTTTGTAGCGTTACGGCGATGTTTGGTCATAAATACCGTTTTCGCAGAACAGAGCTTGTTCTGGAAGAACTGGCCCTTTACCAGGGTAAGGACGTTTTTTTCTGCGATGACAATTTTACCGATAACTATCGGCGCACAAAAGAGTTGCTGCAGGGAATGCTAGAGCGGAAAATAAGGCTCAACGGATGGGGCGCGCAGGTACGCGTGGAGGCAGCCCGAAATGATGAGCTGCTGGATTTAATGCAACGCACAGGAGCAAAAATTGTTTATATCGGCCTGGAATCTATTAACCCTGCTACACTGGAGGCTTACAATAAAAAACAAAGCATCGAAGATATCCGCAACTCGATCCGTCGCTTTCATGATCATGGAATCAGGGTACATGGCATGTTTGTATTCGGGAGTGACGAAGACACAGTGCAAACCATTCGCGATACGGCCGATTTTGCCCTGGAAACGAGGATAGACAGCATTCAGTTTATGATACTGACACCCCTGCCAGGAACACCATTTTATGAAAAACTTGAAACCGAGGGGCGTCTTTTAACAAAGGATTGGGAACTCTATGATGGGCATCATGCCGTTTTTCAGCCGGCAAAAATGTCCCCGGAAGAACTACAGGAGGAAACCGTCAAGGCCATGAAACGGTTTTATTCCCTTAGACATGCTTTTCAGAATGCCTTTTTGACCGGCTGGGGATCGGTCATCTACAGGGGTGTCGGCTGGCTTTTGGTAAGGCGCTTTGAAAAACAGAATCGCTGGTATGACCAAATTCTGGATCGCTTTCAAAAGAGGAGCGCAAGAACAGTACCGCTTTTTTATCGCCGCTTGCAGATTAAGGGAAATGAAAACCTGGCAAAAGTGGATAATGTTGATCATCTAAAAATTTATGTATCAGAGAGCAACGGGACCTTCTACCTCACCCTACGCGGTTTTCTGGATCGATTAACAATGAAAAAATTGAATCGTTATATCCGGGATCTGCTCCCCCAGCATTGTTTTCACTTGGTAATTAACACTGAAGGGTTAAGCATTCTTTCCGAAAAAGCGGCCCAGGCCTTTACCCGGTTTTTGCATCGTCTAGGCAGGCGTGTCCGCAGGATACAGTTGGTATACAAGGTAGAAGGAAATAGCCGTCTTTCCTTTGCGGAGAAATTTTCCCTAAAATTCAAGCTTCCCCGTTTTGAGATACTACCGGGCAAACGGTAGTTACACTACTACTTGCTTTACCAGCCCCGGGGCGGGCTAGAATGGGGCAGCCATATCATTCGGGAATGGCCTTTGCCAGGCATGACACCCGGCCATTCCCCGGTGCTTATCCGGCAAAAGCTTTCCTTAATGACCGGGCTATCAGTTCTACCAGGGCCTGATTGGCCTCCTTCATCATACCACCAAACAGTAAAAAAGCATGGATCATATCCTCAAAACAATGATAATCAACTTTGACACCCGCATCCACAAGACGCTCTGCATAGGCTTTCCCTTCATCATGAAGTGGGTCATAGCCGGCGGTAACCACCAAAGCCGGCGGTAAATCTGCAAGATCATCCGCCAACATGGGGGAAAGATAGATATTCCTTTTATCCCCCTCTCCCGCCAAATAACTACTCTCGAAATATTCCATATCCTCCCTGGTTAAAAAATAGCCATTAAATTTTTCCTGGGAGGGATAATCCCTGGAAAAATCAGTTGCCGGGTAAAGCAACACCTGGTAGCTAAGTAAAGGCAGGCCTCGTTCACGGGCTATCAACGATGTGCAGGCCGCAAGATTTCCCCCGGCACTTTCACCGCCGACAGCAATTTTTTGCCTGTCCCCGTTAAAGGTATGGGCATTTTCAGCTACCCACCTTGTTGCCTGGTAACAATCGTTTAGGGCTACGGGAAATTTATGCTCCGGTGCTAGACGATAGGCCACAGATATGACAAGGCACTCTGCGGCATTGGTAATGGAACGCAGCGGGGAGTCAACAACATCCAGATCGCCCATAACCCAACCCCCCCCATGAAAAAAAACCAGGACAGGAAAGGGGCCGGTACCGTAGGGCGAATAAATCCGTACACTGATTTCCCCGTCTTCCACGGGCACGCCCTGTTCTTTCACCCCTGCCACCGGCTGGGGAGGCGCTCCTGCTTTTTCAACAAGGTACCTCTTACCTAGGCGGTTTTTCTCCGGTGTCTGCAGGTACACGGGAGTTTCCCTGATAGAATCCAGAAAATCTAGAAACTTTCTTGCCTGGGGAGACAATGGCAACATTCACTTACACCCTTCCGATATTTGCTGATTAATAACCTGATTCCACTGCCAAAGAACGTTCTGCTGCATGGTAGCTGTTTCCAGCAAACATTTCACAAAACAAAATTTATGCTGTAGATTCATGACCTAGTATACCATAAATTTTTCCCATAATAACAGTTTTTGCCGCAACCATGAAACTTATTGCGGCAAAAACAGTCCGTCTCTACTGTGTATTCTTTACAAAAGAAACGGTAGCAATTCTTTTTTACTGAAGCCAGCCTTCCACAACGTCCCCGTTATCCGCTATCCATTGCCGTGCGGCCTCCAGTGGCTTTTCCCCTTCCGCGATAGCCCCGATAACTTCACCCAACTGTTCCGGCTCCAGATAGAAATTCTTCAAAAAACTGGCTACATCCGGAGCATCCTCATCAAGACCCTGCCTGGCAATAACATGGATATTTTCCACATCCCCATAGACCTTCAAGGGATCCTCCAGGAACTTTAGATCATAGCGGGCAAATTTCCAGTGCGGCGTCCAGCCGGTCACCACGATCCATTCATTTTCCAGAATGGCATCGGCAAGTGCAGCAGTCATGGCCATATCGCTGCTTTCTAACAGTTCCAGCTCAAGACCATATTCATCAATGGCCTTTTCCGAGGCGATCATAATCCCTGCCCCGGCATCAATACCCGTAATGCGCCCACCAAACTTATCTGCATGCCAGTTTAGCTCTTCAATTGAATCAATATCCACGTAGGAGGGAACGACCAGTCCAATGCGGGCCTCTTCATAAAGAACACCATAATCATCAACTTCATCACCATAGGTATCCATATATTCCTTATGTGTAACGGGCATCCAGGCTGTCGTTTGGAAGTCCAGATCACCATCGGCAATGCCCGAATACATGCCACCAACCTCCAGGGAAAGCGTATCAACATCGTAGCCGAGATAATCCATAATTACTGCCTGGGCCACATGTGTGGAGGCCTCGGCGCAGGCCCACATCACATAACCAATCTTAATTGTATCTTTCGCGGCTGCTTCCTGGGAACCCTGAATTTGGGAGGTTTCACCCGAAATTTCATCCTGTATTTCGCCATTTTCCTCGGCCGGTACACAACCACCCAGCATAAGTCCTAGGCTCAATAAGACAACCAGTACTGCTATTGCTAAACCTTTACATTTTTTTAGCATAAAAATAACCCTCCTCCTTGTTTAACCTTTTTATTTAACCTTGCTCCTTTCCGACCGGTCCACGTCCCAGGGACTGGGTAATACGGTCCAGGATAATAGCTATAACGACCACCCCTATCCCCCCTTCAAAACCTGAACCAATTTCTACCCTGGAAATAGCACGGTAGACAACCCCACCCAAACCACCGGCACCGATCATGGCGGAAATTACCACCATGGAAAGGGAAAGCATAATACACTGGTTTACACCGGCCAAAATTGAAGGAAGCGCCAGCGGAAGCTGCACCCTTGTCAGTATTTGCATCGGCGTTGAGCCAAAAGCAAGCGCCGCCTCCATTACCTCCTGGGGAACCTGACGTATGCCCAGGTTTGTCAAGCGGATAGCCGGTGGAGAAGCAAAAACAACCGTGGCGATGACAGCAGGTGCAAGACCAATGCCAAAAAGCATTAGCGCTGGCAAAAGATAGACGAAAATGGGCATCGTCTGCATAATATCCAAAATCGGGCGCAATATTTTCCAGGCCGGCTCGCTACGGGAAGCCAGAATGCCCAGCGGGATCCCTATTAACAGTGAAATAAACGTTGCTGTAAGAATTAGCGCTACAGTGAGCATGGTTTGTTCCCACAGGCCCATACTAAGAATAAGAAGGGAGCCTACTATGGCGAAAAGTGCCAGGCCACGCCCAGAGAACCTCCATGCCAGCAATGCAATGATAATAATGAACAATAATACAGGAATAAAGGCCAGCAGTGCCTCCAGGCTACCGACAAACCCTTCTATATACCCACTAAACCAACGGAAAAATGGTCTAAAGTTAGTACGACAAAACATAACGGCAAAATCTGCCCAATCATTAACCGGAATTCGATACATCATCCAAATCATCCCCCCTGGCAATTAGCCCGGATAGAACCGAGACGCGAACAATAATGCCCAAAAGTTTTCTGTTATCATCGACAACAGCTATGGGTACCCTGGCTGTAGCGGCCATGGGAAACAGATCCAACAAGGTTACCTCTGGCGAGGTAACCGGCACATCCTCATCCACAATGTTTCTCAAATCCTTTTCCTTTTTTTCCACTGCTTCTATGGCGCGATCAACGGTGACAATACCCTGCAGGGTCCGCCCCTCACCAATCACAAAAATACTGGAAAATTCCTCCCTTTTCATCTTGCGCAGGGCCAATCTTGGCCCATCAGTAATTTTAACAAGAGCACTGGGGCGTATCATCACATTTTCTGCCTTGAGTACCCGGGAACGGTCTACATCGGTGACAAAGTTGGCCACGTATCCATTGGAGGGATTGGTCAGTATTTCTTCCGGGGTGCCCAGCTGGACAATCCTTCCATCTTTCATAATGGCAATACGATCGCCGAGCTTTAGTGCCTCATCAAGATCATGCGTAATAAAAATGATCGTTTTTTGCATATTGGATTGCAATTCTGTTAGCTCTTCCTGCATTTCCTTGCGAATAAGCGGGTCCAGCGCGCTAAAAGGCTCGTCCATGAGCAAAATATCCGGATCGACGGCAAGTGCCCTGGCCAACCCGACCCTTTGTTGCATACCCCCGCTCAGCTGGTCAGGGTACACCGAAACCCAATCTTTTAACCCTACTGTAGCAAGCATATCAAGGGCCTTTTCCTCACGTGCCTGCCTACCCATACCCTGTATTTCCAGCCCATATGCCACATTTTGCAAAATCGTACGGTGTGGGAAAAGGGCAAAACGTTGAAAAACCATAGACATCTTTTTTTGTCTGAAGGCACGTAGTTTCTCTGTAGACAGGCTGGAAATTACCTCACCGTCGATGGTAACTTCACCTGCCGTCGGCTCAATCAAACGGTTAAGGCAGCGCACAAGCGTTGACTTACCGCTACCGGAAAGGCCCATCACCACAAAAATTTCACCCTGCGCCACAGAAAAGGACGCATCACTAACACCTACGGTATGACCAGTTTTCTGCAACAAATCATCTTTGCCCATACCCGCCCTGAGTTTCTCCAAAGCCTTGCGAGGCTCGGGGCCAAAAATTTTATATAGGCTTTTAACATCGATCTTTGACACAGATACACCTCCCCCTTAAATAAATAAAAAGCACCCTAACCAAAGAAGAGGTTAGAGTGCCTGAGCTTCGCCCATAATAGACTCGCACTAGGCCACAAATTGTGACCCACCACTGGCCCGCTTGAACCAGTGGAAGCCCCAGTTCTCTTAAAGTTTTTCACCCACAGTTTCCACACATTGACGGAGGTTTACAGTTATCCACCCTGAAAAGGACGTATAACAGCTCACAACCGGGCTTACTACTGTAGGCTACTTTACTTTTAAGTAAACTGTACTCTTAAAATATTACCATAACGTTGCGAAGCTGTCAAAAGTAAAAAAATTTATACCAAATTTTTATCGACCCTAACCCGATCCCAACTGTTTTCCCCGCCATCCCTATCCGGGTTTTACCCGCATTGTCCCTTTTTTGCCTTGTAACTTTTACATTAAAATGGTGTAAAATATGATTAATGATTATGAACCAGTTTATATTAAATAGGGGAGGTAACGCTCTGGCTTTTAATGGATTAAACAATAGACTTGGCCTCATATTAGCCATTGTATTTTTCTTAATAAATATCTATGGTTATTTTGTTATTTATTATGATAAAAAAAAGGCCATCCATCACCAATGGAGAGTAGCCGAGCGTAAACTGTTCATTATAGCCTTATTGGGGGGGGCGACAGGTATTTTTCTGGGGATGAAAGCATTTCGCCATAAGACAAAACACCTTCTTTTTACCCATGGTATACCTTTATTCATCATACTTAATATCGTCATTTATTATTTATTAGTGATAAATGCCGCCAATTTTTCCATTTTCCTTTTTTTTAATTGACGAAGGAAATAACCTATGCTATAATTCCTGTAAATTAAATATATCTGGTTTTCCGATAATAGAGCAAAGATGATGATGGGGAGAAGTAAATAACTGGATGGTCAGCAGAGAGCCGGGAAATTGGTGTGACCCGGCGGCCTAAGTTGTTGAAATACACTCCTGAATAGCAAACCGAAAGCCAAATTTGATTTTGGAGGCCAGTGGCCAGTAGGCTTTGACGGAAACTTCCACCGTTAAAAGGAAGGGGGTATAAGGCTGAGAATGTTTCAGTCCGTACCTGATATTGCAGAAGTACTATTCTGTTGTTAGGGTATTGGGATGAAAAACTTTAAAAGTCCGTACCCTTTGACAAGAGGGGCATACTATATGCCCAAGCAGGGTGGTACCGCGTGAAGATAAAGCTTCCGTCCCTAGGGATGGAAGCTTTTTTATTTTAGGATAAAACGCTGTGGGGGTGAAGATGGGCAGGAAAGATTGCCAATTGCGCATTGCAAAAAATTTATTCTGCTACCATAAGGCAAGCACCAGAACTGTTAAAACAAAAAGGCAACAAGAAATGAAAGGATGAAAAAAAATGAAAAAAAATATTAATCTACTAGTTCATATATCGATCTTATTGTTCTTTATGATACTGCTAACAGGTTGTTCCAAGCCGGAATACACCGGCGACTCATCTACAGATAAAATATCGATGAAACTCCGCCTAGCCCATTTTTGGCCGGCGACACACCCGGCAGAGACTCATCTTGCCCAAGGCCTGGCCGAAATCATCAAAGACGTTACAGACAGTCAGATTACTATTACCACCTATCCTGGTGAAACGCTACTTACCGCAGCAGAAATATATGATGGGGTTTGCACCGGTATAGCAGATATTGGCATTTCCTGTTTTGCCTATACGAGAGGGCGTTTCCCGCTAGTGGAGGTTTTTGAACTTCCGGGTGTTATTTATAACAACTCCAAAGTGGCAAGTAAAGTGGCCTGGGAGGGGATTAAAGAACTTAACCCTGCAGAAGTGCAGGATACAAAACTATTAATGGTTATAACAACGGGCCCGGGGGACCTTTTCACCAGAACTCCCGTCAGAACCCTAGAAGATATTCAGGGCATGGAAATCAGGGCCACAGGGCTGTCAGCGAAGACTTTGAAAACACTTGGCGCCACCCCGGTAGCTATGCCCCAATCGGATGCCTATGAAGCAATGTCCAAGGGTGTTGTCCAGGGAAACCTGTCACCACAGGAAACCCTGGAAGGCTGGAGGCACGCCGAGGTCATAGATTATGTGACTCTGACACCTTTTCTTTATAACACCCTGTTTTTTGTAACAATGAACCAAAATGTGTGGGACTCCATACCCTCACACCTGCAAAGTGCCATCACAGAAGCAGTGGAGCAGTTTTTTGAGGATGTTGCCATGGGTCTTTGGGATACGCAAAATGAATCGGCCATCGAATTTGCCACTGGGGAATGCAATGTAGAGCTAATCAAGCTTACCGATGTAGAACAAACACGGTGGATTAACTTTGTCAGGCCAATCCAAGAGGATTTTGTCAAGGAAATGGCTGTGCTGGGCTTGGATGGATCCGGAGCACTAAAGGTTGCCAAGAAACTCGCTGATAAATACAA
>DUNV01000032.1 GCA_012839215.1 Bacillota bacterium
AGGGCATCGATCGTGCTGATGCCTTTGCTACTTACGCCGCTTTGATTGGTCACAAGGCCCACTTTTTTATCCTGGATAAGATGAAAATAGCGGCTAAACAACACTTCATTTCCCAATTTGATAACTGGAGATTCTTGGGCCTGAGCCGGATAGGAAAAGGATACCATCATGATCATAAATAAAACCAGTGTTGCCAGGAACCTTTTCACAGTAATCTTCCTTTCCTAGAAATAATTGTTTTCAAAGGTTATGACGAATTACCTGCTCCAGGGTTCCGCAGAAAATAGATGAGGGAAGGGGATGAGGTTATGATCGGGGCTATTGCCGGGGATATCATCGGATCGGTTTATGAAAGGAACAGTATCAAAAAAACTGATTTTCCACTTTTCTCCCCCAGGTCGAGGTTTACAGATGATACAGTGCTGACTGTTGCGATTGCTGATGCGATCATGGAGAAAAAGGATTATGCGGAGACTATCAGGGAGTACGGACTTTTATACCCGAATGCCGGCTATGGGGGCAGTTTTTATAAATGGCTGTTTTCGGAGAACCCACAGCCTTACCAGAGCTATGGCAACGGTTCGGCTATGCGCGTCAGCCCGGTAGGATTTGCTTTCCAGACCTTGCCGGATGTCCTTAGGGAGGCAGAGGGGAGTGCCGCCATTACACATAACCATCCGGAAGGAATCAAGGGGGCGCAGGCCACTGCTGCAGCCATATTTCTTGCACGGAACGGTGCTTCCAAAGGGGAGATAAGACAGTATATCAGTGACACATTTGGCTATGATCTGGAACAAACGCTGGATGAAATACGCCCGCATTACTTTTTTGATGTCAGCTGCCAGGGATCGGTTCCCCAATCCATTGTCGCTTTTTTGGAGTCTGCGAACTATGAGGATGCTATCCGCAAGGCGGTTTCGCTAGGCGGGGACAGCGATACAATGGCCTGCATAGCGGGGGGGATTGCCCAGGCCTATTATAAGGAAGTACCTGGGTTTATTGTGGAAGAAACCCGCAAGCGCCTCGACCATAGACTTCTCGGAGTTATCGGGCGCTTTATGGAACATATTAAAATTGGCTAAATAATAAGGAAGGAATATCCAAATTAGCAAAAGAATTATCAAAGCTCGTTGCATGAAGCAACAAACTAGTTGCCAGAAAAATTTGTGGCAGTTTATTGTGTCCTGTTTGGGTTGTCAGGTAAAATGTAGCTAAAGATAATTGTGGCCAAAGTGGCGCAGATTACTGAGGCGTAGGTTTCTGTAAAAACAGGGCTGATGGGGTAATTGCCGGTATTTGCCTTGTAAGCTACCCAAAAAAGACCGATCGACCCTGTGGCGATCATTGCCCATACCGATCCCCGCTGGGATGTAAACCTCCAGTAGATCCCAAAAAGAAGAACAACAAATAAAGCCCCCCGTAAACTATAGGCAAAGTAGACCATATCGAGGATGGTTGTCCCACTGGCCAGCATCAGGGCAAGCAAAACGCAGAAAACACCGGCCAGGCCGGTGGAAAGACGGGAGATGAACAAAATCTCCCGATCTGATGCCTGTGGTTTAAAGATACGTTGGTAAATATCCTTTGTAAACATGGTTCCCGAGGCAAGGATAATTGGCGAGATGGTGGATAGGACTGCCGCAAAAATTGAGGCCATCACCAGGCCTCCGATGACGGGATTAAGTTCCATTAGCAGCGTTGGCAAGGCAAGTTTGGCATCTGATAAATTGGGGAAGGTAACCTTGGCAGCCATCCCTAGCAGGGCAGTTAGAATGCCAAAGGGAGCAACAATTAGGGCTGTAATAAAGGCGGCCTTGCGGGCAACGTTGACATCCTTTGCAGCCAGGATAGGCTGGATCCCCGCCTGGGCTGTGCAGGCACCCAGGATGGAGGCGATAATCCAGGAGGAAACTTTTGGCCAGCCAATGCCGCTTACTTGAAAGTATGGGTCTGCCGGTAGGGCGCCGGCCAGGGATGAAAAGCCCCCGATAAATCTCCCTACGCAACACAGGGCAACAACTGTACCGCCATACATGCAAAACAGGTGCAGGATGTTGGTATAACCTATGGCATTCATGCCACCGGCCAGCGTATAAATAATAAACCCCAATCCCATGATGATCACCGCGGTCTTAAAATTAAGCCCAAGCACTGTTACTCCCAAAGTGCCTGCGGCAATGATTTGTGCCGTTCCAACAGCGATCATTACGAATGTTAGGAGCAGGCTGGCTACGACACGGGACTTTACCCCCAGATATTTTTCGATGATTCCCGGGACGGTAACAGTGCCCAGGCTGCGATAGAGTTTGGCAAAGAAAATGGCCAGGACAATGATACCAATTCCATTGGCAACGGTATACCAGGCACCGGAAATGCCTGCGGAAAAGCCATACTCGGAAATGCCGGAAGTGGATGTTCCCCCCAGCCACTCACCTGTTCCCGCCGCCACGCACATTAGCACGCCAAGACCTGCCCCGTGAAAACTTGATGATGAGGTGGAGCCCCTTTTGGCAAAAATTCCAATTATGATTGTCAGTAAAAAATATAGAATTATAATTAACAGCTGTATCGACATAATATTCACCGTGTTTTCATGGTATAAATTCCGGCTATACCCAATCATTTTACAATGTAGGAATGATATCCTGCCCGGTAAAAGCATTTACCATGGTTTTTAGTTGCTGCCCTATTTTTGTTCAGGCTCCCTTGTTCAAGGATCGGGCAATAACTCCCCCCTAGATCGCCAATATTTCATTTCAATGATTCCTTTAGCATCCTCACGATCACGCGCATCTAGTCTTCGGTACATCCAAAGCATTTCCTTTTCCTGATCTGTTAACGGCAACAGTTCTTCTGCGCGATATTCATTCTGTGACTCCCTTGTAAGAAAACTATTTTGAACATTTTCCCTTCCGGTAAGTATCCAATCAATGGAGACGCCCAACTCTCTATTAAGCGAAATTAGTGCCTGCGCCGATGGATAGGATTTATTGTTTTCAATATCACTTAGATTGCCACTTGAGATACCTGTTTTTTTATAAATGTCGATCTGGGTCAATTTCTTTTTCTTTCGGGCATATTTAATCCTTTTTCCTATTGTATCCATCGAAACATCTCCAATTTTTTCAGAGAATTTCTCGAAAATCAATAATTTTTGGTTGACATTCTCGCAATTAAGAGATATAATGAATTGATAAATTCTATGCTATAAGAAATTCTATCATAAAGTTCGGGTTAATAGTTAAATTTTAGGCAGAAATGTTTTTATGATCGTATCTAGCTACCCTGATTAGAGGAGTGCCGGGCAATGATCAGGTAATAAGGGGGCCCCAATATGGAACAGGTAAATTATCATAAAGAACTGGAGAAAGAAATGGAAAAGCTAAATAAACTCGTAGATAAGGCCTTGAAAAACGTCACCCCTCTGGTTGAAGACGAGGCATTTATGGAGCAGAACCGCAAGGTTGATGCCCTCATAGTCAAGATACAAAAGGAAAAGGAACTGAACAAGAAAAAAAGAGGTTTCTAAGAGCGCAGATGATAAAAAGGCACTGAGTGATCAGTGCCTTTTTATCTTGTTATATTTGCAAACATTATATGATATCATACTTACATCCAAAAATATTAGCATTTGAATCTTTTCTTTTTGGCGAGGTGGTGCCATGATCATTCGACGTATCCTTTCTAAAGGATGCAGGAAAAATCCTGTTTTGAATGGTATCGATGGTGATAATAGGAATTTAAAATTGATCTGGGGTGGATTGATACAAATAGGTACTGGTTCGTAAATTCCCATTTATTGAACAAAAAAAATCCTATTATTAGAATAACCTTGGCGGATTATTTACAACGCTGCTGTTATGAGAAAAGAAAAGGCTCTTAAAACCGTTCTTAACGCGGTTATAAGAGCTAACATTTCTGGTGCCGATGGCCGGAGTCGAACCGGCATGGAGGTTATCCGCCGCATTTTGAGTGCGGTGCGTCTGCCTATTCCGCCACATCGGCATGCACTTTAGGCTTTAATATTAGCAAAAAAATCTGCCAGTGTCAACAGCACTGAAATTTGCCGGATAGAATTAGTTAAAGACAAAATATTGTGTTTATGCTATAATATAAAAAAGGCTATTACATAATACATTTTTTTATTGTTTTTATCAATTATGTTTGGAAAGAGTTGGTGTATCATGAAATATCTTATTACAAAAAAGGTTAAGAAGCTTACGAAGGATCTTAAAAATAAACGGTTAAAGATCATTATCCCCAAGAACCAGATGATCGAGCTGGCCTATAAGACACCGGCGGGTGCAAATAAAAAGGAACAAATCATCGGTGCCTACATTTATTTAAAAATGGGCGATACAGTTTACCCTTCTATCGTGGAATTTTCCGGGGATGAGGTAGAGATTGTAGGTGACAGCATCGAGAAAGACGATCTGATCGCCGAAGCAATAGATAATGGCAAACTATTCTTTTTAAACAAGGATATCTGTACCTGCGCCGAATTCGTGCGGGCGCTGCTAAGCATACCCAACGACAACTTTACAATTGTAAATAATGACGACAGTTGCCTGCGCGTTATCTTTCGTTACAAAAATGCCATGGTAGGAAAACAGGCTTTAACCGTGGTTTTTTAGGGGTCACCACAAGATTTTTTAAATAATATGTTAAAAAAGGGCGAACGCCCTTTTTTATTTTAACCATTTTTCTGCGATTGAATATACTAGACTAAATCGTCATAAAAGAGGTGGCATTTTTGAGACGGCGGCGTGTGGGTACATTTTTCCAAAGAACATGTGGGATAATTATTACCGTCATGGGGATATCATTGTTTGCCAAAACTCTGCCAATTTTCTTCTGGCCGATGCTGGTTGGTTTGCTACTGATCTGGTTGGGTTGGCATGTCTACATAGGAAGCGAGCTTTAGCAGGCAAAAAATTTTCTAGGGGAGGTTTAGAAAATGAAATTTTATGTTATCAAGTTACCTAAAGCCCTGGGATTTCTATTAAAGGGACTTCTGGGAATCAAATAGAATGGTAAAAGGAGGGCAAATATCTAAAAGCGCAATAAAATACTGCGCTTTTATTTTAATCAACAATCAATTTTGCGTTTCGCACTAATAAATTAATTACTATGAAGGCGCTAAAGTGCCCGCTTAACTTTCCCTGCCTTTAAGCAACGTGTACAAACTTTTATTCTTTGGGGTACTCCGTTAACAAGGGCCTTAACCTTTTGTATGTTTGGTTTCCAGTTGCGCTTGGTCCTAATGTGTGAGTGGCTCAGCATAAATCCACTACTCGTTTCCCGACCGCAAATGGCACACTTTTTGGACATCTTGACACCTCCTCATCAAAGACAAGCATCTTGTATTTTAGCATAGATTTTTGTTTAAAACAAGAAAAAAATTATTTTGGCTAACGATGGGGATAATAACTTATTTTTACCTAAAAAAATCAAAATTTTGAGGAATTATCTTTTACTGATAGGTAATAATATTACATTTTGGATAAATTGCTAAGTATATTCGCACCGAATAGAGTAATACTATAACTACCTTGATGTAGGAGGTGAAAAGGGATGCCAAGCAGAGGAAGATCGGGACGTAAAAGGGTCCTTGTTCCCGAGGCAGCCGACGTTCTTGATGCCTATAAGCTGGAAATAGCCAACGAACTTGGTATTGACTACAGCGGTGATAAGGGAGAACTGCCTTCACGGCAGAATGGATATGTCGGTGGTTATATGGTTAGAAAAATGATTCAATTTGCAGAAACCCAAATGGCCCAGGGGCAGCTTCAGACTTCCCAGTTGGCGCAGCAGCCTGCGCCTCATGTGCCACCCCCAGGCATATCGGGCCAGTAGGATACCACTAACTAAATGCACAGTTTTCACAAAATCAAACCCGGATCTAACATTTCTTACACAATAGCAGGGGCGGGCTGGGGCCCGCTTTTGCTATTTCCTTTCTAAAAAAGGCCCCTATGGCAAACGGTTTTTCCTTGTTCGCACATAGGGGCTTGGGAGAGGAGAAACCGGAGGAAGAGCTTATGGGGAATATTGTTGATGCACTAATAGTATGGACAGTGGCTTGTAAAATATTCTTTTCTTTATCAAAAAAGACAAGTAAATAATTACCATTTTATTGCTTTTTTATTGGTAAAATGATAAAATACTTTCCGGCAAGTTTTTAGGAGGTGACATATGAGGATAATTTCCGGTTCAGCGAAAGGTACGCGGCTGAAATCCCCCCCGGGAAAAAAAATAAGGCCAACCTCGCATAAGGTTAAGGGGGCCTTCTTTAATATGATACAGAACAGGATCGTTGACTCACGTTTTCTGGATCTATTTTCCGGGAGCGGGGCTGTAGGCTTGGAGGCCATGAGCAGGGGGGCAAGGGCCTGCCTATTCGTTGATAGGGACCGGGATTCTATTAAGTTAACCAGGGAAAATATAAAACTGGCCAAATTGCAGGAAAAAGCGAGCGTCCGTCAGGCGGATGTTCTCCGTTTTATCGGGGGGTTTTCCCCGGGCGAAAAATGTTTTGATATTATTTACATAGATCCACCCTATCTGTATGATAAAATTAGCGAAATTCTTTTCCTGCTTGGCGAGGGAAGGCTGCTTGTTGATGGCGGAATTGTTGCCGTGGAAAGGCCAAGCAACGGTAACGGCAAATGGGGTTTTTCGCCTTTTTTGCTTTTGCGGAAAAAAATTTATGGGGATACAATATTGTACCTTTTGGGTTCTTGCAAATGAGGGGGGAAATTAAATGGTTCGGGCCATATATCCCGGAAGTTTTGATCCTGTTACAAATGGGCATCTGGATATTATTGAGCGCGCTGCCAAGGTTTTTGATCATCTTACTGTTGCTGTCCTGGGAAACCCAAGAAAAGTTTCCCTTTTTAAAATGGAAGAGCGGGTTGCCCTGCTAAACATGATCGCCAAAAGATTTAGCAATGTAGTCGTAGCTAGTTACGATGGGTTATTAATAGAATATGCCGAGAAAATCAATGCTGGCATTATTATCAAGGGATTGCGAGCTGTTTCCGATTTTGAGATGGAGTTTCAAATGGCCCTAGCTAATAGAAATTTAAATTGTAATATTGAAACAATGTTTATGATGACAAATAATATTTATTCCTTTATCAGTTCGAGCATTGTCAAGGAAGTTGCTAGCCTGGGAGGGGATATTAGCGGGATGGTTCCCGCGGAGGTACACCAGATTATTTTGGATAAAATTGGTACATTAAAACCGTCTAAACCGTAATTTATCGCTTCTTTTGGTTTTGATTTTTTCAAGGTAATAGATAAACAGCGAAATAATGGTCAGGGCAAGTAGAATAAATATAAACCTGCCGCCCATGAAAACGGTTCTTCCATACCAATAGGGGATATTGCCGCGTGGTATTGTCTGCAAAAAGGCA
The DNA here is from genome assembly GCA_012839215.1 of Bacillota bacterium. Taxonomy (GTDB): domain Bacteria; phylum Bacillota; class Dethiobacteria; order DTU022; family UBA8154; genus DUNV01. The sequence continues at coordinate 7,419 of DUNV01000032.1, forward strand.
TGCTGCGTAACATTTTCTGCCACCTGGTTGATTCGCAGTGGGCCAAGTAAAAGGAAAGTATATATGCCAGCCAGGACGGCATGTATCATCCTGGCGAAAACATAGGGAGCAACGCTAATATCAGTCGAGCTAACAATGCTGGCGACTTGGGCTAGGACAGATAGGCCGCTCCAGGCTATTATGGCGCTAACAATCACAAGTTTTTCCCCCAGGGCTACACCTTTTAGCGTTCCCGTCATTTGGCAACCTAGATCCAGCTCAAATATCCCCCTGATAAGGGATGGGGAAAAAGAAGGGTCCATGCCTAGAAGGCCTAGCAATCTTGAGACTGGCGTGGCAATAAGGGTAATTATTCCTGAAAGATCCATCATCGTCAGAATGACCGAAAAAAGCATAATAAAACCACCAACTAGCAAAAGGGTGTTAACCGATTGGATGATGGCCTCCCCTAACATTTTCCCAAAGGGGCGGCTATCTTTTTGCCTGGCGTGTGCAAGGGCTTCCAGGGCGCGACGGAGTATTCCCGGTTTTATACTCCGCTGTATTTTTTTATTTTGCTTTCCCTCTGCCTTATTGCGGTAAAAGCGCATGATGATCCCCAAGGTTAGACTGGAGGCATAATGGGCGATGGCGATGATCATTCCCGTATGGGGGGCGTGGAGCATCCCTACTGCCACCGCACCAAACATAAAAAGGGGATCAGCAGTGTTGGTAAAACTGAGGAGCCGTTCTGCCTCCACCTTGCTGCACAAGTTTTGTTCCCTTAACTGTGTAGTTAAAACTGCACCAATGGGGTAGCCAGAGGCAAGGCCCATGGCCAGGACAAACGATCCAGCACCGGGAACATTAAAAAGCGGGCGCATAATCGGTTCCAGCAAAACCCCCAGGAAGTGCACAACCCCCAGACCGATTAACAGCTGGGAGAAAACGAAAAACGGAAGAAGGGCCGGGAAAACAATGTTCCACCAAATGGCCAGGCCGCTGAGGGAGGCTTCAAAGGCCTCTTTCGGAAAAAAAATCATGCCTACAGTTAGAAATACAGCAAGGATCGCCGGAAGATAAAAGGAAATTAACTGTTTTTTTGCTAACATTTTTTACCCCATTAGCAGTGATTAGAAGGATGCCCCTCATGTAAAGCAAGGTTTTTAAACCAAATTAAAATTTTTTTGCTTTATCGGGGTACTTACATATAAATCTATTGTTCACTTTCCCTGGTTAGACCTTTTGGAATATGTTGCCCGGTTTTTTTGTTTTGATGGTTTTTAAATCCCGGGGTTTGGATTATAATATAAGGCAGGATATGCGGGGTTCCTCTAGCTGATAAAGGTAGGTAAGAAGTTTGAAAAAACAACTAAAAATATTTTTTGTTATTCTTTTAGTGGTTTTCATGGGGATACTTGTACAAACGGATTACTATTTGATAAAGCCCGGTTCAGCAGAGGAACTTGGGGAAATGATTCATATCGAAGGAAAGGGGCGGGAAGAGGAAGGGCAATTTTTTATGGTCACAGTTGCTCAGCAACAGGCCAATTTATGGTTGCTCCTTTACGGGGCTATTAACCCTTTGCTCGATTTGAGGCCCATATCGGGGGTGATACCTCCAAATATGTCACCGGAAGAATATAACAAACTTATGCAGAGCATGATGCAGGAAAGTAAGTATCTGGCCCAAATCATTTCCTTGCGCAAGGCTGGCTATGATGTTCCTATTGTCAGTGATGGGGTGGAGATCGCGGAACTAATACCGGGAAGCCCCGCAGAAAATATTTTGTTGCCCGGTGATATTATAAAAGAAGTGGATGATCAAAAGGTCAACCTTGCAGAGGAGGTTGTCAACCTCATCCAGGAAAAAAACGTTGGGGAGCGGGTTAGATTAACCATACAGCGTGATGGGTCATTAAGGGATTTTTATGTGCCCACCGTGGCTCATACCGATCTTACCCAAAAAGCGGCATTAAAGATTTATGTTCGCACGGTAAACTGGCAGCCTGTGCTGCCCCTGGAGATCGATATTGATACCGGCCCGGTAATAGGCCCTTCTGCAGGAATGATGTTTGTTCTTGAACTTTTGGATCGGCTTGTGCCGGAGAATCTAACCGGAGGTAACAATATAGCTGGTACCGGCACCATTTCCCTAAATGAAAAGGTTGGGGCTATCGGAGGGGTTAAGCAAAAGGTAGCTGCTGCGGAAATGGCCGGGATCAAATATTTTTTGGTTCCCGAGGAAAATTACGAAGAGGCAGCTAGGGTGGCACGGGATATCATGGTTATATCCGTTGATACGCTCGATGATGCGCTCGGTTTCTTACATGGCCTCGGTATTGCTGCCCGAAACAATTGATAGCTCGCCTTTTTTGACTAATTGAAACAAATATGCTACAATAAATAGGTTGAAAGATTGCTGTTTTTGGTGAATGCTTGGCAATGGGCGTTCTTATGCGATAGGGCGCGGGTTTCTAGGCATTAAAAATGTTTATGAGTAAACTGGGCGGCCGCGGGGGCCTTTCTAGGTCTTCGAGGAAAGTCCGAGCTCCGTAGGGCAGGGTGCTGGGTAACACCCAGTGAGGGTGACCTTAAGGAAAGTGCCACAGAAATTAAACCGCCTGCTTACTGGTGGTTGGATGTTAGAGGTAAGAGGTTGAAAACAAAAGGGCCCCGACTTCTAATATCCAACTTCCAGTAAGCGGCAAGGATGAAACGGTGCGGTAAGAGCGCACCAGCAGCCGGGTGACCGGCTGGCTAGGCAAACCCCACCCGGAGCAAGACACAATAGGAGGGAGGATGACGTTGCCCGCCGAATCCCTCGGGTAAAGTCGCTGGAGGTGCCGGGCAACCTGCACCCAAGATAGATGGCTGCCACCCTTTAAAAAAGGGATACAGAACTCGGCTTACAGGTTTGCTCATTATCATTTTTTTATGCTACCTTTTACCATCTTTTATTTGCCAAAACATTTCTAAAATAGTGATTTCATCGGCTTTGGGGCACACCCCCTTTTTTTATGATATAATTACGCTATGCAAATATGGCAGGAGGTTTATTATTTCATAAGGAGGTGAAGCCCATTAATCGGGTAAAAGAGGTGTTTAAAGAGGTATTTTTTGCTATGGTTCCTCTTTCCCTAGTAGTTATTTTCTTACAGTTTACTATTCTTAGGCTACCCGGGGAAGTTCTTTTACAGTTTTTGATAGGTGCTGTCATGGTTGGTGGCGGCCTTTTTTTATTTCTTCTTGGTGGACAGGTTGGATTGATTCCCATCGGCGAATTGATTGGATCGGCATTGCCGAAAAGGGGAAAGCTATGGGTGATCCTTGCCTTTGGATTGCTTTTGGGTTTTGCTGTTACACTGGCAGAGCCCCATATTCGCGTGCTGGCTTCACAGGTGGATATGGTTTCCCATGGTGCTGTCAGCCGTAGCATGCTCATTTACACGGTTGCCTTGGGTGTGGGTATTTTTATCTCCCTAGCCCTCCTAAGGATCTTTTTAAATATATCAATTATTTATTTTCTTTTAGTTGGTTTTGCCCTGGCCTTTTTTATAGCCTATTTTTCTTCTGCGGAATTTGTTCCTGTTTCCTTTGATGCAGGGGGCGTTATAACGGGTCCTATGGTTGTCCCCTTTCTTATAGCCCTTGGGGTTGGTGTATCCTCGGCACTGGGAGGTAAAAGCAGCACAGCAGATCGTTTTGGGCTACTGGCGCTCTCCTCCTTTGGACCTATTTTGGCTATCCTGCTACTGGGGGTGTTTTGCCGATGATAGCCAAGCTTTTTATCGGTTTTTTTAGTATTCTTATCGAGGTTGCCCTGGCTTTGGCGCCATTAATTCTTTTTTTTATTTTATTCCAGGTCTTTTTCCTTAAGCTACCCCGGGAAAAATTTATTAATATTTTGAAAGGTGCATTGCTTGCTTTCTTTGGATTGGCTTTTTTTTTGCAAGGCGTAAATATGGCCTTTTTTCCTGTCGGGGAAATCATCGGGTTTACCATAGCCTCCTTGCGTGATAACTGGCTTCTTGTCCCTATCGGTTTTCTTATGGGGTTTACGGTTACCTTTGCTGAACCTACTGTCCGCATTCTTAACCTGGAGGTGGAAAAGGTCACCAGTGGTTCCATTCCCCAGAAAGTGATGCTCTATACCCTTTCGATCGGCGTGGCCATTTCTACGGCCCTTTCCATGCTACGTGTTCTTACTGGATGGCCGCTTTATTATTTTCTTATTCCCGGGTATCTTCTGGCACTGGTGTTGTTTCGCTATTCGTCTCCTGCTTTCATTGCTATTGCCTTTGATGCGGGGGCTGTGAGTACCGGCCCCATGACCGTGACGTTTATTCTGGCTATTGCCCTGGGGGCAGCATCTGTTCTCGAAGGTAGAAACCCGCTTATAGACGGCTTTGGTATGGTTTCGTTGGTTTTCATGGCTCCAATCCTTACTGTTCTGGTCTTGGGAATGCTTTTTAATAGGCAAAAAAAGAAGGAGGAGGCCTAACGTTATGTCCGATACAATTAACAGCGGCCTAGCCGGCCAAAAATTAATTGTCACTATCGTGCAAAAGGGGAGGGCCTCCAGGGTAGTCGCCATTACAAAAAAAGTCGGGGCACAAGGTGGGACGATACTGCTTGGCCGGGGGACCGGCATACATGAATACAAAAGGATTTTTGGTATTATACTTGATCCGGAAAAGGAACTCATCTTAACCCTGGCTAGTCAGCAAAACATTTCCCCAATTTTGGATGCCATTGTTGAACAGGCCAGGTTAAGCAAGCCCGGAAATGGGGTTTGTTTTGTGCTTGATGTTTTCAGGGCGGTAGGCATTGTTCATCTTCAGCAGGGCGATGGATCAATAGAAGGAGGGGATAGTGAGGTGCAGGCTCCCCAATACGATTTAATAGTGACCATTGTTGATAAAGGCTTTGGTGATCGGATCGTGGAGATTAGCAAGAAGGCCGGTGCAGAGGGTGGAACTATTCTCTACGGTCGCGGAACTGGGATTCATGAAAAGGCTAAACTTTTCGGTATTCCTATCGAACCTGAAAAGGAAATGGTTCTAACCCTGATACCGCGCCGGAAAAGCAATGCGGTATTGGAGACCATCCTGGAAAAGGGCGGGCTGAATAAGCCGGGGAAAGGGATTGCCTTTGTGCTCCATGTGGAGGAGGTAGCAGGGATCAACCATCCGGCCGTCTAATTGCAATTCCTTATTTTGCCTCCGCCATTTCCTTGACATTATCACATAAAAATAATAAACTACGAAAGGTAGTTTTTTTTCGATACTGGCACCATTTCCCCTTTTTTACATAACTGGGCCCTGCATTCATGCAGTGTCTCTACTTCTACATAGTGTAGAAAGGAGTTGCAGGCTATGGGCAGCAGAAAGGGAAATGGTGTTGTCGCGCAATCCGGCGGTCCAACCGCTGTCATAAATAACAGTCTTTGTGGTGTGATCCAGGAATGGTTGAACAACAACTTTACAGGGATGCTCCTGGGGGCCTTGCATGGCATCAGAGGGGTGCTGGAAAATGATTTTATCGATCTATCCAGACAAAGGCGGGATATTATCGAGGGACTAAGGGTTACTCCCGGTTCTGCCCTCGGTTCATGCCGTTATAAACTCAGGGAAGAAGACTACAGAAAACTGTTGAGGATTTTTAAGGAAAAGGATATCAGGTATTTCTTTTATATCGGGGGCAATGACTCCATGGATACGGCCAATAGGGTGAACCAGCTTGCCCTTGAGGAAAACTATGAGATGACAGTAGTGGGTATTCCCAAGACTATTGATAACGATCTGCCCTGTACCGATCATTGTCCTGGCTATGGCAGTGCGGCCAAGTTTTTGGCGGCCACAGTGCTAGAAACAGGGATTGACCTAAAAGGTGTTCTCAATAATAACCGCATCAAATTAATGGAAGTGATGGGCCGCAATGCCGGTTGGCTGGCGGCTGCTACGGCTCTGGCCAGGAGGGCCGAGGAAGATGCCCCCCATCTGATCTACCTTCCCGAGGTGCCCTTTGATAGGGAACAATTTGTACGGGATGTGCAAAAGGTCTATCAGAAACTTGGTTATGTCTATATTGTGGTCTCGGAAGGGATCGTGGATGAATCTGGGCGTTATATCGTTTCAGCCAGCGGCAGGGATTCTTTTGGTCATTGTGAACTCGGCGGCCTGGCTGGTTACCTGAAGGAGTTAATTGAGGGCCGCGTGGAAAGCAAGGTGCGCTGTAATGTCCTGGGTACTGCCCAGCGGGCAGCCATGCATTTTGCCTCCCGGGCTGATGCCGATGAGGCCTACATGGCCGGGGTAGAGGCAGTTAGGCTGGCTATCCGGGGGCGATCCGGCCTTATGGTAACATTTATAAGGGGGGATCAGGGGGAGTATTTATGCTTGCCTAGCAGTGTGGAGCTGGGCAGCGTGGCCAATGTGGAAAAAAAGGTCCCCCGGGAATGGATCAACGTGGAGCATAACTTTGTAACAGAAGATTTTATAAACTATGCTAAACCCCTTATACAGGGGGAAATCACCATCCCCACACAGGATGGCCTGCCGTATTACCAGGAGCTGGAGAGGTTTCCGGGGGCACTTTCGGCAGCCAGCAACTAAAATAGCTGGGCCAAAATTATAGTTAAATCAGATGATAAAAGGACAAGGGGTTGTAATCCAGTTGCCGGTTACAACCCCTTTTTGAATTTATATACTTAAATTTGGTGGGGTAATTTGGAAAAAAGGGCGATCAGTTGCTCAACTTTTTCGCCATCCAGCCCGAGAGAAGCTGCTTTTTGTATGGCACCCTGCCATTTACTATCGGCATTCTCCTTGATAATTAGTAAATTATTATATGCCTGCAGGGACGGTGGATCCTTATAAATGCGGATCACCTGACCAATGATGCGATGATCCGGGCTAAGGGATATATCCTTATAGTTCGGATTGGCCGAGCGGAGACTTGGTTGGCCATTCCCCTCGATAAAAAATTTTAAAGTGGCTGACCAGACCATTTCCTCGATGCCTGCTGCCACGATCATCCCATGGGCGGGACTATCCGTTTTTTTGAGGATGGCGATATCTCCTTCATGGATTCCCACCCATGACATAGAATCACCAGTAATACGCAGGGCAAAGTCTGCATGGAGGTTCTTCGGTATTTCGATTTCCCCTTCCCAATTATCATAGGCTAGTAGGGGTAATCCGGCACGGATTGTGCCGATGAGGGGGATTTTAATTTGTTGGGGAATATCCGTTTTCCCAAAAAGATAATCGGTGGAAACTTCAAGTATATCGGCAATTTTTTTGACCTGCCCAAAGGTGGCGGGTTCGCGGTAGCTCCTTTCCCAACCCGAAACCGTACCAATTTTGACGTGTAGCTGGCTGGCAAGTTCCTTTTGCGTCCAGCCCTTTTGCCTTCGGGCGCTTTTTAAGCGCTCCGCGAATATCTTGCCCAAAATTATCCACCCCCCAAAATAATTGTATCAATAATTAAGCATTTTGTAAAATAGATAGCCTGTATAAAAGTATGCGATCGGACCATAATAGAGATAGAAAGGAGATGATTGTATGGAAAAAAGTTGGACAGCACTGGTAATTAAATTGATTGTTATCGGACTTGCAGGTATCATTATCCTACCCCTATTCGGCCAGTTCACGACTGGGCAGGCAGCGCTAACAGCCCTTGTTCTAACGCTGATCGGTTACTTTTTGGGGGATCTTACCATTTTGCCCCGCCTGAGCCGGAACGCTGACATCTCGGCCATACTCATTGATGCTGTAACAGCAATCCTGGTTGTAGGTGTAGCCGATTGGGCCATCAATGGGGCCATTACCCTCAGGGCAGGCGGCTGGGTTCTTTTCCTGGCAATTTTGGCCATTGAGGAATGGTTTTTTCACAAAAATCTTACGCCAACACCGACCCCGGCAGGTGGTGAGCCGGGCAACAGTTAAGCAAAAAATCAGTGGGCCCCGATAGAGAAAGTGCAAGCAAACCGTCCTTGGTTCCCAATAGGAGCATGGGGCGGTTTTATGTTGTCACCCAGATCGCTTGACAACTGGAAAGAAGTATTCCTATAATGATGATACCGCGATGATACCGCAGTCCGCCTAGAGATGAAGATCAAATGGGGTGCCAGATATGTTCGATGCACTGGCAAACATTGCTGACTATATTATAAAAATTCTTGCCGCTGTTGGGGCAGCCGCCGGAGAGCTGGTAATATTTTTACCATTTATCCTTTTGGTAATCCTATGGGTGATGGTGGGAAACTACCGCGAGGAGCTTACCTACAAGCGCCTCCATTTTTCCCGTATAAGGGAAATAGATGAACTTAGCCCATATAAATATTACCTATTTATAAAAGCGTTTCTTGAATTCATGGGTTTTAGTGAAGACATTTTGCCTGCAAAGGATGAAGAAGAAAAAACAAATGACAGCGGGGAAGATGCAGAATCTATTTTACATAACAAATCTGATCAGTCCAGGAGGGAAAATAAAAGGGCCGGTATCGGCCAGCCATTTATACTAGTCAAGGATGACGTTCGTTATGGGGTGCTGTTAGAAAGAAGGAGGCAGGGACTGGGCCAGCTTGCCTTTAACAAGCTGGAGGAAATAATGGGGAAGCATGAATGTGCCGAGGGAATGATCATAAATAATGGTTTTTTCACCGAGGCAGATCTAGCCGAGGGGGAAGCCAGAAATATTGAGTTAAGGGATCGGAAGTGGCTGATCAAGGCACTTCTCGAGGTACAAGGGTTAGAGGATACTGAAGGAAAAAGTTTTAGATATTATTTTCATGATTTTTGGCGATGGGCACTCCGGAATTAACCGGAGTTTTTTTATAGGCAATAGGTAAGCAGGGCGCACATTATTTAGGGAACATTTTAATATTATGCTAAATTACCCTTGACTGCTACCCAAAATAACCCTATAATCGTATTGTAGTAAACGAAACGCTTATATGGGAAGGGGTGAAAAGAATGGTAGGGGGCGAGGGGAAAGTACATCAGTATCTGGAAGGAACGATACAGGCAATTTTGCCTGTTTATGATCAGGATGGCAGTGGAACGATAGTCTGTACACGCAGGGATGAATTTCGGGATAAACGTAGTCTGCCTTGGCTTGTGAACAGGCTTGCCCATTATTATAACCTTGATCTGGCGATCCTGCGCAAAAGGAGTGGGGTCCTGCTGAAGCAAAAACATCATCTAAGCCTTCCGCTCAATTCAGATTTGGTTCTCCTGCCGATTAAGATTCGCCGTGCAGCCGAACATGGTGAAACAACAATCGCCTACATAAATCTGCACCAAATTGAAAGGCTTGAAGAAATCGGGGATGGTCTCCCCTATAGATCGATGGTGGTTTTCCAGGGGGGAAGAATTCTAAAAAGTCTTTATACGGTTTCCACCCTCCGGGAACGGGTTCGGCAGGGTGAGCTCGTGCAGGGTGATTTTGTTGGCCGCAACAAAAGGATGGTGGCTATGGCCGGGCTTGATTCGGCCGAGCTTATCTCCGCCCTTCCGGGTTGCACGTGTTTTTTGAAAGATCTTTTTTTAGCGGTTGTTACCCTGGCGGATAAAGTGGAAACCATCGATTGATAGGCTTGCTGTTGCACCAATTATGGTGGCCGGATAATTGCTAAGGTGCTATAACCTTTCGCCGTGTAATAGTAATACCTTAGAAGCATATTGATTACGGGGCGGGTGGTTAGGGGATGCAGGGAACACTTCTCGGCATGGTTTTCCTCCGGTTGCTTTCGGGGTCGGTGGAAATAATTGCAGCGTTGCTTATTTTCCGTTTAAACTGTCTGGAAAAGGCTTTGAAAATTAATGCTATACTGGCTTCTGTTGGCCCCCTGGTCTTTCTGGCGGCTATGTATCTTGGGCTCACGGGCCTTTCCAGGCAAATACCTTTACAAAAAATGGTTTATATATACTTGGGGGTAGCCCTAATTTTTATCGGCCTGAGGCACTGAATAAGGGGGTTCAGCAACGAAATGAACAGCTTGCCTTCTGTGCAGGTGATTGAACGGGTAGAAGGAAAAGATGGAGAATTGGTGTTACGCCGGCGGGGAAGGGAGTATGAATTTATATTTAACGGTGTTTTTCTCATGGCCAGCTACAACGGTGCCTCGGAAAAAGAGATGGTTTCATCAGCTCTGAACAACTATCTGGCCAACTTGCCCTCTGGTGATGATGGCGGGGCATCAGGGGTTTCAGGTTTAAGGGTTCTGATGGGGGGTCTGGGGATGGGCCTGGGCCTGCGCGAAGCACTCAATTTTCCCGGGGTAGCCAGGGTTGATCTTTTTGAATTAGAAGAAACGGTTGTGCGCTGGAACAGGGGGCCACTTGTGCATTTGAATGGAGGGGCCCTGGATGATGCCAGGGTTAATGTTATTATTGGCGATATTGCCGCTAGCATACGGGGAGAGGGGGCCACACCGGCTGGGGATCTCCGGCAATACCATGCCATAATTTTGGACACCGATAATGGCCCGGGATGGCTCAGCCGTCCAGAAAATGAATTCCTCTATAGTATGGAGGGGACCCGGCAGCTCAAAAGGCTGCTTCATTCAGGCGGGTGCCTTTCTGTTTGGTCCTCAATGCCGGTGCAGTCCTACATATCCCTATTAAAATCGCTATTTGCAGATGTTCGGACGAGGCAACTCCAGGAAAGAACCGGGCAGAGCTCTTTTTACTATCTGGCGGTGAAAAGGGATTCGACATAAAAAAAACGGAGGATACACTTTGCCGAAGATGAAGATCCTCTCTTCATTCTCTATACCTCCGGATCAAAAGGTGCATTCTCCGCTTAATTACCAGATCAAATTTTATATGATCCGGCTGTAGGCAACCCTTAGAGTTTTATACAGCCGGATCACGTATTTTCAGCGTGTTATATTCTAGTCTTCCATGGTGGATAGGTCACCAACCGGCAGCCCCATTTCCTGGGCCTTCAGAACACGGCGCATAATTTTGCCACTGCGGGTTTTGGGCAGTTTATCCATTACTTCGATTTCCCGCGGTGCCGCGTGGGCAGCGAGGTTTAATTTGACAAATTGCTTAAGTTCTTTATCGAGCTCCTCGCTCCAGGTATAGCCAGGTGATAGGGCGACAAAAGCCTTGATGATATTGCCGCGAACTTCATCCGGCTTGCCGATAACACCGGCTTCAGCTACGGCCGGGTGCTCGACCAGTTTGCTTTCTACTTCAAAGGGGCCAACCCTTTCCCCGGCAGTTTTGATTACGTCGTCGCTCCGGCCCTGGAACCAGATGTATCCGTCTTCATCCATATAGGCCTGATCACCGGAAACATACCAGGGATCATTTTCAAAATATTCGTTGTATTTCTCGGGGTTTTTCCAGATCTCTTTCATCATGCCCGGCCAGCCCTTTTTCAAGGAAAGATTGCCCATTTGCATTGGCGGAAGGACATTTCCATCCTCATCGGTGATGGCAGCTTCCACTCCCGGAATGGGCTTGCACATGGAGCCTACCCGGATTGGTTCACAGGCATAACAGCAAACCATGTTGACGCCGGTTTCGGTCATGAACCATGTTTCGTGAATGCGTACATCGAAGACCTCTTTGGCCCACTTAATTACTTCGGGGTTGAGGGGTTCGCCTACGCTGGTGATATGCCTTAGGGCAGTTAAATTATATTTTTTAACGACATCTTCTCCTGCTGCCGCTAGCATTCTAAAAGCAGTAGGAGCGCTATACCAAATGGTTACACCATATTTTTCCAGTGTGGCATACCAGTCTTCTGCGCTAAAGCGGCCGCCCCTGATGATCGTTGCCTTGCCCACCAGCCAAGGGCCCCACATCGAGTAGGAAACGCCGGTTACCCAGCCTGGGTCAGCGGTGCACCAGAAAACATCATCCTCCTGCACATCGTGGGCAATTTTCATGGTGAAATATTGGCCTACCATGATGTAATGGGTATGCAGTACTCCTTTGGGTTTCCCTGTGGAACCGGAGGTATATAGCAGGAACATCGGATCTTCTTTGGTCAGCCAGGTAGGTGTGAAATCAGCAGATGCCTTGGCCATTTCTTTTTCGTAGGAGACTTCGCCCGGCTCAAGGCTATTTTCATCTGCCCCAATGACGATGACGTGTTTTAGGTTGGGCAGTTCATCTTTTTTAATCCTGTTTTTTTGTCCGACAGTGGTAACAATGGCGACAGCCTCGCTATCCAACATCCGATCCTTGACTGCTTCTTCCATGAATGCCTCAAAAAGCGGCCCGGCAATGGCGCCCATTTTGACGATGCCGGCAAAAGAAATGAGCATTTCCGGGCTTCTGGGAATAAATAAAAAGACCCGATCGCCTTTTTTGATGCCCAAGTTAGTCAGGACATTGGCAAATTTGTTGGTTTGTTCTTTGAGCTCAGCAAATGTCACAGTTACTTCTTTTTCATTGTCACTGTAAAGGATTGCAGGCGCGTCGCCTTTGTTCTTTTCATCCACCCAGCGATCGATGGCTTCATAAGCGATATTCACCTTGCCGGTAGTATACCAGCTGAATTCTTTTTCGACATCTTCCCAGGAAAAATTCTTGCAGAATTCATCGTAGTTTTCCATGTTATGTTTGCCGGGTGAAGGTGGTAGTACTTCGTATTTTTCCATTAAGTTTCCCTCCGATTATTAAAATGTTAAAACGTAAAAAGGCCGTAAATAGCTCACCTCCTGGCGGCCTAAATTTCTTTTTCAGAGATGTCAATTAAAAAGTGAGGACAAGGGGGTTTTTCACCCCCCTTTTTCTTCGTATCCTTGATTCTTATACTGCAACTTTCATGCCATTAACGATAAAAGCGAACAAAGCCCCTTATCTGGGGCATTGCCCGCTTACTCGACAGCTTAAAAAAAGCCTGCAATTGCAAACAATTGCAGGCAAATATTGCAGGAAAGGGAGGATAGGTTTCCCTGTGTGAATGGACTATATATGAATTAATTTGCAAACAATAGCAATCTTCAGGATAGTTTATGCTTTTCCAGTTTATAATATAGGCTTCTGATGGCAATGCCCAAAGTTTGGGCGGCCCTTGTTTTATTGCCATTTGCCTCTTGCAGGGCTTCTATGAGAGCGTTTTTTTCAGTTTGATTCAGAATGTCAGCCAAACTTCCCCCTTGGGGCTTTTCATTTACTGTATCAACAGGATAGTTGCCGGTGCCTGCCTTCAATTTTTTTTTGTAGGCAGAGAGGTATTCCGGCAGATGCCGGGGTAGGATTGTTTCCTCATTTTGATCCATCTGAATCATTGCTCTCCCAAGCACATTTTCTAGTTCCCTGACATTGCCTGGCCAGTCATAATCTGCTAATATCCTGTAAACAGCCGTGGAAATATTTACCACCTTTTTTCTGTATTCGTGCTGCAGTTTTTTGCCAAGATGGGTGCATAGCAGTGGAATATCATCTTTACGGACCCGGAGTGGCGGTACGAAAATGGGAACTACGTTGAGTCGGTAGTACAGATCTTCGCGAAAGCTGCCATCGAGGAGCCTTTGTTCCAGGTTGGCATTGGTTGCGGCTATGATGCGCACGTTGATGGGTATGGGCCGGGTACCACCAACGCGGGTAATCTCTTTTTCCTGCAGCACCCTTAGCAGTCTGGCCTGCAGGGCCGGGTTCATATCGCCGATTTCATCGAGGAAAATGGTGCCGCCATTAGCATCTTCAAAATACCCCTTTTTGCCGCCACGCAGGGCACCTGTGAAGGCTCCTTCCTCGTATCCAAACAGCTCGCTCTCCAGCAATGTTTCCACGATGGCCACACAATTGACCCTGACAAAAGGGCCTCTGCCCCTGCCGCTGGCATGATGCATGGCATGGGCAAACAGCTCTTTTCCTGTGCCACTTTCTCCCCGCAAAAGTACTGTCGCCGGTGTATCTGAGGCATGGCGTGCCAGCGCTATGGCAGCCTGCAGGGGTTCGCTCTGGCCGATTATATCATCGAAGGTGTATTTCGCCTGCAAATGCCTGATTAGTTTCCTGGCACTGGCCAGCTCTTCCGAAAGTTGCATAATCTCTGTAATATCATGGATGACACCGACACTGCCCCGTAATTTGCCATCGACAATGACAGGGGCAACATTGACCAAAACCTCTTTTTTTAAAGGGCCTATTTTCAGCCTGACTCCGCGCACGAGTTGACCAGTTTTTAATACCCTAAGATGCATGCTTTCACCCTCTGTCACAGCAACGGAGGCAGGTTTATGCAGCACATCTGCTTCGGTAAGGCCGGTAAGTTTTGTATAGGCCGGGTTAATGAGGATACCATTTCCATCTTCATTGACCACAGTGATAGCATCATCGGTGGCACGAAGAATTGCTTCCAGAAGGGAACGGGTTTCTCTCAGGTCTGCCACCATTTTTTCGAGGCGATGGGTTTTGGTAATATCCTGCATGATCAGTGCAGCCCCGATGATATTTCCCAGACGATCCTTTAAGGCTACGCAATTGGCGATAACGGTGGAATCCCCAATTTGCCATTGCCTATTATATTCTGTTGTACCTCCCTGTAGTGCGGCACCGAGGGCTTCGGATAATTTGGGCAGGGGGATCCCTTTTCTAAATTGGGTGCCGATCAGGCTGGTTTTTTTAATACCTAGAATCCTTTTGGCGGCGCTGTTAAAGATAATTATTGTACCAAATTTGTCTATAACAATGATGGCATCACTGGAAATGTTGAAAATTACTTGATGGGCAGCTTGAGTCATTTTTTCCAGCACATATTTCACCTCTCCATATATATTCGCTGGGGATTTGAAAACACCTGCAGACCTGATTTTGCAAATTGAAAATAATTGCACTTCGCATAATTGGATTACTGCCGGGGAAATCTAGGGTAACCAGTGATTAAAATATTGTTTGCTGCGGTGGAATACAATACCTGTAGATGATCTTACTAAAGGGGATATTAAATGAAAAATATTTACGTTATCTTTGCCTTTCACGCCCATGAACTGTTGTGGGAACTACCGCGTACAATGCTTTCCTACCTGGAAGATGATAACCCCATGAAAGATTCAGCACTTGATGAGAATTATATCAAAAAGAGGAAAGAGGAAAACCGGAATATTTATTCTCTAGGAATTGAATTTGGAGAGAGTCTGGATGCCCCCCTTTGCATGGAGTTCTCCAATGAACTTCTTTCCCAGATTAGGGAAGTGATGCCCACAACATTTCAATTATTAAAAGAGGCATATGCCAGGGGGCGGTTTCATCCCCTTTATGGCCATGCCCATCACACCCATGTGGCACTCCTTGGTACGCAGGAAATTACCCAGGAAATTATGTGGAATATGCAATACCTGCACAACTTTATGCATATCCCCTATCCTAAATATAATGGTGTTTTTTCAGCCGAGGCATCCTATATTTCTTCTAAGATGCCGGGTATCGCCCGGGCAAATATAGATTATGTTGTTTTTCCCCATTTAAATGAAGAGAAAATGCCCTACCATATTAAAGGGGATGGTGACTGCCGGTATAAACCTTTTTGGCTAAAAACCAGGCACAAAAATATCCTGGCCTTCCCGCGAAATTTTCCTATTTCACAGGAGATCTGGCGTCCCATCACCAAAATGAAGCCGGATGAGGTAAAGTTTCAGGGATACAGGCTTGGTGCCTACCCGGTTTTCCAAAACGAATATATGCAGGATACAGTGGAAAGGTTTCCTATCGATATGGAGGAGGGCGTGAAGATTTATAAGGAAGTATTGCTGCAGGAATTGCAAAAGGCCCCCAATGATGGTGTCCTAGTCTATATCCAGGATCTGGAGTTAATGGATTTTGGTGATACTGCCCTGGAGATTATGGAAAGGGCCTGGAAGGAAATCCTACGGGAGCAAAAGGAAAAATACATTTTTCAATTCGTAACACCGGATCAATATATCGATCGGGTTCTCAGACTTGGGGATTTGGCCGGGCTACCCGAAGTGGAGTTTGAAGAGGCTACCTGGGCGCCGGAGATCCGCTTGGTGCTTCGGGCCGATGGCCACTATCCGCCCCTTGGGGTGAATAACGATCGATACAGCAAGCAAAAAACAGGCCTTTATGAGCACCCGCAGGTATTTTGGGAAAGCGGAAAATATTTTTGTGATATTTTTGATACCCTCATTGATAATTTTAATATTTCCCTGCACATTTCCGGAAGTGGGGAACATTTTGATGATATAAACTATAATCTGGGGCAGGAAAGCCCTGCCATCCAGGTTATCATGTATCAACGCATCATGAAAAGGGCCTGCAATTGGGGCTGGAGGCCCACAGAAGGTAGGCAGAAACTGCCCTGCCTAAATGGTTATCTTTTATGTTCCATCCTGCTCCGACAACTGGAAGATTGCCCCTGGGATCTGCTCTTTAACCGCCGCCTTAGAAGGTTTGATGAATGTAGTCTGGTGGGCCTGGTAGAGCCTCTCCATATTTTACTTGATGAACGTGTCAACTACCTTAAATACATCTTAGAGAAACTACATACAACCGGGAACATGGATCAGGCTGGATTTTTCTCGGAAATCGAGGAAATTTTTCACTGGAAAAGGATAGCCGTGCAGCGGGCGGGGGAACTTTTTACACTAAACCGTTCAAATGAGGAAGAAAGGCAGCGCGTTAAAAAAAGTATTGAGCTTATGCAGGATTACTGCCAGGCAGTTTTTATGTCTACGGAACATATCCAGCGTATTTGGATGAACATTTCCGAGACCGAGCTTGCCGTGGAAAAAATGTATGAATATCTTTTTAGTATCTATCCACCAATTTTTCCGGGAATGATCGATCGCATTGATGCGATGGGACCCGGAGAGGTAGAGGAATATTTTGCCCGGCATATGGAAAAAACACCAGCTACTGTATAACAGGGTTCTTCTCGGGAGGGGATCTTATGGAATTGGTAAAAACGGAACAAAAAAGGTATGCGGACTATCTGGATTTTCTTGATCGGGAGGATATTAACGAGCTAGAAATTTTACAACAACAGTTGCAGGGTAAAAAAGTGGCTATGATCAGTGCAACAGGCTATGGCGGTGGCGTAGCGGAAAAGTTGCATTCATTGGTTCCCCTGATGAATGATTTAGGCGTGGATGTAGACTGGTGGATTCTCAGCAATTGCCCAAATCAGTTTTATAGTATAACCAAAACTTTTCACAATTGCCTGCAGGGGCAGGAATGCCGCCTGGCACCGGGGGATATCGAGCTCTATCTGCACTATAATGAACTCAATGCCCTGCAAATGGAGGATTGGAACTATGATTATATTGTTGTCCATGATCCCCAGCCAGCGGCATTAATCAATTACCGGGGGAAAAAAAACGGTGAAAGTTGGATCTGGCGCTGTCATATCGATACATCGGCACCCAATATGGAGTATTGGAATTTTATCTATAGATATATCTGTTGTTATGATGCCTGTATTTTTACGTTGAAGGATTATGTTAAGGAAGATCATGGCCTCAGGAATCTGACATTTATTACCCCATCCATCGATCCTCTTAGCTTTAAGAACATTACCTTGACGCGTGAACGGGCGCAGGAAATCGTGGCGAGCTTTGGTATTGATACAAGTCGGCATCTCATCAGCCAGATTTCCCGTTTTGATCCCTGGAAGGATCCTCTGGGGGTACTTGATGTCTACCGCATAGTCAAAAAGGAATTGCCGGAAGTTCAGCTGGCCCTCATCGGCTCAATGGCCTCCGATGATCCAGAAGGATGGGATTACCTCTATAGGACTTTGCGCA
>DUNV01000033.1 GCA_012839215.1 Bacillota bacterium
AGTGTCAACTGGGTAAACCTGCAGGTCGGTTTAAACGCCGCCGGAGATACCCTTTTTATCAATAATGTCAGGCAAAGCCCCTCCGGAATAAAAGCAATTCCATTGATTAAAGGTACAAACGAGATTGTTTTATATGTGATATCTTCAGGAGAAACCTCGATCAAATATTTTCTAACGATCTATAAAATACCGGCACAGAGGTGATCTTTTGATGAAAGCAAAAATTTTGGGCAAGCAGCATGCAATCAAAATTTTGCTTCTATTTTTGTTGGCGGTAGCACCTGCTGTTTTACTTACAGTTTTCCCTGGCAAGGCAAGCTGCCTAGAGGAGCCCATGGAAATTGGGACAACTGTTTTCGCTTTAGGTATTGACGAGGCTGCGGTGGAGGTATCCATTGTCGGCAGTGGGGCGTTTCCGGCTGCTGGGAAACTTGAGTTAACTTATAGCCCGGAGGCCATTACCGTCAAGGAGATCTTGCCGGGCGATAGGCTGAAAAACGTTCCACTTTTTGCATCAAAAATAATGGAGCCAGGAATTGTCCGCGTGTCCTGGGCTGACCCCCTTGCTGATGGGGAAAAAAACGCGGAGGGTTCGTTACTAAGAATAATTTTTAAGAGGGAAAAAGAACAGCTCCCCATTTTAAATTTTTCCCAGGTTGAACTAATCCGGGCAGACGGCAGTACTGTTTCTTTTAGGGTGAATGGAGGGAAGTTAGAAACCGGAGGCGCTGCCTGCTGTGCGAATGAAATCGTCTTGCAGATTGATAGGGAAAAAGCATGGGTGGATGGCTACCCGGTAGTTTTTTCAGCAGCACCTTTTCTCAGCGGGGGGTGCACCATGGTGCCGGTGCGTTTTATCGGCGAACATTTTGGGGTGGAGGTCGCCTGGTTGCCGGAGAAGGATCAGGTTAGGATCGAAGGTGGCCACAAGACTGTTTTACTAACTATTAATAGTTCTTCAGCACTGGTGAACGGGGTAAAGGTAAAACTTGATTTTCCTGCCATAATTAAGGGCGGTATAGCCTATGTGCCCCTACGTTTTGTGAGCACCATTCTGAATGCGGATATTATCTGGGATGGTGTAGAACAAAAAATTACCATAACACGTTTTTAGTAAAAAGATATCTTTGGGGAGGAACCCTTATGAAATCAAGATATTTTAGGTTAACGTTTGTTTTCCTCTTGGCATTGATGCTTACGGCAAGTGCAGTAATATGTCCGGCTTTTGTTGCTCAGGGAGCGGAAGGAGGAATCAGGGTGAAAATTAATGATAAGTTTCTTTCCCTGCCCCAACCTCCGGTCCGTCTTGGGAACACAACGATGCTGCCCTTTCGTCCTATCTATGAATTTCTGGGTGCAGTTATTTCCTGGGAAAAGGAAACTAATACAGTTTCCGCCTCTAGGGGCAATATTAAAGTAGAACTTCAGCTTGATAATGGGATAGCCGTTGTCAACGATGAAAAGGTTATTCTCAATGTGGCGCCGCAGCTTATAAAAGGGGCAACAATGGTACCCGCCTGGTTTTTCGCCGAAAGCCTGGGGGCAGAGGTCGATTGGGATGCCGGGCAGCAGGTGATCAATATTTCTTTGGCTTCGGCCAGTGGAATTTCCCTGGAGACCAGGGAACTGCTTCTGGAAGAGGGTGAAACGGAAACAATTGCAGCCACAGTGTTTCCGGAAAATGCCATCAACAGGAATATTATTTGGAACTCTACTTTTCCCTCTGTTGCTGGTGTTTATGGCTCTGGCGAAGGGGAAGCTGTCATTTCGGCTGTCAACCCCGGAACGGCTATTATTATTGCCGCCACAGAGGAGGGTGGCTATGTGGACACCTGCAAGGTAACGGTCAAGCAGGGCCATACTCCTGTTACA
>DUNV01000034.1 GCA_012839215.1 Bacillota bacterium
ATTGTTACGGAATGAATAGGGAAATTGGACCAGTATCCCGCCTATTTTCCCGGCAGAAATTACGGGGCGGAGTGCCCGGCACAGCAGCCGGCAATTGGTTAGGGAATCCGGGCTCCTTTCATGGGTAATTGATCTATGAGCTTTGAAAACAAATTGAAAACCTGTTGGGGATCTTTTTTCAAGGGAATCGATCATTTTCCAATGGGGCAGATGGTAGTAGGTGGAATTGATTTCCACGAAAGAAAATTCTGCCGCATAAAGCTCAAACATTTTTTTGGGAGCTGTGCCCGGCGGATAAAAGGGTCCGATCCAGTCCGGGTAGCTAAAACCCGCAGTCCCTACGAAAAGCAATGCTAGTCTCCTTCCACAAAAAAATATGCAACTGCTGCAATAGATTGTGAGCTCCTTGTTAATCGGATATATGCAGAAGAATCAACTATATAATTTACCTTTTCTCCAGAATAAAAAGAAATCCTTTTTTTCAAAAGGATTTCTTAATTATTTCCTTATCTTGGGATGTGTTTCTATCGTATTTTACCATTACTTAAATGTTCATACCCGGGTTCATATTTGGATTTATATTTTGTTGGCTTTCATCCAGGATCATGGGAACTTTGTACCACCCGTTTTGGTTCATCACCTGGAAAACCCTATACTGATCATTTAGACATTGATCATGGTAGTTTTTAAATGTTTGCCTAAGGTTTTGATCCTGGGATTCCAAAATTGCATGCATATACCCCTGGGAGATAAATTTGACACCCGTGAGAATATCGCCGGCAATATCCTTGTCACTTAGTTGTTGTAGCTGCATAACCAGACCTCCTTTCCGGCTCTTTTGTTAATTTTTAGGAAAGAAATTTGCTGCCTCCCGATTGCTGCAGCAAGGTGGCCAGATGGTTGGCCCGTTCCTGGCATTGGGCCCCCATTTGGGTAATAATACTTTTCATTGTCGGATCCTGGCATTGGTTGCTGTAAAGACCAAGCTTTTTTGCGCAGAGTGATTCACCCTGATATTGGTGAAAGATGGACATAAACTCTGCTTTTCCAATATTGCGGATCGTTGTCCCGGTACTTGGCACGATATCCCTCCTTTCGGATTGCCGGCTCGCCTATATCTTTTCCTTTCAAAATCTTACTATGCAGGTTATGATTAAAACATCTAAATCCGATTTGTGAAACTTCGCCAGGGATGCCCTGACCGGTTTTTTCTACAGTGCAGCGGTGGACACCACCCCTGGCATGTAGTATAATTATTCTAATTATCTAGAAGTTTTTTGGAGGTTTTTGTGGATGGAGTTATCTGTTAATAATATGGAGATCTATGATACTACCTTGCGAGATGGTGCACAAAAAGAAGGAATTTCCTTTTCTGTTGCAGATAAGATACAGATTGTCAAACTGCTCGATGAGATGGGCATAGATTATATTGAGGGTGGTTGGCCGGGTTCTAACCCCAAGGATATGGAGTTTTTTACCCGTATTCAGGATCTCTCCTTGCAGAATATCAAGGTTGTTGCTTTCGGCAGCACCCGCCGTGCGCACTCCGAAGTTTCTTCAGACGCAAATGTAAGGGCACTTTTGGAAACCAATACACCTGTGGTTGCCGTTGTTGGAAAAAGCTGGGACTTTCATGTTTCCCATGCCTTGGGCACAACGATGGAAGAAAACCTGGCTATGATCGGAGATACAATTCAATACCTAAAACAGAAGGGCCTCAGGGTTATCTTTGATGCCGAGCATTTTTTTGATGGTTACCGGAGCAACCCTGTTTATACGCTGGATACAATCAGGGCCGCGGCGGAGGGTGGTGCGGATACCGTTGTTTTGTGCGATACAAATGGGGGGACAATGCCGCTGGATGTTCAAAGAATCATCCGGGAAGTAAAAAGAGAAATAGATGTACCCCTGGGAATTCATGCCCATAATGATAGTGGCATGGGCGTTGCCAATTCTATCATTGCTTTGCAAAGCGGGGCGGTGCATGTACAGGGGACGATCAACGGCTATGGGGAGCGATGCGGAAATGCCGATCTTTGCGTAATTATCCCCAACATTCACCTTAAACTTGGTGTTCCCAAACTTCTGCCCTGGCAGCTAAAAAGGCTGACCAAGGTGTCAAAAATTGTTGCTGAACTGGCCAATATGATTCCCCAGGATAACCAGCCTTATGTGGGAAGATGTGCCTTTACCCACAAGGGGGGCATACACGTGGATGCAGTTTCCAAGCATACACAAACCTATGAACATGCCAACCCTGAGGAAGTGGGAAACAAAAGAAGGGTACTCGTTTCGGAGCTGGCGGGAAAAAGCAATATTCTTTTCAAAGCCAGGGAAGATAAAATAGAATATCTTAGTGACCATTTTCCGGAGGCCAGGGAGGTTTTAAACAATCTCAAAAAAATGGAACATGAAGGATACCAGTTTGAAGGTGCTGACGGATCCTTTGAACTTTTGATCTGGAAGACGCGCAATACCTATAGCCCCCTTTTCAAGCTGGAGGGAATCCGTATCATCGTCGATAAACAGAGGCGGGAGGACGAACTATATGTCGAGGCCATCATCAAGGTTAGGGTGGGGGATCGGATTGTTCATACTGCCGCGGAAGGCAACGGCCCGGTCAATGCCATGGACAATGCCTTGCGCAAGGCCCTGGAGGAATTTTATCCGGAAATAAAGAAAATGAAACTAGTTGACTATAAGGTCAGGGTTATGGATGGAAAGGAAGGCACTGCAGCCAGGGTCAGGGTTTTAATTAATTCTCAGAATGAAAGGAAAAGATGGGGGACTGTAGGCGTTTCGGAAAATATCATCGAAGCCAGCTGGATAGCCCTCGTCGATAGTATCGAATACGGTTTGCTGTGTACCCGCAGCACTTCTGTTGAGGAAGTTAGAAAGGCTTTGCAGGAACTTGCCTGGCAGGAGGAGCGCATTGAGGCAAAATAGGTTAGCGTAATTAGGCATACTAGAACAGAAGATTTAGGGAACGGAGGCCTGATAATTTTATGATAACAGGTAGGGAGTTTCTTCATGGCTCTACAACGGGGATTGGCAGCATGCCCCACCGGGATGTTGCCGCGGCCCTGTCTTTAATCAGAGAAAACATGCCTCTTGGCCCCCACTGGCCACAACTGCCCGGCCTGGGTGGGGAGGAGAGTTTTGCCAGACAATATTTAGCCCCGCTGCTTAAATTAAATATTTTGGGGTTAAAAAAGGGGGAAGCCCCTTTTTTTTATGATCTAGAGGAGGACTGGCCAGAAAGGGAACAGGCCTTCTATGAACTTTATCTGGACGCCCTGGAAAATGAACAGGGGGAAAAGGCGGCTATGGGCTTTTTTGCTTTCCCCAGGGAGGCGGCCAGGGGTTTCTACGCTTTTTTGGAGGGGGGGTGGAGCTCCCGGGAAGGGACAAAGCCCCTGTTCGTCAAGGGGCAGATTAGCGGGCCCCTTTCCCTTGGTTTGCAAATAAATTCTGCTGATGGGAAGGCAGCCTTTTATCATCCCGGTTTGCGTGATATTCTTGTAAAAAATTTGGCCCTGCAGGCTAAATCCCAGGTGCGGGCTCTGAAAAAGTTCTCACTGCCGGTGATAATTTTTATCGATGAACCGGCTTTGCTTTCCTTTGGTCAATCGGCATATACAGCCCTGGCCTCTGAAGATATTTCAGCCGCTCTAGAGGAAATTATTTTTGCCATTAAGGAAGAAGGAGCCATGGTGGGGGTTCATAGCTGTGCGGGGATCGATTGGTCTATTCCCTTTAATCTTCCTTTGGATATCGTAAATTTTGATGCTTATGAATACTTCGACTCCTTGTTGGTCTATGCTGAGGAAATGGATGCTTTTTTAAAGAAGGGTGGTATCCTTGCTTGGGGTCTTATTCCTACTTCAGAGGCTATTGAAGAAGAAGAAACTGCAGTTCTAAAGGAAAGGTTTTTACGGGGGATCGAACGCCTTGCCAACAGGGGAGTTGGAGCGGACTTGCTTAAAAAACAGTATATGCTGACGCCGAGCTGCGGAACAGGTACCCTGGCTATGGCCCAGGCGGAAAAAGTTTACCGGCTTACCTCTGAACTGCAGGCCGCACTGAAACAAATCTGATTGCTCATATTGTTAATAGGGGTCATATTTGTCTGTATTTGCCTGGAATACGATTAATTTTACCCTGCCTGCTTGCCTTTTAGCTTGGGGAGGATAACTTTTCGGGGGAGCTGTATACTAACTTAAAACAAATATTTTTGTTAATATCTTATGGTTTTAAGGGGAGGGCTCGAGTTTGGATTTAGATTCCTTTTTACTAGAAACAACACAAAAGGATGGAGTGTCAGGCTACGAGGGTGCCATTGGCGATCTTTTGGCCGGGTTTTTTTCACCCCTTGTCGATGAGGTCAAAGAAGATAATTTGGGAAACCGCATTTTTTATATAAAAGGGGATGGGGAGGATGCTCCAAGGGTGATGCTTTGTGCCCATATGGATGAAATAGGGTTGATGATTACCATGATCGACAAGGGGGGCTTTTTAAGGTTTACTTCCATTGGAGGTTTCGATCCGCGTACATTGCCTGGCCAGGAAGTGACTCTCTATGGCCGGGAACCTGTTTATGGAATAATTGGTTTTAAACCGACCCATTTGTGGGAAGTGAAGGATAGGGGAAAGGCCGTAAAGATGGAGGATCTGTTTATTGATACAGGCCTTTCCCCGGAAGAACTCCCTGATAAAATTCCCGTGGGGACTATTGCGGCAATAAGGCGAAATTATCTTACCCTGCAGGGAGGGTGCCGGGCAGGAAAGGCCCTCGATGATAGAGCCGGTTTGGCTGTTTTATGGGAATGTGCGAGGGAACTGAAGCGCCTGCGCCATAGAGCCGAAGTTTTTTTGGTAGCTACGGTCCAGGAGGAGGTAGGGACAAGGGGTGCGGTGGTTTCAACTTTTGGTATTGCCCCCGATCTAGGTATAGCTGTCGATGTGTGCCATGGCTCTTTTCCCGGGGCTGCGGAGCATGAGGTATCGCCCCTGGGGGAAGGACCGGTGATTACATATGGGCCCAATATTCATCCCCTGGTGGCTGAAAAGTTGCGGGAAACAGCCCAGGAATATCATTTGCCCTTCCAAAAGGATTTTTCCCCCGGGCCAACCGGAACCGATGCCCGGGCCATTCAAATTAGCCTGGAAGGGGTTCCCGCCGGGCTTCTATCCATCCCCTTGCGCTATATGCATACATCGGTTGAACTCCTTAATATAGAAGATATAAGAAATGGCGGCAGGTTGCTGGCTAATTTTATTGCGGGCCTCGATCGCCCTTATCTGGAGGGTCTGTCATGTTTCTAAAAGAGCTGTCTGAGCTGCATGGTGTTTCGGGGGATGAGACGAGGGTAAGGAATTTTATCCGCGAAAAGCTTATGGAGATGGGTATTAAGAATTTTACTGATTCGATGGGCAACCTTTTTGCCGTAAAGGAGGGGCAACGGGGAACAAGGGATTTGGGGCTGATGATTTCGGCTCATATGGATGAGGTGGGTCTGATGGTTTCCTCGGTGGAAAAAAGTGGCCACCTGCGCTTTTACAAGGTAGGAGGCATCGAGGAAAAAAGCCTGGTAAGCAAGCCGGTAAGGATAGGCCGGGATGCTGTTCATGGTGTTATTGGCGCCAAGGCAATTCACCTACAAAAATCAGGGGAGCGCAAGAAAGCCCTGACCATAGATGAGCTATATATTGATATCGGGGGAATATCTTTGCCAAAAACCGATCCTTGACTCAACATTTGAC
>DUNV01000035.1 GCA_012839215.1 Bacillota bacterium
CTTGTTACCGGAGGCAGCGGTAAAGGGATTGTAACAGCCACTGGGATGATGACGGAAATGGGGAAAATTGCCTCACTTATCCAGGGGGTGGAAGTCCATAGCACTCCGCTGCAGAAACGCCTAGCCAAGCTAGGAAAATTTCTTGTTGTTGTCTGTCTTGTTCCCTGTGTTTTTGTTGTTTTGCTTGGCCTTTGGAAGGGCAGGGATCTTTATGGGATGCTCATGGCGGGTATTTCCCTGGCGGTTGCTGCCATTCCGGAGGGGCTTCCGGCTATCGTGACCGTTGCTTTGGCCCTGGGCGTCCAGCGCATGGCCAGGCATAAGGCCATCGTCCGGCGTCTGCCGGCTGTCGAGACGCTAGGGTGTGCCACAGTAATCTGTTCCGATAAAACCGGCACGATTACACAAAATAAAATGACCGTAAAGAAGGTTTTTGCCGGCAGTTCTATGTTCGATATCGGTGGTGAGGGGTATGATACCAGGGGGGGGTTCTTTAGGGGTGGCCGCCGCATAGATGTAAAAGGTGATCCCCATCTTGCCCAGGCGATGACTATTGCTGCGGTTTGCAACAATGCCTCCTTGCAGAGGGAAAAGGGGTTGAAAGATACCTTTGGTGTTCGGGGCAACCCCACAGAGGGGGCATTGCTGGTTCTGGCTGCCAAAGCAGGCATCTGGAGGGAAAAACTCGATGAACGCTTTGTCCGGTTGAAAGAGTTCCCCTTTAGTTCAGGGAGAAAATCTATGGCAGTGGTTTGCCGTGAGGGGGCTAAGCTTCATCTTTTCATCAAAGGGGCGCCGGAAAAATTGTTAGAAAAATGTACTTCTGTATATACTGATGGAGGTGAGGTAAAGCCCCTGGGCGCCAGGCAGCGCAGAAAAATACTGTCCCGGGTGGAACTGATGGCGGCCGGGGCGCAAAGGACGCTCGCAGTAGCCTTTAGGCCTCTTGAGCATTTTTCGGAAACGGATCGGGCCGAAAAACTGGAAAAGGATCTTATTTTTGCCGGCCTCTTTGGGATGATCGATCCCCCCCGCCCCGGGGTTTTTAAGGCGATACAGAAATGTGAAAAGGCCGGGATCAAGGTGGTAATGATCACAGGAGATCACCTCAGTACTGCCGTGGCAATTGCCCGGCAATTGGGGATGCTGCGGCCAAAGGATGAGGTTATTACGGGGGCTGAACTCGATATGCTCAGCGGGAAGGATTTTTCTAGGCGTGTGGAGTCCTTCCGTGTCTATGCCCGCGTCAACCCTGAGCATAAGCTACGAATTGTGCGCTGTCTTAAGGAAAGAGGGCATATTGTAGCCATGACCGGCGATGGGGTAAATGATGCGCCGGCCATCAAGGAGGCCGATATAGGGGTAGCTATGGGCGGAAGTGGTACTGAAGTAACCAGGGAGGCGGCCTCCCTGGTTCTTGCCGATGATAACTTTAGCACGATAGTAGCCGCCGTGGAGGAGGGACGCAATATCTATGATAATATCCGCAAATTTATCCGCTTTCTTCTGGGCTGCAATCTAGGGGAAATATTGACTATGTTCCTGGCCATGCTTTTAGGGTTACCCCTGCCGCTTAGGCCGATCCAGATTCTTTGGGTTAATTTGATCACGGATGGGCTGCCGGCTTTGGCCCTGGGCGTTGATCCCCCGGAGGAAAATGTTATGTTCCGTCCCCCCAGGGCAGCGCAGGAAAATATTTTTGGCCGGGGCCTCTGGTTAAAAATACTGGGCCGGGGTTTTATTATTGGTTTTACCTCCCTTATTGTTTTTGCATTATCTTATCTGAACAGCAGGGATCTTATCTATGCGCAATCTATGGCCCTGGCGACTTTAATTATGATTCAGCTGGTTTATGCCTTTGAGTGCAGATCCGAGTACCAGCCTATCTGGGAAAGTAATGTGACAGGTAATGTTTTTCTTATTGCTGCTATCGGCACCTCTATTGCCCTTCTACTATTGATCCTATATTGCCCCATACTGCAGGGGCTCTTTGGTACGACCCCGCTATACGTGGAAGACTGGCTCGTCATCCTCATAGCCATTTCCCTCCCATATTTCTTTAATTTTATGGCCTGGTCATATGGTAAATTGTTTTATCGGGCCATAGCTGAGCCACACAGAAAATAAGGTAACCTAGTTCCGATAGATTGTTTTTCTTTCCCTTTTCTCTTGATTATGCCTGTTTTTGTGATAGAATAGGTTAGGAAAAATGCTAAGGACATTATAGAGAAAAAGGGGATCTTTTTGGTTAGAAGCATGACAGGCTATGGACGGGGCGGGGGGAGCCAGGATGGCTATTCTTTGACTGTAGAGATCAAGTCTATTAACCACAGGCATTTTGATCTCGTCATCAGGGCCCCTAGGGAACTGTTGCCGCTAGAGGGGAGGATACGCCGTAAATTTCATGGGAGGATTTATCGGGGCAGGGTGGAAATTTATGTTAATCTTGAGGCAACTTCTGAACCGGGTAAAATTGTCGATGTAGATATAAATCTGGCGGAAAGTTATTGCCTCGCTATACAAAAACTTGAAAACTATTTTCAGTTGGCTGAGACCAAATTATCAATGGGAGTACTGGCGGGTTTTCCCGATATTTTTAAAATTATAAAGGCGGATCCTGATCTTGATAAAGTTGCCCCGCTTTTGGAGCTATCCCTCGACGAGGCCATTGTGCGTCTGATAGAACAAAGGGCAGAGGAAGGAAGGCGGTTGGAAAAAGATATTGTCAAGCGCTTGGGCCTTTTACGGGAACTGGTATTGCGGATGAGGGAAAAGGGGCCTGTGGTTTTGGAGGAATACCGGGCCAGGCTGAATTCTCGTTTAGAGGAGATACTCGGGGGCAAGGAGTTTGACAAGCAGCGTTTTTCTATGGAGGTTGCTTTATTTGCCGAAAAAAGTAATATTGACGAGGAATTGATCCGCCTGGAGAGCCATCTGGAATCGTTTTCGGCAAACCTTGGTAATGATGAGGCCGTGGGGCGCAAGCTTGATTTTCTTTTGCAGGAAATGAACAGGGAAATTAATACTATTGCCTCTAAAAGCAGCGATTTGGAGATTTCCCAGCTCGTTGTCGAGGGCAAAAGTGAAATTGAGAAAATACGGGAACAGATTCAAAATATTGAGTAGACAGTCGGGACTTTTTGTTAAAATGGAGGTGGTCTTAAAACGTAATCTGTTCCTTGCATAAAACACTAAAAAACAGGGAGGTGCAGACTCGATCCCTATTTTCCTTTCGGGCCGGGTTTTCTTGCCCGGGGATCGGGTTAAAAATGAACATCAAATTAATTAATATTGGTTTTGGAAATATTGTTTCTGCCAACCGAATAATTGCCATTGTCAGTCCGGAATCTGCGCCGATTAAGCGTGTCATCGGGGAAGCAAGGGATCGGGGAATGCTTGTCGATGCAACCTATGGGAGGAGAACGCGTGCCGTCATTATTACCGATAGTGGCCATATAATTCTTTCTGCGGTTCAACCGGAAACGGTCAAACACCGCCTGCAAAGTAAAGAATCTGTTGCTGAAGAAAGTTCAGGCAGGGTCTAGCCTAGGGTGTGAAAATGACGAAGAGCAAGGGGTTGTTGATTATACTTTCAGGACCCTCCGGGGTGGGAAAGGGTACCATTTGCCGCTCCCTTTGCCGGGAAAACGACACGATCGTATGTGCTACCTCTCTGACGACGCGTACCCCCAGGAGGGGCGAGCAGGATGGTGTTGATTATTTTTTCGTCGATGAAAAGAAGTTTTGTGAACTAAAGGATCAAGGCTCTTTTTTGGAATGGGCGGAGGTGCATGGCAATCTTTACGCGACACTAACGGGAGAGGTAGAAAGACTACGGCAGAAGGAATGCGATGTCATACTGGAAATAGATGTCCAGGGTGCCGCCCAGGTGCGCCGGTCTACTGATGAGGGGATCTGCATCTTTTTGTTGCCGCCTAACATGGAGGAACTTTGGCAAAGGATCGAGGGCAGGGGTACAGATAAGCCCGAGGCGATGCAGGAAAGGTTTAGAAATGCTCGCCGGGAGCTGATGGAGGTATGGCAGTACGATTATGTCGTCATTAACAATACTGTTTCAGAGGCGGTAAATGATATTAAATCGATCATTATGGCTGAGAAATGCCGGGTGGAAAGAAATAAACAGTTTCTTAAAAGCTTTGTGGGAAAGGGTGATGGGCATTGATTTACCCTTCTATTGATGAAATGCTAAAAAAGGTTGACAGTAGATACTCACTAGTCATTATGGCTGCCAAAAGGGCCAGAAAACTAAGGGAACAGCAGGTTTTAAGGGATAATGCGGGTAGTTCTTTCAAAGAAGTTTCTTCGGCACTCGAGGATGTTGTCAGCGGAAAAATAACTTTTGAGCGGATCAAGGATGGGATTAAGTAATGTTTGCTAGACAGGTGCAGGGCAATGTTGCAGGGTAGGGCTGTTTTGCTGGGGATATCGGGAGGAATAGCCGCCTACAAAAGTGCTGAACTGGCCAGGTTGCTTATCCGCGAAGGCTGCTCTGTCCAGGTCATTATGACCCGATCAGCAAAAAAATTTATTTCTCCCCTGACTATGCATGGGCTGACTGGGCGCCCTGTTTATTCCTCGCTTTTCCATGATCATTATCGGGCAGCAACGGCGCATATAGAGCTGGCCCGGGAACCCGATCTGGCCATCGTTGCCCCGGCGACGGCCAATATTTTAGGCAAAACGGCCATGGGTATTGCTGATGATCTTCTTTCGACAGTGCTAATGGCCATCGATCTGGAAAAATGTCCGGTTATTTTGGCCCCTTCGATGAACGTAACCATGCTGGAAAATCCCGCCGTAAGGGGGAATATTCATACCCTGGAGGCTAGGGGGTTTTTAGTTGCCGATCCAGGCAGGGGCGATCTGGCTTGTGGTGAGGTAGGGAAGGGGCGCATGGCTGAACCTTTGGAGCTGCTTGGGTTAATCAAGAAAAGGCTCCTTGGCGGGAGGGATTACGAAGGGGTTACCGTGCTTATTTCAGCCGGGCCTACCAGGGAGGCGCTTGATCCTGTGCGTTTTTTAACCAACCATTCCAGCGGGAAAATGGGTTACGCCTTGGCTGGCGCTGCCCGGGACAGGGGTGCCAATGTGATCCTGGTAAGTGGGCCAACGGCCCTTGAGCCTCCCTGGGGTGTTCGCTTCCTGCCGGTTGTTACCGCTGAGGAAATGTATAAGGTTATCATGGACAACCTGCCTGGGACCGATATCATCATCAAGGCTGCGGCGGTGGCGGATTACCGGCCGGTTGAGCCCTCCGGGCAGAAAATAAAAAAGGCCGGGGAAATGCAGCTGAAGCTCGTTCGCAATCCGGATATCTTGAGGGAGATCTCCACGAGGAAAACGGTACAGTTCCTGGTAGGCTTTGCCGCGGAAACGGAAAATCTTCAGGAAAATGCCCGGCGGAAGATGGAAGAAAAAAAATTGGATATGATCGTGGCCAATGACCTGGGGCAGGAGGGGGCCGGTTTTAATGTTGATACCAATATTGTCCGCCTGCTTTATAAGGATGGTTCGGTGGAAAAAATACCACTGATGAGCAAGATTCAGCTCTCCCATCTGATTCTCGATCGCATCAGGAAGCACCGTGGCACGGAAACGGAAAAATGATGTAAATTTGAGCGCCTTCTTTACCGCTAAAGCCTTCTTTGCCGCTATGTAAATTTGAAAGCCTTCTTTACCGCTATTAATAAAAAAGTATCAAAGGGGTGCTTGGAACGTAGCAAAGTGCCCCTTTTTACTTTTTGACCCCAACCTTCAAAAGTGTGTTCTAATGCATAAAACTTTTATCCGCCCGGAAATATTTTCCCATTTCCCCTCACGACTGACGTTTGTCACCCCAAGAAATTCTTCTTCTTGCTGACACTATGGGCATCCCCAAAAAAGCATATCAGTACACATGATCACAGGCTAGGCGCTAGGCGCAGCAATTTTTTAAGGAAAAATGGCCGGTTTCGATAAAAACCTTCCTATATGGTGGGAAATCCAAAGAGGCTTAAGAGGCGTGGTGTTATCAAGATTTCGATCGCCGCAGCGAATGCCAGGAGAACGAGAATGAGGGGAAGAACAGACCAGAATTCCTTCCAGATAAAAATGATGCCTTCGCCCCTTTTTTTCCCAGGCAAGGGGAAAATGGCATGGAAACCAAGCTTCAGGCCAAAGGCAGCGGAAAGAAAAAAGGCTGCCAGCTCGAAAACACCGTGGGGAAGCACGCCCAGGGAGAAAAAGGCCAATGTGTTTATTCCACCAAGCTCCAGGCTTGTTAGAATGGTTCCCAGGAATGCGCCGTTGGTGAAGAGCCCTAAGAGGGGGGGGATACCTAAAATAATTCCCAGGAAGACAATATACATGGAGGCAAAAAGATTATTGAGAAATAGCAGGACTATCCCCGCCAGTGGGGGGCTGTTGATGATCAGTTCGGCTATTTCCTGCAAAACTTGTTGCTGGCTGGCAGTAAGGCCGGAAAAAAACAGTTCGTTGTCCCCGAGGGGGAGCAAGGAAAAAACGATACCCAGAATGAAGAAAAATGCCGCAAGAATGATCCAACTGCTATTTTGCATAATAGCAGTACGTACCTTTGGACTGAGCAGTTCGTTTCACCTCATTGTTTTGCTTTATCATGACAGAAGCCTAGAATACTATTATAATATATTCGATGGGATATTGAAATGATTATTTAAATCCAAAAGGGATGTGCCTTTTATTGTGATCGCTAGACAGTACGCCAAGGTAATTATTGATCTGGTTAATGATGGTGTTGACAAGCCCTTTGATTATTTGCTGCCCCCCGAGCTACTGGGTAAGATCCAAATTGGTTCCCGGGTAATTGTCCCCTTTCGCAGCGGAAAAATGAAAGCCTTTGTTGTCTCCCTGGTAGATAAGACCTCTCTGGAAAATGTAAAAGAGGTCTTAAAACTGGATAGTTCCCCGGCCCATTTATCTGAAGAACAGGTCAGTTTAAGTTACTGGGTATCGAGATATTTTTTTACACGTTGGATCGAGGTGATCCGGCTTTGTCTCCCGCCCGGGGGAGGCAAGGTAAAGCCAAGATATGAGGAAATCATCTTGCCATTACAACCAGACTCTTTTTTGCTGGAGGAAAGCAACAGGATTAAAGGCAGGGCACCCAGGCAATCTGCGATTCTGGAGCATATTGCAAAGTCGATGGAGGGCATTACCTGGGACAAGCTCAGGAAGGAGGCGGGGGTAAGTCGCCAAAGCCTTACCACTTTGGTGAAAAAGGGTTTTCTACGAATAGAGAAGTCCCCCCTGATCCGCCGGCCGTGGCAGAAGAAAATGCTTAGGATGGATAAACAGCCCAAACTAGTTTTTACCGGGCAGCAAGAAAAGGCTTGGCAGGATATTTTAAAGGGTTTTGAGGGTCCGCAGAAACATTTTCTGATGCACGGAATAACCGGAAGTGGGAAAACAGAGCTTTATTTTCGTGCTGCCGAAAAAGTTTTAGGCCAGGGAAAAACTGTTTTAATTCTCATTCCGGAAATTGCCCTGACTCCTGTTCTAATCAGCCAGTTCCGGGGGCGCTTTGCCGGGCAATTTGCCCTTCTACATAGCAGCCTTTCCCCGGGGGAAAGATATGATATGTGGTGGAAGGTAAAAAAGGGGGAGGCAAGAATCGTTCTGGGTGCTCGTTCGGCTGTCTTTGCCCCACTGGAAAATATTGGCCTCATAGTTATTGACGAAGAACATGAAAACGCTTATAAGCAGGAAGATTCTCCCCGTTATCATGCCCGCGATGTAGCTTGGCAGAGGGCTATTTATCACGGTGCATTATTGCTAATGGGCAGTGCGACCCCTTCCCTGGATTCATACCAGAAAGTCCAGCAGGGGAAGTTAGGGCTGATAGAGATATCCGAGAGGGTAGAAGGGCGCCTCCTGCCTTCCGTACAGATCGTGGATATGCGCAGGGAATTCAGGCAAAAAAACAGGAGTATCTTTAGCAGGGCACTATTTTCAGCTATCGAAGAAACCTTGAAAGATGGGGATCAACTGATTCTTTTTCTTAACCGTAGGGGCTTTGCCGGTTTCCAACTCTGCAGGGTTTGTGGCCATGTCATGCGCTGTCCAAATTGCTCGGTTTCCCTTACGTATCACACCTCCCCGGAACATCTCCAATGCCATATCTGTGGTTACAGGAAGGAGGCGACCCATACCTGTCCGGAATGCCATAGCCCTTATCTTCGAAGTTTCGGCCTGGGAACACAAAAGGTAGAAAAGGAAATGGCAGCTTTGTTCCCGGGGGTAAAAATAATCCGCATGGACAGCGATGCCACATCATCTAAGGGTGCCCATTATCGAATGTGGAAAGCCTTTAACGATCGGAAAGCGCAGGTGCTGATCGGGACACAGATGGTTGCCAAGGGCCTTGATTTTCCTGGGGTAACCCTTGTGGGTGTTGTTGCCGCCGATATAACATTGCATCTTCCGGATTTTCGGGCCGGTGAAAGGACCTTTCAGTTGCTTGCCCAGGTGGCGGGCAGGGCAGGGAGAGGCGAAAAAAAGGGAAGGGTACTCATTCAAACATATACCCCGTGGCACTATAGTATTAAGCGGGCGGCCTCCCATGATTACCAGGGTTTTATTGCCGAGGAGGCCGGAAGGAGAAAGTCATTGGCCTATCCACCATTCGCAGAGATGCTATTGTTTTGTTGCAGCTCCAAGGATGGTGAAAGGGCCGCGCATTGTGCCGGTGAACTAAAAAAAAGGCTGGGCACCGGTTTACCAAACGATGGGGGCAAGTTTGTCCTTTCGGAACCTTTTCCAGCGCCACTGCAGAAAAGGGAAGGATATTTTCGCTATCATGTTGTTTATAAGGGTGATGATCTACACCGGTTTGCCGATGATATCCGGGCAATCGTTTGGGATTTCAGAGGAAAATTACACGAAGATGTGCGCTTAACGGTAGATTTTAACCCCCTGATGATGTTATAATATTTCCTGGGAGGGCTGGGAAATGGCGTTGAGGCGGATAAGAAGACGGGATGATTTTGTTTTGCGCAAGAAGGCCGCAAAGATAAACCGTTTTACACCGGGTTTATTACAGTTGCTGGACGATATGGCCGAAACGATGGGTCAAGCCGAGGGGGCAGGGCTCGCCGCTCCCCAGGTGGGAATATCCAAAAGGGCCATCGTTTTTCAAAACAATAATAGTGGTATTTTCGAGCTGGTTAATCCAGAAATTATCATGTCAAAAGGAAATGTTACTGATATTGAGGGGTGTTTGAGCCTGCCGGGGATCTACGGTGAGGTGCCCAGGGCAGAGCATGTCCAGGTGATCGGACTGAACAGGGAGGGCGGGGAAGTCCAACTTGAGGCCCAGGGTTTTTTGGCCAGGGTACTTCAGCACGAGATCGATCATCTCGAGGGAATCCTCTTTATTGATAGGGCAACGCATCTTTTGACCCCTGATGAATTGGAAAAACTAAGAAAAAAATAGCCTAACACTTTTTGGTGAGGTGGTCCCTATTGTCAGATGATACCCTTGTTTTCCTTGGAACGGCTCCATTTGCCCTTCCTTCTTTGCGGATGCTCCTCGATCGTGGCTTTGATTTGGCGGGGATTATTACCCGGCCTGATCGCCCGGCGGGGAGGGGGAAAAAAATAACTTTTCCACCTGTTAAAGAAACTGCTTTGGAGTATAATCTGGATATATTTCAACCCCGTAGTAAAGCAGAACTTTTGGGCATTATCAAAGAGCTAAGGCCCAAAATAATGGTCAGTGTCGCCTATGGAATGATACTGCCGGCAGAAGCTCTAATGGTTCCACAGCTGGGGGCGATCAATGTTCATCCCTCGCTTCTTCCCGCTTACCGGGGGGCTGCGCCCATACAAAGGGCCTTGCTGGCAGGTGAAAAATCGACGGGCGTCTCTATTTTTTTTATGTCCCCGGGGATGGATGACGGGGATATAATTTTACAGGAGAAAATTGGTATTGGATCTGGGGAAACATTTGGAGTTCTTTATGATCGTTTGGCAGTGCTGGGGGCAGAAAAGCTGTATGAAGCGCTGGAACTGGTCATGGAAGGAAAGGCGGCCCGTCTAGCGCAGGACGACGATCTGGCAACTTTTGCCCCTCCCCTTTCCCGCGAGGATGAAAGAATCGTTTGGTCAAAAGGTGCCCCAGAGATTGCCAACCAAATCCGGGCACTGGACCCTTACCCCGGGGCCTATACGATTTTCCGGGGAAAACGGCTTAAAATTTGGAAGGTTGACCCGGAAAAGCGGGAGGGCAGTGGATCTCCGGCTGCACCGGGGACTATCTGCCGGGTAGAGAAAGACTATTTTACGGTGGCCACCACCGGGGGGTCGCTCAGGGTTCTGGAATTGCAGCCCGAAGGTAAAAAAAGGATGGCCGTAGAAGATTTTCTGAAAGGAAACCGCTTAGAAGCTGGTGAAAATTTTGAATGAAATAGTTGTAGATGGGAATAAAACAAAGAAAAGAACATTCCTGGGCCTGTCGTTGGCATCTCTTTTTCTCATAATTACCGTTATCATTTACTTTTTTATTATTGCCGGAAAACCTGATGCCGGGTTGATGCGCAATCTGGCCATTTTTGTTATTTCTTCTGCTTTTCTTTTTAGCGTGTTGATCCTTTGCGGACTTTTCTGTATTGTTCTGGCCATTCTAGGAAAATGGAGATTTCCCGGATTTTCCTGGTTTGTAGGCCAGACGCTCTTTCTGTATCCTTTTGTTTTGCAAATAGGACGTTTTCTTTCTATTACCCAGGATAAAATTCAGCGTTCTTTTATAGAAGTAAATAACCAGCTTTTATCTTTATGTCCTATCCAGGCGGAGGCCGCAAGAATATTGGTACTTCTTCCGCACTGCCTGCAGTACGATGGCTGCACAATCAGGATAACGCACAATATTGAAAACTGTAAACGCTGTGGCAGATGTCAGATTGCCTCCCTTCTGGAGGTAACTTCCAAAAGGGGCATTCCCACCCGGGTCGTTACCGGTGGCACCCTGGCCCGCCGGGCAGTGGAAACGCATAGGCCTAAAATTGTTGTGGCCGTGGCCTGTGAAAGGGATCTTTCCAGTGGGGTAATCGATACATTTCCCCTGCCGGTTTTTGGCATATTAAACGAAAGGCCCCAGGGCCCATGTTTTAATACCAGGGTCGATTTGCAAAAAGTAGAAAATGCTCTCGATTTCTTTCTGGGGCAGGGGAAAATAGGAGAGGAGGCTTGATGTTAAATGTTCTTTTTTGATAGTGGGTTTATCCTTCTTGTTCTGCCTGCCATGGCTTTTGCCCTTTATGCCCAAAGTAAGATCAGTAGCACCTATGCGCATTATTCCAGGCTGTTTTCGCGCAGCCGGATGACAGGAGGGCAGATCGCCCGCACCCTGTTGGACGCGGCGGGAATGGAAGGTGTACCGGTGGAAGTTACCGAAGGGCACCTGACAGATCACTATGATCCACGGGCAAAAGTGGTCAGGTTATCTTCAGAAATTTATAGGAATGGTTCCTTGGCGGCCCTGGGTATTGCTGCCCATGAAGTGGGCCATGCCATTCAACATGATACGGATTATGCCCCCTTGGGGATCCGTAACGCCATTTTCCCCCTGGCCGGGTTTGGTTCCAGGGCTGCCCTGCCCCTCTTTTTTATCGGACTGCTGTTTAGCGGGAGCATAGGATTTTTAATGGATGTTGGTATTGCCCTCTTCCTCTTCGCTGTTTTTTTTCAAACGATTACGTTGCCGGTGGAGCTGAACGCCAGCAGCAGGGCCCTGGCCCTTTTGGGGGATGGTGGTTTTTTGGAAGGGGAAGAACTGGCAGGCGCAGGCAAGGTTTTGCGTGCTGCTGCCTTAACCTATGTTGCGGCACTGGCTGTGGCCATCGCACAACTTTTGCGGCTCTTAATGTTAAGAGGAAGGAGATAAATTGCGCGGAAAAGGATCAATCACTAAGGGAAACGAAGACGAAAACGAAAACAGGAATAAAAAAGAAAATGCCAGGGGCTATGCCCTAAAACTATTAAAGGAAATTGAAGAAGGAGCTTATGCCAACATTGTTCTTAACCGCTTGCTGTCCAGGATTTCTTTGATCGAGGAGGAGCGTTCTTTCCTTACGGAACTTTTCTATGGCGTGCTGCAGCGCTTAAACACATTGGATTGGATCCTTTCACTTTATCTGACCTCACCCTTGGATAAATTAACCCCGTGGATTCGCAATATCCTGCGGCTCGGGGTTTTTCAACTGCTTTATCTTAAGCGGATTCCGGCAAGTGCCGCTGTCGATGAATCGGTTAAGCTTGCCCTGCGTTTCGGGCATAAGGGGGTTGCCGGACTGGTCAATGCCGTGCTGAGGAAAGTTGATCGCTTAAAAGAGGAAATACCCTGGCCCTCAAGATCGGGTGATCCCTTTCTTTACCTTTCGCTCGTTTACTCCTTTCCCCTTTGGATTGTCCGGCGCTGGATTGGACAGATGGGCCTGGACGAAGCGGAAAAGCTATGCCAGGCGAATAACGCTGTGCCCCCCCTGAGTATTAGGACAAACACACTAAAAACAACTCCGGGAAGATTAAAAGTGCTTTTAGAAGAAGAAGGTATCAAGGCTGATCCCTGCCGCTATGCCCCCGAAGGCCTGGTTTTGCATTTAACAAAGAGGCTGACATCCCTGGACAGTTTCCAGGAGGGGCTTTTTCAGATCCAGGGGGAGGCCTCCATGCTGGTGGCGCCCCTCGTCAATCCCAAGGCAGGTGAGCGGGTTCTTGATCTTTGCAGTGCCCCTGGTGGCAAGACCCTGCATATGGCCATGCTGATGGGTAATAAGGGCAGGATTCTTGCAGCAGATATGTACCCTCACCGCCTGGAATTGCTGGAAAAGATGATGAAGCGGCACAACATTAAAATTGTCAGGACAGAGAAGCTCGATGGAAGGAGCATTTCCTCCAGTGAATATGGCTCTTATGATCGAGTTTTGTTAGACGTTCCTTGTTCCGGCTTGGGGGTTGTCCGGCGCAAGGGAGAACTGAAGTGGCGCAGGAAGGAGGAGGATATTTTTTCCCTGGCCAGGCTGCAGGCAGATTTGTTGAGGTGTGCCTTCAAGGCCCTAAAACCTGGGGGAGTTCTGGTTTATAGCGCCTGTTCAACGGAGCCAGAGGAAACAAGGGAGATAATTTATGCTTTTCTTCAGGAGGAATCCTCAGCCAGCCTGGCGCTGCTTGCTCCACTTTTGCCGGAGGAACTACGCTCCCAGGAAAAAGAGGAGGGAACGATCTATTTCTACCCCCATAAGCACGGGTTGGATGGTTTTTTTATGGCACGAATCAGAAAAAAGGGGAATGATTGACGGCTTGCACTGAAAACTGACTCTTTTGTACGGGCCCTTCTTTTTATAGGAGGGTTTTTTTATGCGAAAAGGCCACCCCGGCAAGATGTTCCCGGCGCATTTTCCCAAGCCAGATTTTGCCACGGGCGATGGCCTGTTCGGCGAAAGGATTTTGATTGCTTTGCGGCGAAATGTACGTTCGGGAAGGGGGGCTAGAGTTTGACAGGGGTAACGATAAAGGAGGCTTTAACAACCCATGGTTTTGAAGAAAGCAGGGTTGTTGCCGGCGAGGCGGGCCTGGGCAACAAGGTTAAGACTGTCACTGTTGCCGAAGTTCCTGATGCCATGGACTGGCTTGGCGGCGGTGAGCTGGTGATTACAACGGCTTATTATATCAAGGATGATCCCCAAGCCCTAAAGAATTGGGTGCAGGGTCTGGTGGATCATGGGGCTGTTGCCTTGGCGATCAAGCCGGAAAGATTTATTGGTACCATACCCGATGCCATTAAGCAGATTGGCAACGAGCTGGCCTTTCCAATTATCGAACTGCCGGTCAGGGTTACCTGGCCGGTGATCATCGAGGGCGTTATGAATTTGATTCTAGACCGGGCTTCTGCATTGGTAAAGCGTTCTGAGGAGATTCACAGGAGGCTTACCAAGCTGGTTTTGGATTCAAAGGGAATGGACAAGATAGCTGGAACTGTTTGCGATATAGTCAATAACCCTGTCATTATCGAGGACAGATGGTTTAATCTTTTAACAACAAGCGACACGGGTGGCGGAGGTGTGAATGTATTAGAATACCGGCTATCCCACGGATATATAAAAAAACTAAAAGAACTGCAAAGAGAAAACAAAATCAGAATGGATAGCGACAGTAGCTATGTGGAAGTGCCCCTGCTCATAGATGGAAAAGAATATAAGCAATATATCTTTTTTATCACCGCCAAGCAGGAACTTTACGGGTATTTTTCTGTTATTGGAAAAAATGGGGTTGTAACAGATAAAGATTTTATTGCCATGGAACATGGCTCAACAGTTATTGCTCTTGAATTCCTCAAGAGGAGGGCCTCTTTTGAAGCCGAGGGGAGACTCAAGGCTGATCTCTTGCGCACCCTTCTCGAAGAGGGCGATGAGGAGGAAATCAAGTATAAAGCTGTGGCCCAAGGTTTTGATTTTAGCGGTTTTTTAACCACAGCTATTGTTCGGGTTTATAAACAGGAGGAAAACCCAAATGATGTTCAGAACATTGATGCCTTTTTGGCAAGGATGATCCATCATATGGTTAAACAATTGGATCCAAAGGTGTTTTATATTCCCCGCCAGGATGGTGTCATACTGTTTTTACATGCGGATAAAGAAATAAATGAAAAGTTATTTAAAGGAATCAGGGATATATCAGTGAATATCGCCAAGGCGCTGGAGCAAAATCTTTTTGGCTACAAGCCGATCATCGGGGTCGGTAACTTTTATGAAGGTATAAAAGGCATCAGGCAGAGTTATTCAGAGGCCCTCGAGGCTGTAAATACCGCAAAAAAGTTTCCTTCCTACGGGCAAGTGGTCTTTTTCGATGAAATGGGTTGCTACAGGCTCTTGTCGATGGTTAGGGATCGTGCGGTATTGGAGGCGTACTGCCAGGATACTATTGGCAAACTAGTAAAGTTCGATAGGGAAAACCAGATGAACCTGCTGGAAACCCTGGAGAATTTTTTAATAAGCAATGGTAACCAGGCCGATGTTGCCAGAAAAATGTTTTTGCATGTCAACACTGTTGCTTATCGTTTAAACAAAATCAAGGAACTCCTGGGAGCGGACCTTTCCCAGGCAGAAACCAGGTTTAACCTCTATCTGGCCCTAAAAATTTTGGAGAATACCAAATAGCTTTTTATGGCCATCCCACAAATAAACTGCCCTTAATTTGGTGGTAGACCCACAAAGGCAATATTCCAAGAAGATAGAATTGCTCTAGAACAAGTCATTCAACTACATAAACCAGTATTATGTGGCTATGCATATTTAATTATAAATATGTCATATCCAAAAATTTTTGATGGGAGGAAAATCAAATGTTAGGGAAAGACCCGAGGGCGAAGAAGATCGCGCTGGTTGCACATTGCCTGCTCAATCAAAATGCGAGGGTGAATGGTATTGCCTCTACTCCGGCCATGCTGGTTGAGGTTGTCGAGCTGCTAAATAGATATGATTACGGCATACTGCAACTACCATGCCCGGAAACAATCTATGCAGGTACAAGAAGATGGTGGCACGTCAAGGAACAGTTTAACAATATCGGGTTTATTAATGTCTCCAAACAGTTGCTGGCACCGATAGTTGATCAAATAAAGGAATACCAGGAAGGCGGCTTTAAAGTTATCCTGATTGGCTCGGATGGAAGCCCTTCCTGCGGCGTCAGATGCACCAGGAGCAACACGAAGTGGGGCGGGAGGCCTGAGTTGCCGGAAGATGAATTTTCCCTTATACCCGAAAAAGGTGTCTTTATAGAGCTACTTTTGGAGATGATCGAAAAGAACAACCTAGGGAAAGTTCCTTATACTGCTGTTGGCCCCGAAGAAGATGATGCTGAAAAGATTGTTAATGAACTGGAAGTCTTTTTAAAAGAAAATCAGTAAAAAAGATGGTTGGCCGGAGGCCCTAGATTTTTAGGGGCCACAGCCGGTGGAGCGGGCGGAAGAGGGGTTAATTTACTTTAGTAGTACCATAAAATAACATAATTGTAATAATAAGTTAATAGTTTGGTTGTCGTGGTGGTTTGCCGGGGTGTAAGGATATATCGATTAGGAGTGGTGTTTTGTGAAGGTAAGGGTGGCAGTTATACAACAGAAGGCAAATGATATTGACAACTGCGAAAAAGGGCTGGCGACATCGCTGGAGTTGATCGAGCTTGCCGTTTTA